>NZ_AHZC01000050.1 GCF_000247475.1 Rhizobium sp. PDO1-076 | reverse complement strand
AGGAAATCGCCGACCGTATCGGTGTGATCAACCGGGGAAAGCGGTTGCTGGTCGAGGACAAGGATGTGCTGATGCGCAAGCTCGGCAAAAAACATCTGGCTATTCAGCTTCATTCGCGGCTTGAAGAAATTCCTGCAAGCCTCTCTTCCTGGAGTCTTAATCTCAGTGAAGCGGGCGACCAGCTGATCTATGACTACGAGCTTGGCAGCAATCACGGAGCGATTGCCCGCCTGCTGCAGGATGTCGACGCCGCGGGCATCGGTTTCGACGACCTTTCGACGCGCCAGACCTCGCTTGAGGATATTTTCGTCTCGCTGATCGGAGAAGCTGAATGAATATCGAGGCGATCAAATCCATCTACTATTACGAGATGGCGCGCACCCGGCGGACCCTGCTGCAGAGCGTGATTTCGCCGGTTCTGTCCACGGCACTCTATTTTATCGTCTTCGGCGCGGCGGTCGGCTCGCGCATGCAGGAAGTCGACGGCGTGCCCTATGGTGGCTTCATCACGCCTGGACTGATCATGCTGACGCTGATTACCCAGTGCATCTCGAACGGATCGAGCGGGATCTATTTTCCGAAATTCACCGGCACCATTTACGAGATCCTGTCGGCGCCGGTGGCGATGAGCGAAATCCTGATCGGTTATGTCGGGGCAGCGGCGACCAAAGGCATGATGATTGCGCTGATCATTCTGGCAACCGCGGCCTTCTTCGTCGATCTTTCCATCGCTCATCCGCTGCTGATGCTGTTCTTCATGCTGCTGACCGCCGTGACGTTTAGCCTTGCCGGCTTCATCATTGGCATCTGGGCGAAGAATTTCGAGCAGTTGAGCCTTGTTCCCATGTTGGTCGTGCCGCCGTTGACCTTCCTCGGCGGCACGTTCTATTCGGTGAACATGCTGCCGCCGTTCTGGCAGACGGTCAGCCATTTCAATCCGGTGCTTTATCTGGTGAGCGGCTTCCGCTGGAGCTTTTTCGAGGTCTCGGATGTGCATCCGCTTTTGAGCCTTGGCATGGTCAGCTTGTTCCTGCTGCTCTGCCTCGGATTTCTCGCCTGGATCTTCAAAACGGGCTACAAGCTGCGGCCCTGACGTCCTCAGTCGCGGAGCCGCAATTCATCGGTCTGCATCTGCAGCGATCCAAGTGTCGAGAGAAAGCTCATGCCGAGCAGGCTCTGGTCGAGCCTGCCTTCCTCTAGAACCACGCCTTCGACATTGGTGCGGGTGATCGGTCCAAGTCGGATTTCCGGGATGCGGACAGGGGCTGCAGATGCGCGGCCATTGGCCGTCATCACCGTGCGGGTGAAATTGATCGTTGCCGGGTCGATGCCGATGCGCACGGCATCTTCAAAGCGCAGGGCAACCGAGCTGGCGCCCGTGTCGATCAGAACCGGTACGGATACAGGGCCGACGTCAATGGTGGTTTCAAAGTGACCGCCCAGTGATTTGTGCAGGACGACTTCGGTCGAACCGTCTGCAGTCGTCACGGTGACGGCCCTGCCGGGCATCAGGCCGGCCAGCACCCGTTCGCCAACGGCACTGAAATCATTGCGATAGAGATAGCCGGTGACCAGCACCATGGTGATCAGTACCCATATCGCCAGTTGCCTGGCGCTCTGACCAAGCGAACGGCGGCTGGCGACGATACCAGCGGACAACATCAGCATGATCGGGAGGGTCGCGACGAGGCTGCCGAAATCATCGTTGCTGATGCCGAAACTCTGGCCAGCGTCATGATTGAAAACCAACACGGCGAGACCAAATCCGAGAATGGCCAGTACAATGATCAGCCGCATCAGCCGGTCTCGCGCTCACGTGTCATGCGGGTGCGGCGGGTTTCGCGGCGGGGCTTTCGTTCCACCGTCTCAAGCCGTGCCGGAAGCGCTGCCATGATGTTGCGGCGCTCCGCGTCGGAATAGCCGATCCAGGCGCCGATTTCGTCGCGCGTGCGGCCGCAGCCGAAACAATAGCCGGTCTTGTCGTCGATCGAACAGATCAGAATGCAGGGTGATTCCATCGCGGCCTTCCAGTCGGTTCCTTTATATCGGTTGCCTAAAGGGCGATGGCAAGAGTGACGAGAAAGCCGATCTCGGCAAATTGCTGGCACGCGCCGATGGTGTCGCCGGTTTGGCCACCGAGTCTCTGGCGAATATGAGCGGTGAAGCCATAGCTGAGAATGCCAGAGGCAATCAGGGAGGTCAGCAGCGCGGCAAGGGGCAATGCGAGCCAACCGAGCGCGATGGCGAGTGCACCGCCCAGTGCAAGCGCAAGATTGGCCACGGGCTTGGTCGGCGCACCGGCACGCGATGCGACGCCATCGGTCCGGGCTGTTGGGAGTGAGGACCAGTGCCAAACCATCAGTCCGCGACTAAGGCTTGCGCCTGCAAGCCACGCGGCGATAGCGGGGGCAATGGAGCCGGGGATGCACAGCGTCGCCAGCGCCGTCGTCCTCAATGCGATCGACAGGATCAGGGCCAGGGCGCCATAGGTGCCGATGCGGCTATCCTTCATGATCGTCAGGGCTTTGTCGCGATCATGGCCGCCGCCAAGGCCATCGGCGGTATCCGATAAACCATCCTCATGCAGCGCACCGGTGGTCACGACATGCACCGTAATGGTGAGCAACGCCGCTAGGGTGGACCCGGCGCCGAGCGTCAGAGACAGCGCCAGAACGCAGGCCGAGGGCAGGGCGATCAGTAGGCCGGCGACAGGGAATGCCGCTGCTGTTTTTGACAAGGAGCCGTCATGGCCGGCGAAGAAACGATCGGGAACAGGCAGGCGGCTCAGAAAGGAAATTGCCCTTGCCGTCTCATCGATGTAGGCGCGCCAATCCAGCATTTATCGTCGTCCAGTGAAATGGCGACCGCATCTGCCGCTTTTTAAGTTGAGACGGGTGCCTGTGGCCAGTATGAGAGAGGCCACAAAGCCTGATTTGCTGGAAGATTACAAGGAAGCTCGCCCCATGAACGTTACCGGCCTGCCATTCGACGATTTCCGCGCCCTGTTGCGCGATCTGCCGGGACCCAACACCGCGGCACTGGTTGCCGCGCGTGACCGTGACCGTCAGTTGACCAAGCCGCCAGGAGCGCTGGGACGACTTGAAGAAATCGCGATGTGGCTTGCCGCATGGTCTGGCCGATCGCCAGCGGTCACCCGTCCGCTGGTCGCAATCTTCGCCGGCAATCATGGTGTCACCAAACACGGCATCACGCCATTTCCGCCTTCGGTCACCCAGCAGATGGTCGAAAACTTTGCGGCTGGCGGTGCGGCGATCAACCAGATCTGCGTAACCTATGACCTGGGGCTGAAGATCTTTGATCTGGCACTCGACTATCCGACAGGTGACATCACCAGCGAGCCGGCGCTGTCCGAGCGCGATTGCGCCGCAACCATGGCCTTCGGTATGGAAGCGATTGCCGGCGGCACGGATCTGCTGTGCATCGGTGAAATGGGCATCGGCAACACAACGATTGCGGCTGCCATCAACCTGGCGCTCTATGGCGGTGAGGCCGAAGACTGGGTCGGGCCGGGCACGGGTTCGGAAGGCGATGTGCTGCAGCGCAAGATCGCAGCCGTCAAGCAGGCCGTCGCGTTTCACAAGGAGCATCTGAACGATCCGCTTGAAGTCATGCGCCGTCTCGGTGGCCGTGAAATTGCGGCCATGGCGGGTGCAATCCTTGCCGCGCGCATGGAGAAAATTCCGGTTCTGATCGACGGCTATGTCGCGACGGCTGCCGCTTCCATCCTGAAGGCTGCCAATCCGACGGCGCTCGACCATTGCCTGATCGGCCATGTCTCAGGCGAGCCTGGCCACCTGAAGGCCATAGAACAGCTTGGCAAGACGCCGCTCCTGGCGCTTGGCATGCGGCTGGGCGAGGGCACTGGTGCTGCACTGGCCGCCGGCATCGTCAAGGCTGCGGCCGCCTGCCATTCCGGCATGGCGACCTTCGATCAGGCCGGTGTGAGCAACAAGACCCATGGCTAAGCAGAAGAAATCGGCGACAAGCCCCGAAACCCTTGCGGCCGAGGTCATCCAGAAGAAGACCGGCATAGCGCATCTCTTCGCTGCCGGTCAGTATTCCTCGCAAGGTTTTCGCCGCCTGATCGGCGAAGCCGCCTTCCGGCACGAACTCCTGGCTCTGGTCGTTGGCATGGGCCTGTTCGCACTCGTTGGCGCAACCACGCTTGAGTATCTCGGTTTCCTGATCCTGATGTTGCTGATGTTTTGCGTGGAAGCGTTGAACACGGCGATCGAGGAGCTTGTCGATCGGATCTCGCCGGAAATCTCGACAGTCGGGCGCAATGCGAAGGATCTGGGATCGTTTGCGGTCTTCTGCCTGATCGTCGCAAATGCGCTGCTGGTCTGCTACGTTATCGGCTCGCGCCTGATCGGTTATCTCTGATCAGGCGAACTGACGGCGGCGGGGTTCGACAGCCTTGGCCTCGCTGACGGCGGGAAGGCTTTCCAGCACGCGGCTCGATGGCAGAATGGCGATGACTTCGGTGCCTTCGCGCAGTTTCGACTTGAGCTTGAATTCCCCACCATGCTTGGCGAGGATTGCCTGAACGATCGGCAGTCCGAGGCCGGTGCCCTGCTCGGCGCTCTTGATCGCGATCGAGCCCTGGCCGAAGGCCGAGAGTACGACGGGGATTTCGTTTTCCGGAATGCCGGGACCGTTGTCGCGTATGGAGACATACTGGCCACCGCCAGCCGTCCAGCCGGCCTTGACGATGATCTCGCCGCCCTGGGGGGTGAATTTCACCGCATTCGACAGCAGGTTCAGGACGACCTGTCGCATGGCCTTTTCGTCGGCCCAGACGGAGGGCAGGTTCTGTTCGAACTGTTCCTCGATACGGATATTCTTTGATTTCGCCCTGAGCTGGATCATGCCGATGCCGTCTTCGGCGAGTTCCAGAAGCGAGACAACCTCTTCGCTCAGTTCATATTTGCCAGCTTCGATGCGCGACAGGTCGAGAATTTCGTTGATCAGTTCCAGCAGGTGCTTGCCCGAACGGTGAATGTCACCGGCATATTCCTTGTAGAGCGGGTTGTTCAGGGGGCCGAGGATTTCGGTTGCCATTACCTCCGAGAACCCCAGGATCGCATTCAGCGGCGTACGCAGTTCATGCGACATCGATGCGAGGAAGCGCGACTTTGCCATATTCGCCTCTTCGGCGCGGCGACGTGCCTCATCGGACAGCGATTTTGCCACTTCCAGTTCGGCGATCAGGTCGTCTTTCTCGGTCTGGAAGGAAAGCAGCTTCAAATTTGCCTGATGCAGGCGATTGGTGATGTAGATGAAGAAGATCAGGGCCGTGGTGAACACCGCCGTCAGACCGAGGTCAAGCATCTGGCGGCCGGTCAGAGAAATGTAGGCCAGTGCTGCAACTGTCGGAAAAAAACCGAATAGGACGGCCTGGCGAAGCAGCATGTTGGCCATCGCCGTGATCGAAAGGACCAGCAGCAAGACCGCCCCTTTGAAAAACACAAAGCCGCTGCCGCCGCAGGTGGTGCATTGCTGGGTGGCAAATACCGCCCAGGAGCAACCCATGGCGACCTGACCCGCCAGCAGGAACTGTCGCCAGCGTTTGTGATTTTCCGGTGTGATGACCGCCTTGGAGGCACGTTTGACGACGAGAATGCAGAGCGCATGAATGCTGAGCGCAAGGATCGCCCAGATGAACAGACGCGGTTCTGATTTGAGATATGTGCCAAAACCCGCAACGAGCAGCAGAACGGCCGGCATAACGGCCGCGCCCTGGAGGGTCGCAGAAAGGTGCATTCCGAGGATTTCGACATCGAATGCGGGAGAGACGCCTTGATCCGACTGCAGTCGCTCACGGGTTGTGCGCACGGCTTTCGCCGCTGCCCGGCTGTGGTGGGAGCGCGTCAGGTCGACAATGTTCTTGTCGGTGGATGTGGGTACGCCGTTACTCATCACTGGGAAGATTTCTACCGCTGACTAAGGCAAGCTTATCGGCCATTTCTTAAGAAGATCCTGTCATGGAAGGATTTGTTTGCCATATGTGCAAAGGATTTGTTTTTGAAATGGGAGGGAATGTGGCGGTGGTGAGGAGGCGTTTGCGGGATGCGCTCGTCGGGCTCTGCATGCTGGCGCTGGCACTGCTCATCATTGCGAAGCTCGAACAGGAAGCTTCCATTGATCTCGGCGGTCCGTTTCAGGTCGTCGATGGCGACACGCTCTCATCAAATGGCAACCGCCTTAGGCTTCTGGGTATCGATGCGCCGGAGCTTGGCCAGCAATGCATAAGCGGTCAAGGCAGCTATGATTGCGGCGTGTCGGCGCGCGACGGTTTGGCTGCGATGCTGGATCGCGCCGACTGGGTGTGCGAAGGCGGACGGCAGGACAAGTATCGGCGGTTGCTGGTTCGCTGTGCGAGCGGGAGGACAGATCTGGCAGAAGAACTGGCGCGTCGGGGGCTGGTTGTGGCCGAGGATGATTATCTGGCAGCGGAGGCCGAAGCTCGGGCAGGGCAGCGAGGAATTTGGAACGTGACATTTGAAAAGCCGTCGGATTGGCGCCGGGCCCGCCAATTGGACGAGATGGAACCAGATGACGGGTTCATGGCGTTTGCAATCGAGCGCATTGGTGCATGGTGGAGGAATTGACCGCATGGCAGCCAGGATCCGACAGGCTGGAGCGAGCGATGGTTGATCCGGCCGATGACCTCGGGCGTGCAATTGCCCAATGCCGGATCTGTCGTGACTGTCCGGCCGGTGGCGACATCAATCGACTGCCGCACGAACCTCGGCCCGTCGCGTATCTATCGCAGACCGCGCGGATCCTGATCGCGGGCCAAGCTCCCGGCCTTCGGGTACAACAGACCGGACTTCCGTTCAACGATGCGTCCGGAGATCGCCTGCGGCTATGGCTCGACGTCGATCGGGAGACCTTCTACGACCGGTCGCTGTTTGCCATCGTGCCGATGGGGTTCTGCTTTCCCGGGTATAATGCGCAGGGCCATGATCTGCCGCCCCGGCGCGAATGTGCACCGCAGTGGCGCCAGGCGACGATGGATGCGATGCCGCAGATCGAACTCGTCCTGGCGATCGGGCAATATGCCCAGACCTGGCATCTCGGCAGCCGGCGTCGAAAGACCATGACGGAGACGGTCGAGCACTGGCGCGATTTTCTCTACAGCAATGTGCCTGGACCACGGGTGCTGCCCTTGCCTCATCCCAGCTGGCGCAATACCGGCTGGCTGAAGAAACATCCGTGGTTCGAGGCGGAGGTGCTGCCGGCGCTGCGGCGAGAGGTTTCGCTGTTGATAGATCGAAATAATTTTCCTTAATTTGATCGAATCCCGGTATATCTGAGAAAATCAGTTTTTCAGGGCCTGTCATGGATCGTCTCGACCGCAAAATTCTTCGCATTCTCCAGGAAGATTCCACCCTGGCTGTCGCCGATCTCGCCAAGAAGGTCGGACTGTCGACGACGCCCTGCTGGCGGCGCATCCAGAAGATGGAGGAAGACGGCGTGATCTGCCGTCGCGTGGCCCTGCTGGATCCGGCCAAGGTCAACACCAAGGTGACGGTTTTCGTCTCGATCCGCACGTCGAGTCATTCGATCGAATGGCTGAAGCGGTTTTCGGAAGTGGTGTCCGAGTTTCCGGAAGTGGTCGAATTCTATCGCATGAGCGGCGATGTCGACTATCTGTTGCGCGTGGTCGTTCCCGATATTGCGGCGTATGACGCTTTCTATAAGCGCATGATTGCCAGAATCGAGATCCGCGACGTGTCTTCTGCCTTTGCCATGGAGCAGATCAAGTACACGACCGAACTGCCGCTCGACTACATGATGCTCGACAACAACAAGTCGAACGAGGACTAAACTGTCGAGCTTTTTCGAAGACGGGCGAGAATCTTTTCGCTCGTCAGCTCCTTGACTGCGTCCCTGCCAATCCAGCGCGCGGTCTTGTCGCCGCTTTCTGCCAGTCGTTCCGCGCAGGCGAGCGCAGGGTCGTGGCAGGCTTGATTGCGCTTGCCGATATTGCGCAATGCCCAGTTCACTGATTTTCGCACGAAGTTGCGCGGATCATTGGCGTGTCGCTCGATCACCGGCAGGAAGCCGAGGAAGGTGGCATCCGGCTCGGATTTGTTGTGGACGCAAGCGCCGGCGATCATTGCAAAGGCGGTTCGCCGGACAAACTCGCGATCGTCCTGTGCAAAATGCGCGACAAGTTCTTGCCAACCGGAAAGCTCGGTCAGCAGATCAGCGGCGGCATCGACGATTTCCCAGGAATTGAAGTCCGCGACCCAGAATTCGACATCGGATCTGGTCATTTGGCTCGGGTCTGCCGTGTAGATCGCCAGCATGCGCGCATCGCGCATACCGCTGTGCCAGAGTTCCAGTGCCCGTGCATGGTTCCGCCCGATCTGACGGGCGAGTTGCTGCAAGGCCGGGTTTGAGATGCCGAGTGCGGTTTCCGTGGCTATGGCGAAGCGGGCCATAGTCCTGACTTGCTGATCGTCGCGCAGGCTTTTCAGATGCCCAATGAGATCTTTGGTCGTGGACTGCGGCCCGGGTGTCATTTCTCCAGCCGCGCCAGCAGGGACGACGTATCCCAGCGCTTGCCGCCGAGTTTCTGCACCTCGCCATAGAACTGATCGACCAGTGCTGTGACGGGCAGGGTTGCACCGTTGCTCCGGGCTTCCGTCAGCACGATATCGAGATCCTTGCGCATCCAGTCGACGGCAAAGCCGAAGTCGTATTTGCCGACGGCCATGGTCTTGTGGCGGTTTTCCATCTGCCACGAGCCAGCGGCGCCTTTGGAGATGACTTCGATAACCTTTTCAATGTCCAAGCCAGCTTTCTTGCCAAAATGAATCCCTTCTGCGAGACCCTGGACTAGGCCGGCAATGCAGATCTGGTTGACCATCTTGGTCAACTGGCCGGCACCGGCTGGCCCCATCAGGCCGACCATTCGGGCAAAGGCGTCGATCACCGGCCGTGCCTGCTCGAATGTCTTGTCATCGCCGCCGCACATCACAGTCAGCATGCCGTTTTCGGCGCCTGCCTGACCACCGGACACAGGGGCGTCGATGAAGCCGCAGCCCTTGACCTCGGCTGCAGCGGCGAGTTCACGTGCGACTTCGGCGGAAGCCGTGGTGTTGTCGACCAGGATTGCACCGGGTTTCATGCCGGACAAAACGCCGTTTTCGCCGATGGTGACGGAGCGCAGATCGTCGTCATTGCCGACACAGGTAAACACGAAATCCGCATCTTTGGCTGCTTCGGCCGGGGTGAGCGCGTGGCGGCCGCCGTGCTGCTTCACCCAGGCTTCTGCCTTGGCGGTTGTGCGGTTGTAGACGGTCACATCATGGCCGCCCTTGGCTTTCAGATGCCCCGCCATCGGATATCCCATGACGCCCAAACCGATGAATGCGACCTTTGCCATGCTCATGCTCCCGATACTCAATGCCTGCGAAAATGTCGGCACAAGGCATAGCGCAAGGTTATGGAGAGGGGAAGGCGATCGGTGGAGTTTACTGTTTGACGGGTGCGCCCGCATTTTTGCGGATATCGTCATCGCTCAACAAGGTGAGAGACAAGGGACCGAGGCGTCCGGAAATTTCGTTCCATAGACGCCGCAGGCGACGAACGTGCAGATCATCACCGATCCAGTCCATCAGGTGTTCGATGGCGCGGGAGGCGTCTTTCGCTGTGCCCGTAATCGATGACAACGCCCAACGGCTGAACTCTCCTGCATCCACTTCCCGCACCTGTCCTGCTTCGTCACCAGGGATCAGGAATTTTGCATTGCTCGTGATCTGAATGCCGTGCAACAGGTTGTTGGGCGCGAAGAGAACAGCAGCATAAATCCGGTCGAACTTGTCGATTGCTTGCTGTTCCTCGGTCGCTAGTTTTCGATCCTGCTTCAAGGCGCGTTCCAGATCAAAAATGGTCCGGACGTTGAACTGGCGTAGCAGAAGGAAGCGGTCCAGTCCTACAACACAGCAAAGTTGAGCCTGTGCTATCCAATCGATTGCCTGGTAAATCCCATAAGGTGTTTCGATGTGAAGCATGATCGGATTGTAAGTGGCGAGTGACTGGACTTCGGAGATGCCGCATTCCTCCAATCGGAACCGGGTGAAATAGTCTATGCCATCAATGGCATCGAGCGGTATGACCCTTGTCCATTCCTTGAAACGGTCGTCGGTCTGCTTGATCCAGTTGATCACGCTGGTCGATTTGAGCAACGCAAATTGTATTGCGCTTTCCGGCAAGAGGCCGAAACACAATGCCAGCAGGATCCAGATCAAAGGGACGCCCGGATTAATCGTGATCGGCGTGTTATTCGATGGAGGTTTTGCGAAATCCGCAATTGCAAGAAGTGGATTGGGCAAGGCTCGGTAAAGGATGATCGTGACGAGGACAGAGACAACGATCATCGCGGCCTGGCGGATGAATGTGTAAGCAGACAGGTCGAAGACGGCGAGAGCCTTGACCAGATAGCGGAGCGAAGCGACATAGGCGCCGATGAAGGCGAAGGCCGCAACCGTCGCCGTGTTTTCTGCTGCAATCCGGACCGT
>NZ_AHZC01000051.1 GCF_000247475.1 Rhizobium sp. PDO1-076 | reverse complement strand
ACCAAAAACGCAGACGGATCGATCACCAAGCGCGACAACATTCATGCCGGCAACGGCGACCTGCTTGCGGAAACCGTTGTTGCCATCTCGGCGGATGGCCTTATCCGGTCAGAAACCGCCGACCTGAATGGCGACGGACTGCTCGACCGCAGCGTCTCCAGTGTCACGACCCGCAATGCGACCTCTGGTGCGACCGAGATTGTGGAGCAGACGAAGGCTCGCGACGGCTCTCTGGTCTCCATGTCTTCCACGACAGTATCGAGCAACGGTTTGAGCAAGGTGGTTTCCACCGACGCGGACGGCAATGGTGTGTTTGATCGCGTCGTCTCCGATGTCACGGTGATTGCCGCGGATCAGGAGCGGACCCAGACGGTGGCCACGCACAGTGCGAGTGGCGCATTGCTATCGAATACCGTGACCGTGCGGGCCGTGGATGGCTTGACGGGATCAAAGTCCGTCGATGGCGATGGCGACGGATTGTTCGAGCAGGTGACAACCGTCGCCAAGGCCGCGGATGGTCAGACGGTTCAGACGAGCCAGAGCTATTCTGCGGATGGCACGCTTCTTTCGAAATCCGTTTCGACCACAAGCGTGGACGGTCTTTCCACCATCGTTCGAAACGACCGATATGGTCTCGGCACCGACGATCAGATCCTCACAGAGGTGACAGTCAAGAACGCCGATGGCAGCGCGCAACAGACAGTTGAACAGCGAAGCGGCAGCAATAGCCTGCTGCAACGGACGGTGGTCACCGAAAGCGCCAATGGGCTGGTGACCAGAACACAGGCGGACAGCGACGGCGATGGCCTTCATGATCGTGATCTTCTCGACAGCACGGTGGTTGGTTCTGACGGAAGCCAGACCCGGACCATCGAGACCCGCAGCGGTAATGGCTCGCTACTGACTGGCGAAACGGTTGTGACCAGCCATGATCGCTTGCTTGTGACACGGACGGTGGACGTCGATGGCGACGGACAGGCGAATGTTCGCCAGGTCAGTCAAACGACATCTGACGGCGCCAAGACCACCACCGAAGAGATCTTGAACGATCTCGGACAGGTTATCTCAAGGAAGCAGACGACAACGAGCGCCAATGGCTTGGTTCAGGCGACGACGCAGGATGTCGATGGCAATGGCATTGTTGATGGCCAGGCTTCGGCAGCCACCGTTCTCGGCATGGACGGCGGCAAGACCACGACGAAACGGACAATGGCCGGTGACGGGACGCTCCTACGGGAGGATGTGACCAGCCAGAATGGCAATGGCTCGTTGGTCATCGCCTCCAGCGATCTGAACGGCGACGGCGTCGTCGACCTCAGCACCCGCTCGGAAACCACGCTGAACGCCGATGGCTCGACTACTGTCACGGTCACGCAGAAATCCGGCAGTTCCGTCGCTAGTGTAAAGACAAGCACTCAGAGCGCCAATGGTTTGTCGAGCCTTGTTGCAAGCGATCTGGACGGGGATGGCGACATCGACCAGACGGTCCAAAACACGAAGCAGCTCTTGGGGAATGGTGGGGTCGTCGAGACCCAGCAGGTCCGTGCACAGGATCTGACACTGGTGTCGGGGCAGATCGTCGAGACTTCCGCAAACGGCAGGTTGGTCACAACCACGCTCGATCGAAACGGCGACGGCAATGTTGATGAGACCCGTTTGCGCGAGGTCCTTGCAGACGGTTCTGTCCGTACCACCACAACGGGACGGAATGCAGCTGGCGCGGTCACCAGTACGGCCACAGAAACCGTCAGCCGCAATGGCCTCGAAACAGTGCTGTCGATCGACAGCAATGGTGACGGGACGGTCGATCGCACGAAATCTGCCAGGACGGAAATCCTCGCCGATGGTTCTCAGCGGGTCACGAGGACGGAGTATTCCGGCACATCGACGCTCGTCGAACGGTCGGTTACGACGACCAGCGGCAATGGTCTTCGTTCGAACACGGTCTGGAGTGATGCCACTGGTGCCACGACACGATCGCATGAGCGGCTGACGGTGCTTGCGCAGGACGGCAGCAAGGTAACCACCGAGACTTTCCGAAAGGCGGATGGCAGCCTGGAAAGCACGCAGACACTTTCTCAAGCCGGCAATGGAAACTCGACCATCCTGACTCGAGACATCAACGGCGATGGCAAGCTTGATGACAGGATCACCGAGTCGAGCCTCGATAATGGCACGACGACCACGCTCCATCAGAACCTGAAGGCGGATGGCACAGTATCGGCCGCGAAGCTCGTGACGACGAGTGCTGATGAGCTGACCGTTACGACGCTCTATGACGGCAATGGTGACGGTACCTATGAAACGCGCGTCGTCTCGAAGTCCGAGCCATTGGCTGATGGCAGTTCGCGCACGACGGTGACGCAGGAATCCTTGGTCAGCGGCGCCTGGCAGCTCAAGGGCAAGACTGTCACCACCACGTCGGGCGATGGTCTGACCACGTCAAAGCAATGGGACGACACGGGTGCTGGCACGTTCGGTCTGTCGCGAACAAGTCAGATCGTCCTTGAAGCCGATGGCTCGCGGGTGACGACTGATCGGATGCTGACGAATGGCGTCACCACGCGCATCGACGAACACAAAGTGTCCGCCGACGGCCTGACGATCACGGAGCGCGCCGACCTCAATGGCGACGGCACCTTCGACCAGACATTGACGGATGTGACTGTCCTGAATGTCGACGGCAGCAAAACGAGATCCGAAACTGCAACGAAAGCGGACGGTTCGACGATCTCTTCGCGGGTGACGACGGTCTCGAAGGACGGCCTGAGCGCTTCAGTCGCCGAGACATCGAATGTCACTGGCTGGGCGGCTAGGACGACGTCGATCGTGACATCTCTCTTGGCTGACGGTAGTTCCAGGACAGTTAAATCGGTCAAGAACGCCAGCGGTCAGCTGATCGAGAGCGAGACCGTCGACAAGACTGCAGATGGCCGCACCAAGGCGATTTTGCGTGATCGTAACGGCGATGGTGTCGTTGACCATCGTGAAGTGGAAACCCGCTTCGCCGACGGTCGCGTATCCCTGGTTGAGACCAGGTACGGATCGACCGGCAACGTGGTGTCCTCTGTCAGTTCGATGACAAGCGCCAACGGCCAGCGGACAGTCATTGATACCGACAAGAACGGTGACGGCGTCATCGATCTGAAGAAAACAATTGATCGCCAAACCTTTGCTAATGGTAGCACAAAGGTCGTGACCACGGTTGTCAATGCCGCCACCAATGCGGTCAAATCCAAGACGGAAGAAACCGTCAGTGCCGATGGCACGCTTCGGCTGGAGAGCACCGATGTGAATGGCGATGGGACCGCCGATCAGACGGTTCGTGAAGAGCTTCTGCCGTCCGGTATCCGCAAGACGACCGTCACCAACAATGCCGCAGCAAAAGCATCTTCCGAAATTCGTGTCGGCGAGATCTACTGGAGCGACACGATCCCGACGAAGATCGAGACGACGGTGTCCGCGGATGGCCTGACGCGTAACATTCGCATGGATATTGACGGCAATGGCGTATTTGAAGTGACAGCTACAGCCGTCACACAGATCGATGGCAGCACCGTCACGACGATCACCGAGACCAACGCCAATGGTACCGTCAAGGCGAAGGGAACGCTCACCCAGAGCCCTGACGGGCGAGTGACTGTCCTCAGTGCAGATACCCAGAACGACGGTGTGATCGATTCCATCATCACCACCACGTCCCTGGTCGATGGTGCGGTGGAAAAGGTGGCGGTGAAGAAAACTTCCGCCGGGATGGTCACAGAGACCAGGACGTCGAGGATCGACGCGATTGGTGATCTGCTCAGCAGTGAAACATTTGACGGTTCAAACCGAAAAATTGAAACCTATGTGAGATCGGCTGATCTGACTGCAACTCGTACCCGCTTTGAGGCATCTAACGGCTTGATAAGTTCGCTGGAGATCTTCTCGGTGGACGGGAAGCTGAAAAGCGCCACGCTACACGACGCTTTATCCGCGCAAGCCTGGACGCGTATCGAGCAGAGCTTCAATGCTGCTGAGCAGAAGTCGTCTGAAACCCAATTTATGGACGATGGCACAAAGTGGATCACCAGCTACGATCTGGCAAACGCGTATGGCTGGTCGAGATACGTCCAGAACTTTAACGCAGGTGGCGCTCAGGTCGGAATTTATGAATACCGTGATAACGGTACATCGGTCAGCTATCTGTATGATCCGACAAACGCCCAGGCTTGGTCGCGAGTTGAGCAGAGCTTCAATGCTTCGGGGCAGAAGCTGACTGAGACTCTATTCATGGACGACGGCACTAGGTGGATTACCACGTACGATCAAGCCAACGCGTATGGCTGGTCCCAATATGTCCAGAATTTTAACGCAGCGGGCAGTCAGACTGGAGTTTATGAGTATGGCGATGATGGGACATTGCTTCGGCATTTGTTCGACCCTGCAAACGCGCAGACGTGGTCTCGCATTGTAACACGCTATGATGGGGCCAATAGGGCATTCTATGAGATTGTGAACTACGACAATGGGCGTTGGGTTGAAGCAACGTTTGACGTGAACAATACGGCTTCGTGGCAGAACGTCGTGCGGACTTATGACTCCAGCAGCCGACTATTGGAGGAAAGTATCCTTCACGACAACAACACGCGTGACGTTAGCTACTTTGATACGGACAATTCTCAAGGGTACTCGAAGGGAACTAAATTCTACGAATACAATGGCGTGTTGGCGCGGGAGGTTTCCTACGAAAACAATCCCGTAAATTACTACAGGCACTGGTATGATGCGTTGAACAATCAAAGCTGGGTTAAGAAGACGATGTACTATCAGGCGCTAAGCCTGGTTCGTACGGAAATTTGGTACGACGACGGAAAATATACAAGAAAGACGGAGGATCCCAACCGCCGACCGGTCGTTGTCGATCTGGATGGCGACGGGCAGGTTTCGATCACGGAAAATACATCCGTGGGCGGGGTCCGCTTTGACTGGGATGGTGACGGCTCTGCCGACACGACCGCCTGGGTTGGCGCGGGTGACGGCCTGCTGGTAATCGATCTCGCCGCCGACGGTTCCGGCGGCGCCGATGGTAACATCGATCAGGCGCAAGAGATCGCGTTTTCGATGTGGCCCGGAGACGCGGACGAAAACCATGTCTCCGACCTGGAAGGGCTGCGTATCGCCTTCGACACAAACGGCGACAACATTCTGGACTCCCAGGATGCCCGCTGGAGCGAGTTCCGTATCTGGCAGGATCTGAACCAGAATGGTGTCAGTGACGCTGGCGAGTTGCGGACCATGTCGGAAAGCGGCATCAAGCTTCTCAATCTGTTGCCGAGCACGGAAGGCGCGGTGACCTTTGCAGATGGATCGGCCATCACCGGAACCAGCACCTACGAGACCATGGATGGTCTGAGGCATCTCGTCGCAGATGCGGCATTTGCGTTTACGCCATCCAGGTCGATTGGGTCCCCTTGAGGATTTCATGTAACCGTCTCTAACAAGAACCACCCCACCACGTGTCTTCAAACACGGGTGGGGTTTGTGTGCATGTGTATTGTAAATGACCGGTCATGATCCGAGACTACATCTACAAGCCGATACAGGGCTTTCGGCGATCTGCGCAATCGCCGGATACTACCGTATCGCGGCCAAGCCGGAACAGTTGTCGCGACAGCTCGCGCTTGCCGGTCACGCTGGCGAAGACGAGATCCTGCGCGCAGCCAAGGCCACAGGACTGAAGGCGCGGCTTCATCGGGTGAGGTCGCCAGAGCGGATCTCCGTTCTGCCTGTCCCGGCCATCGCGGTTGTCGGGGATGGCGCATTTGCGGTTCTTGGCGGTATGAACCCGGACGGCACATGCCGACTGATCGATCCGGTTTCCTTTGCCGCGCGCAACATCACGGCAGATGAACTGCTGGAATTGACGAATGGGCGTTTTATGCTCGTCCAGCGGCGGGTCGGCGGTGCGGGGTCTGCGCCGAAAAAGTTTGGCTTCAGCTGGTTCATTCCCTCGATATGGCGCTATCGTACACCGCTCCTGCATGTCCTTGTGGCCTCCCTGTTCGTGCAGATCTTCGCGCTGATCGCACCGATGTTCTTCCAGGTGACCGTCGACAAGGTGCTAGCGCATCGCAGCTATTCCACCCTGATCGTGCTTGTCATCGGGCTTGCTGCGGTTGGGTTATTTGATGTCATCCTGCAGTACCTGAGAACCTATGCGCTCGCACATACGGCAAATCGTATCGATGTCGAACTTGGTCAGCGATTGTTCAGGCATCTTCTCAGCCTGCCGCTGACATATTTCGAGACACGGCCGGCAGGCCAGACGGTAGCCCGGGTAAGGGAGCTCGAAACAATCCGCAGCTTTCTAACCGGGCAGGCGTTGTTTTCGGGGCTTGATCTCGTCTTCACGGTGATTTTCATCGCCGTGCTTTTTGCCTATTCCTCAACCCTTGCCTGGATCGTGGTGGCGTCGATCCCGCTTTACATGGCAGTCGGAATTCTTGTTCGTCCGGCACTGAAGGAAAGGATCGACGAGAAGTTCGACCGGGGCGCAGAGAGCCAGCAGATGCTGGTCGAATCAGTCCTTGGCGTCCAGACCCTTAAGGCTGCAGCAGTTGAACCGATGGTTGCGGCGCAATGGGAAGAACGCTTGGCGGCTTATGTACACTCATCTTTTGCTGCGATCGTTCTTTCCGCCAAAGGGCAGAACGTTATTCAGTACATAAACAAAGTCACCTCTGCCGCGCTTCTGCTTTTTGGTGCCCAAGCCGTCATCAACGGCGACTTGACAGTCGGTTCTCTTGTTGCTTTCAACATGATCGCTGGCCAGGTATCGCAGCCGATTTTGCGCCTCTCGCAGCTCTGGCAGGATTTTCAGCAAGTGCAGATCTCGGTTGCCCGCCTTGCCGACATCTTGAACGCCGCCCAGGAACCGCGGCCGGAAAATAGCGTCATGCTTCCGCCACCCAAGGGGGCAATCACTTTCAAGTCTGTCAATTTCCGGTATTCGGTCGATGGCCCCGAAATCCTGAAAGACGTCAATCTCGCAATCAAGCCTGGCGAGGTGATCGGAATCGTCGGTCCATCGGGGTCGGGCAAGTCCACGCTGACCAAGCTGGTACAGCGCTTCTACATTCCGAACCAGGGCCAGGTTCTCGTTGATGGCCACGACATCAGTCAGATTGACCCGGCGTGGTTGCGATCCAATATCGGCGTCGTGCTGCAGGAGAACATGCTGTTCAACCGCACGATCCACGATAACATCTGCCTTGTGAACCCGGCGATGCCCCGAGAGGCCGCAATCAGACTGGCCAGATTGTCAGGCGCGGAGGAGTTCATCTCCAAACTGCCAAAAGGTTACGATACGCATATCGAAGAGCGCGGCGCCAACTTGTCGGGCGGGCAACGGCAGCGTCTGGCGATCGCCCGTGCCTTGGCGACAAATCCACCCATCCTCATTCTTGACGAGGCCACCAGCGCACTCGACTACGAGAGCGAGAAGATCATCCTTGCCAACATGCGTGAGATTGTTCGCGGCCGTACCGTCATCATCATCGCACATCGCCTTGCCACCGTGCGCCATTGCGACCGGATCATCGCAATAAAGGACGGCCGAATTGCCGAAGAAGGCACGCATGATGTTCTGCTTGAGCGGGAGGACGGTCTCTATGCTCATCTGTGGAAACTGCAGAGCGGGCTAACGCAAGCATGAATTCGACAGTTCCCGAAAAGCGCAAACCCGCCAAGCCTGTCACTCGCTCACGGGTGGAGACGGAGTTCCGCCCCGCTGCACTGGAGATCCTGGAACAACCCGCATCGCCAATTCGCGCAGGTCTTATCTGGGTGATTTGCCTGTTTGCGCTCGGGGCGATCGTGTGGAGCTACTTCGGGACCTTCGACATTGTTGCGACCGCTCAAGGAAAGCTGCAGCCACAAGGAAGAGTAAAGGTGATCCAGTCGATCGAAGCCGGTAAGACAGCGTCCATTCCGGTTATCAATGGAGCGCGTGTCAAGCGCGGCGATCTCCTCGTTGAACTGGATGCCACGGATGCCAGGGCTGAGCTTCAGGCGATCGACACGAAACTTTCGTCCCTGATGGCCGGCATCACCCGGCGGCAGGCCATTCTGGACAAGGTCAATGGCTGGAGGCGAGCCTCTTTCCGGGATGTGCAGCAGCCGATTGATCTATCCATTGTCTTTGATAGCGCTCTCCCTGAACCCACAGTCCAGCGCGAACGCTATCTCTATGTCAGTCAATTGGAAGAGCAGGCCACGATCATGGCAAGCCTGAGAGCGCAGGGAGAGCAGCAGAAGGTGACCCTTGCCCGCCTGGGTGAGATGATCGACGTCCAGACCAAACTCGTGGCGACGTTGCAGCAGAAGGTTGCCATGCGGGAGGGGCTGGCAAACGTGCAGGCCGGATCAAGGGTCGGCATGCTCGACGCTGTGGAGGCAAAGCAACAGGAAGAGGCAACGCTCGTCGAACTTCGCGGGCAACGGCTGGAAACACAGGCAGCCCTTGAGACTATTACTGCTGAAGCCGGAAAGTCGCTGGCGAGCTTTGCCGCGCAGGTGCGACGAGAACTGGTCGATGCCATGGAGCAGTCTGAGGAACTGCAGCAGCAACAGGTAAGGGCTCGAAATCGCCTCAAATCACTGACGATCAAGAGTCCCATTGATGGAACGGTGCAGGCTTCCGCTCTCACCACGGTGGGCCAGGTCGTGGCATCCGGAACTGAAGTCATGCGTGTGGTTCCGACGGACGCGGCGCTTGAGGTTGAAGCCTACCTCCCCAATAGAGACATTGGCTTTGTCTCTGTGGGTCAGTCTGCGGTTCTGAAAATAGAGGCGTTTCCCTTCACCAGATATGGCACGGTTCCGGGCATCCTGACCTCAGTTGCAACAGACGCCATTCCAGAACCCGACGCCCAGCAATTGGAGGGCCAGCCCGCCAAGGACCTTCAGAGCATCATACCGGTCGGCAATGCGCAGCGAACCCAGAACCTGGTGTTTCAAATCACTGTCCGTCCAGACGTATCGACGATCGATGTAGACGGCGCATCCGTTCCATTGTCTGCCGGCATGACAGTTTCGATCGAGGTCAAGACGGGTCAGCGGCGCATTCTCGAATATCTGTTCTCGCCGATCAGTGAAGTGACCTCGGAGGCGATGAAGGAACGATGAGCGTGCGCGTTGGCAGGAGCGTTTCAAGTTCGAAAGGGACGTCCGGCCAGTCTCCGGTGGCAAAGCAAGTTGCATCCGAATGGATCCTCCCGTTTCTCGAAATGGCACGGATTTAGAGTGTTGGAATTCGCTTTTGGGCATGACGGTTGTCTGGCCGGAGAGGAGTGTTAACGGCATCGTAAACTTAACGGAATGTGGATCACGGTCTGTCATGAACCTTCATCACACATCGAATCCACATTCCGTTAAGTTTACGATGCCGTCGCGCGGTATCACATCGATGAACACGATGAGCTTGTAAGATTGACGGGCCTGAAGCCGACGTAACTGTCCAGCTTCCGGGAAAACGATACTATCTTTTCTTCTGGAAAAGTACCCATACGACGAACGCCTTGCGATCCGATCGCGGCGCCGATGCAAGATCCTTGATTGCCTCCTCACAGTTGTCGATCAGAACCTGGACCTCAGCTCGGACATAACGCGCGAGCGGGTCGTAATCTGCGCGGTGACGTTCTTCCTGCAGGATAACGAATGTATCGGCAAACGAGACGATACTGCCCGGGAAGCCGCGGCTTGCCGCTGTTTTGCAGGAGTTTTTCGCAACGCCATGTTCGAGGGTCCGATAGACCTGCGCCCATGCGGGTTCACTTCGTGTATCGCCCGTACCGACGAGCAGGTCGGCGCAATCGCGCGCAAGCGCATGAAACAACGCATAGTAAGCAGTACTGACGCCGCGTTTCAGGTCGGACTGGCGTGGACGCTTTGGGCTGGCCTTGGCAAGCCGCCGAGCAGTGGCGATTAAATCATGTGACACGGCTTAGCTTGCGATCTTCTGCTGTTCGTCAAAATGATGCCTAATATGTGGAAACCGCGTCTCTCCAAGGGCGCTCAAAGCCTTTCGCACCTCGGTCGAGAGACCATAAGTGAGTTTCGAACTGATCGGCTTGTCCGAAAATGCATACTTGACGTCGACCAGTAGGATGGGATCGCCATCGCTGTCTCGATCGGCCCGAATGTCGGCGCCAGAAAACCCTGCCTGGCCTAGCCGGTCACGGAGGACCTTCTCAACGGCCGACTTGGTGGATTTCGATATGGTCTGTTCGTCGCTCATGTTTGCAATATAGAGGATTCTGCCGGGGACCGCCACTCCCGCAGAGACGAGGGCGAGCATATACTTAGCGCTCCTGGGTAGTCGCGTGACTGTTCCGTACCAAATATAAGGATGAAGCGCAGCTGGGCCCTTGAGATCCGCTCGGTCAATATGCATTTCTGCAACAGGACAGCCTAAGCGTGGACGATGTGGATCCAGGCTTTGCAGGGAAGAAAAGA
>NZ_AHZC01000052.1 GCF_000247475.1 Rhizobium sp. PDO1-076 | reverse complement strand
AAGATCTGGTCGAGCAGCTGGTCCTTGCTGAATACGCGGCCGGGACGCGAGGCGAGGATTTCAAGAAGCGTCATCTCGCGGCGTTTGAGCTGTACCTCGCGTTTGCCGACATGCACCGAGCGATTGGTGCGATCGAGCATGACGTCTCCGCAGGCAATCACATTGGTAGCCTCGCCGCCGGAACGTCTGCGCAACAAGACGCGGGCTCTGGCTTCGAGTTCGCGAAAGTCGAAAGGTTTGACCAGATAGTCGTCCGCCCCGAGATCCAGGGCACTGACGCGATCATCGATTTCAGAACGGGCTGTCAGGACCATTACGGGCACGGCATTGCGGTTCTGGCGCAGCCGCTTGAGGATTTCGAAGCCGTCGAGGCCCGGCAACATGACATCGAGAATGACAAGGTCGTAGTCGGTGAAATCGAGGATTTCCGAGGCGGCACGGCCATCCGTTTGCCAATCGACCGTATGACCGGTTGTCTCGAACCGGCGACTGATCGCTTCTCCCACGTCGTGTGTGTCTTCCACCAGCAATATTCGCATGGCGCAAAACCTGTCACGGATCGGCAAGGCGATCAAGGTAGGGCAGGTTGCGTCGCTGCCTAGAGGGAAACCACGTCTGCTGTCGGATAGGGCATCTCGCTGCCGGCTTTCGCTGGCGGCGCAGACATTGCCTCGATCAGCGAGTTCATGATGGCTGCCCGTAGGGCAAAGGTATTTGCCGTCGTTTTCTTGTGGTCGAGCCGTTGGGCTGACACCACGAGATTGGCACCGTGATGCATGATGATCTGTTGAGCCCGGACCATAGCCCAGGTCTCAAAGTCTGCCTGCTGTTCCATGTCCGCCACCTCAGCTAAATCATTTAGCCTGTGAGACTTTTTCGAATCAGTCTCTATTGGGTAGTGTATTCGATTATACGGATTTGATAAATCACCGACCAAAAAAGGTCAGGCAAGAACCGAGCCAGTTGCGCTTGTTTTGGTCGTCAACAGGCCAACAGGCCAATGGTCAACGGGTCGCCGCGTCGCCTCGGCCACCGCCAAGCACCGTCTGGAACAGGAGCTTTATGTCACCGGTCAGTGTCTGGCTTTCGACGTAGCTTCTGTCTGCGGCTGCAAGGCGCGTCGGTTCCGACATGTCGATGCCAGCAACCTGGGCAGGCCCTGTAATGCCTGGACGAACCGAAAAGACGTTCTGGGCGCGCCGCGCGGCAATCACATCCGCCTGATTTGGCAGGCAGGGTCTTGGGCCGACAAGGCTCATTTCACCTTTTAGCACATTGATAAGCTGCGGAAGTTCGTCGAGCTTGTAGGCGCGCAGCCAGCGGCCGGTGGGGGTGATCCAGCTTGTGGACGCAGCATGCGAGGCAACGTCGGGCGTACCGGTCGCCATGGTGCGAAACTTCAGGCAGGTGAAGGGCACTTCATTGCGCCCAACTCTTGTCTGAACGAAAAGCGCCGGGCCAGGAGATGTCCGACGAATGATGATGGCAAGCACCGCCATGATCGGACTTGCGAGGATCAGTCCAAGCAGCGCGGCGGTGAAGTCGAATAGACGTTTCAGCATAGGTTCACGCAGGGATTGTCTGCGCGGATGGTCTAGCATCGGCGCGGAGCATGATGGAAATGGCAAGGACCGCAGCACCAGCCAGCAGGAAGAAGCTTTCGCCGATCGCCAGGCGGTTGTTCGAATTCGAGGCCATGGTGATGAAGAAGAACAGGCTCATGCTGAACAGATAAAGCATCAGGCTGGACGGGATAAGGCCGCGCTTCCATGCCAGCCTGATGCGGTAGGCGGCAGTTGCCACGAAGATCAGCAGCATCGCCATGCCGAGCAGACCGTGGCGCACGAGGATTTCGAGATAACCATTGTGGATCAGGGTGTAGCCAACATTTGCGTATTTCGCATTTCGCCACTTTGCCAGCCAGAGATTGCCTGACCCGATGACGGGCGAATCCAGGAAAATGTCCACGGCATTCGTCCAGAGCATCAACCGCTCGCGCATCGATTCCGGCGTGTCTGCCTTGCTCACGGAATTTGCCATGGCCTTTTCGATTTCCTCCTGGCTCATGGCCTGTTCGGAAAGGCGCAGGGCGGCGACGACCGTGGGACCGGCATAGTGTTTGATGTTGTCGAAGGTGACGACGGCAGCAAGTACGCAGAGCAGCAAGGCGATGGCGCCAGGCACGAGCATATGACGGCGACCATAGTGAACGACGGCCGTGATGCTCATGAAGCCAAAGACTATTGAAAAGGCGAGCCATACGCCTTTTGACTTGGCGCCAAAGATGCCGACGAGACAGAGCAGGGCCGTCATGATTGCCATGGTTGCCAGAACTTTTCCACCGGTGGTTTTCAGTATCGTTGTTTCGGCGGCAAAGGCGAGCCAGTAGACACTGGAAATGAACAGCAATCCGCAGCCAACGGCGGCGTGGATCGGATTGTGGTGGTACAAGGGACTGAACCGTTCACCGTGGACGAGTGCGGAAATATCCAGCGTCAGAAGCAGGCCGAGGAAGCCGGCAACCATCAGAAAGGTGACGGCGGCGAAGAGACGATCACGCGTGGCGTATAGGCAGGCGCCGAGGCAGGGAATGAGCAAAGGAAAGATATAGAGCCATTCGGAAGCGCCCTTTTCTCCATAGACGACAATGCCCCAGGCAAAGCGGAGAAACGCATAAAGAGCCCAGACGAAGCACAATTGGGCAAGCCAGTCACCTTTGAGGTGATGGAAATCGGTGCGGTGAAGCGTCCAGCAGAAGACAAGCAGGGCGATCGCTGCATAGCGGTAAAGGTCGCTTTCCAGCAGCATGGCGGATGCCAGAAATGCCCATGATAGAGAGATTATGAGGGGCAGATAGGGCATTTGTTGCAGGTTCATCGGTCCTGGAATGCGTTTCAAGATAGGCAATATCGTATCCTGCGGATGTAATCCAAAGTGCGCAGCAAATGGGTGATCGTGCGGCGTGGTCCGCGGAACTTGCCCTTTCGATAGTCGTCGCGTGTTGCAATTTCGGTCGTCTTGCTTGCCGGGCTCAGGTTCAACACGTTGTCGCGGACGGTAAAGACAGCAAGGCCGGTATGCCAGCCGCGCTCAAGCGCCACATCCACCGGATAACACATGACTTCGAGGCTCTTGAGGATCTTGTCAGCGCCGGAGCGTGTGATCAGATAACATGCGGCTGATCCCTGCGGGCCGTGAACGCTGCGCCCGATCTCGTCACCGAGGCGGCTTGTAGCTTTTAGACGGAACCATTTTGTCCGATGGTTCAGGAGCTTGACCAGTTCGGCTTCAGGGGCAGCCTGGAGAATGGCGGCCGCTCTCTCAACAAGATCTGCGACCAGTTCCACATCGTCTTCCAGAATGAGCGCTGCATCGTAGTCACTTGATCTGAATGTCGAGACTGCAAGCATATGGCTGCGGTAGCAGCCATATTCGCCCGGCAAGACGATCCGGCCGTTCTCGCGCAGGAAGCGTTTCATGTCGAGATCGGAGCGGCTTCCCGTCGCAAGGGCGGTTCCATCGACGCCTTCGACCCGCTCCAGCGCGATGCCGAGTTCGCCCGCTCTGTGGCTCAGGCCATCCCAGCGTGCGCGCGATCTCGCGAGATTTATGACGTAGACGCCAATCTTCATATTTTTTGCTCAGTTCGTGCCCGGCCTTTCGGCCGATGCCGGCATTTCTCATAATATCGACTGCCTGTTTTAGCAATCGATTGCGGTTCTAGTGCTTGCCCAATCGGGTTGCAACGTCTCGTTGTCCCAATTCAGTCCGCCATGTCCGCCAGGCCCTGATCAAGCGTATACGGTGGCGTCCAGTTCAGCAGCGCGCGGGTCTTCGACACATCTGCTTCAAGACACCCCGCCAATCGTCTGTACATCTCCTCCCGGCCAAGCAGGCGTGCTGCACTGAGCAGGAGTGTTGAAGGAACGGGCGGCAGACCGCTTCTTCTGCCTTCCAGCCTGCGAATGCGCCGGACCAGTTCGGCGACGGAAACGTCCTCACCGTCGCTGGCCAGGAAGGTTTGCCCCGCAGCCATGGAATGATCGAGGCAAACGGAGATGAGATTGCTGAGGTTGCCGACGTAAAGCAGTGAACGACGGCCAGAAAGCTTGCCAAACGGGAGCGGAAGACGGGTGCGAGCCAGACGATGGAGCGATGCAAAATTTGCCTTGACGCCTCGGCCATAGACCAGAGGTGGCCGAATGATGACGGTCTCCATGCCTGTATGTCGGCCGATCTCCATCAGACCCTGTTCGGCCTCCCACTTGGAGATGGCGTAGGCATCTTCCGGTTGTGGCTTGTCGTCTGCCTGGAAGGCATGGCCGGGGCGGGTTTCCTCGCCGTTGACCTTGAGCGTGCTGATGAAAACAAAACGGCGGACCCCGGCGGCGGCGGCCTCGCGGGCAAGATGCAGCGTTCCGTCCCGGTTGACCGTCCGGAACGCTTCAAGCGGGTCGGATGCGCTATCCTTCATCATGTGGACGCGGGCCGCCAGATGGACAATCCTGTCGATTCCCTTCAGGGCTTCGCGCCAATCCGTGCGGCCATCGATTGCATCGATGACGATATCCGCCGAACGCGTTGTTCGGCCGACTGTGCGGATGATCTGCTCCTGCGCACGCAAATCTGCGGTCAGGCGATGGCCAACGAAGCCATTTGCTCCCGTGACGAGGATCATCACAGGCGCCCGTAGCTGGTGCTATCCGGATTGGGGAGCTGTATCGAGTCCTCCACCTGCTCGGCATTGCGCAGGACGACCAGATCAACCACGTCGGCGCTCGGCCTGTAGCCCGTGACCAGCGATGCCAGGATTGCACGGCTCGCCGCCACGTCGCCCGCATCCATTGTCTGTTCCAGTTGCCGCAACATTTCCTCAAGTGCTTTCCATGGAAGAAACTCGTCGCGTGCCTTCATGATCAGGGGATGCGACGTCGGTCCGGGGTTTTCGCCGATCAGCAATTCCTCATAGAGCTTTTCCGCCGGGCGAAGGCCGGTCATGACGAAGGCGATATCGCCATCGGGGTTTTCATCGTCCTGGATCGTCAGGCCGGACAGCTCGACCATTCGCCGCGCAAGGTCGATGATCTTGACGGGTTCACCCATGTCGAGCACGAAGACATCGCCGCCTTCCGCCATTGCTCCAGCCTGGATCACCAGTTGCGATGCTTCCGGGATGGTCATGAAAAAGCGGGTGATGTCCGGGTGCGTCAGTGTGATCGGACCGCCATCGCGGATCTGCTGGCGGAAAAGCGGAACCACGGATCCGGACGAGCCGAGCACATTGCCGAACCGGACCATGCAGAATGTGGTAGTCCGGCAATTTTCGGTCAGTGCCTGAAGCAGCATTTCGGCAATGCGCTTGCTGGCTCCCATGATGTTGGTCGGGCGCACGGCCTTGTCGGTGCTGATCAGGACGAATTGCGGCACGCCCATTTCGATGGCCGCTTCGGCCATGACCTCGGTGCCAAAGACATTGTTCTTGATACCTTCGATCGGATTGTGTTCGACCAGCGGCACATGTTTGTAGGCGGCGGCGTGATAGATGGTATCGACGGGCCAGGTTTGAAGGATCTCGCGGATGCGGCGGCGGTCGCGCACGGAGCCCAGCAATGGCAGGATTGCATCCGCCTTTTCGCCAAAGTCGCGTGTCAGTTCGGCGTGGATCGTATAGAGGGCGTATTCATTCTGCTCGACAAGCAGCAATCGATCAGGCCCGACAGCCATGATCTGTCGACAGAGTTCGCTTCCGATCGAGCCGCCCGCACCGGTCACCATTACTGTCTTGCCGGCAATATTGCGGCTTAGAAGTTCCGGGTTCGGGGCAACTGCGTCGCGGCCCAGAAGATCCTTGATGTCCAACTCGTGAAAGTCCGACAGATTGACCCTGCCTTGCGCGATTTCGCTGACGCTGGGCACCAGCCGGACGGCGACATGACCGCCCCGCAGGCTTTCAATGATCGCGTTGCGCCGTGCAGCCGAAATGTTCGGGATCGCCAGAAGCACGGTTCGAACATCCAGCTTTTCCACGAGCGCGTTCAATTGTGCCGGATCATACACCCTTGCACTGCCGATCATCGACCCATGCAGGCTCTTGTCGTCGTCCAGAAAGCCCTTCACCTTCAGCTCTGCGCCATTGTCGAGCGCGCTCGCCAGTTGGCGGCCCATCGTGCCGGCGCCATAAATCAGGATATGGGACCGGTTCCCATGCCGCAAAAGCTGGCGGTAGGAATCGCCGAGCATATAGCGGGTGACGAGACGCGAAAGCCCGACCGCAAGCAGAAGCAATAGCGGTTGAAGAATGCCGACGGTGCGGGGAATTCCGGGGAAGCTGATCATCGTGAAGATGGTCATGTAGATCAGGCCATACAGCGAAATCGCTTTCAGGATCGACAGGAACGCTGCCCAGCCGATGAAGCGGAAAATCGCCCGATAAAGTCCAAGCCTGATGAAGATCGGGATGGCGATGGCGATCGAGACCGGGATGGTCAGCCATTGGATGCCTGACAGCACCACCCATTGGTCAAGCCGAAAGCAGAAAGCGAACCAAACCGTCAGCGCGCAGAGCACCATGTCGACCACAAGCGCAAGCGAGCGCTTGAGCCAGCGCGGCAAACGCAAGATCTGACCTATAAATTCGTCCGGCATCATACCCAATACCAACTGCCTTCCGCGCGATCATGCCGCAGAGGGCAACACTTGCAAGGATCCTATGATATCCCTGCCACCTGCACCACAGCAATGCAACGATTAGGCGGGTTTTTCCCAAGCATCGTTGTTCGCCCTTGGCTGCGGTTGTCGCGGTTAAGTCAACGACGCAATCAGGCAGGTGACCCCCGCCGATTCCAGCGCGCTCATGATATCCGGGGGCGGCGTGCCGTCGGTGACGAGATGTGTCAGGTCGCTGAAATCGCAAACCTTGACCAAGCCGCTACGGTTGAACTTGCTGTGGTCGGTGACGGCGATCCGCCGATCGCCGCGGGTCAGTAGGGTCCGGGCGAACTCGGCTTCTTCGAAGTCGAAGTCCAGTATGCCCGAACCGGCGCTTACGGCGCCGACCGAGATCACGGCATGCAGGACATTGAAACGGCTGATGAACTCAATTGCGGTTGAGCCGAACGCGGCGCCATTGTCCGAGCGTAGCTCGCCGCCGGCCATATAGACGCGGTTTTCGTTGCTGGTCGCCAGGGTTCTGGCGATGTCGGACGAGTTGGTGATTACGGTCAGTCGGCGATGCCCGAGCAGTTCGCGCGCCAGGATGCTCGTCGTCGTTCCCGTATCTAGCATGATGGAATCACCGTCGCGGATGGTTGCAGCGAGTTCCCTGGCAATGGCTTTCTTTGCCTCGGGGTTGTCACGCAGGCGTCGTTCAAAAGGTGCCTCGCCAAGCATCGAGGGCAGGGCAACGGCGCCGTGCATCCGAACAATCGCGTGGTTGTCGGCAAGCGGGCGCAAGTCGCGACGGACGGTTTCGAATGATACACCAAGACGGCCGGCCAGCTCTGCGATCGAGAGTGTGCCGTTTTGCTGCAGGAGATTGAGTATGTCCCGATGTCGTTTTGATTCCGCCATGCTGACGTCCCGGTGCTGTTGCCGTGCTAGCGATGCAATCCAGTGCGCCAAAAGTAAAGTCACAAAATCGGTCAATTAGCCGCAAATATACACACGGTCGATTGACAGCTTGATCTGGCTGCACGAAGCTTGGTCATCCTCCGGGTCTCCAACAAGAACATAGGGGAACGGACCCAGAGGTGGGGCTGAAACCGTTTGAACCGCTGGGAGGTCATGCGTGATGTATGCGAACAAGGCGTCGCGCCGATGAGCGTGACGGACGTTGTGACCGGCGAGGTTGGTGAGACCAGTGCAAACAGGGATCGCATGCGGCACTTGCCCTGTTGGAAAGGCCCGATCGAAATCGCCCTTCTCAAGGGCGGCATCAGCAATGAAAGTTACGTTGTCACCGATGCGGTCGGCCGCCATGTCGTACGTTTCGGCAAGGATTATCCGTTTCATCATGTCTCGCGGCAGCGTGAATTGATGGTGGCGCAAAGTGCACATGCGGCGGGTTTTGGGCCGGAAGTCCGGTATGCCGAACCCGGCGTGATGGTGACGGCGTTTCTGGGTGCCAAGACCTATGGCGCCGAAGATGTTGTCGCCAATGCTGAGGCTGTTGCCCGACTGCTGAAACGTTTCCATGAAACAATGGCCCGCTATGTCAGCGGCAGTGCCTATCTGTTCTGGCCTTTTCATGTCGTGCGCGACTATGCGCGGACGCTGGCTGCGGGCAACAGCCGGATGGTCCCGCAGCTGCCCGGCTACCTTGATCTGGCAGAAACGCTGGAGGAGGCGCAGGTGCCGCTGCCGATCGTCTTTGGCCACAATGACCTGTTGCCAGCCAATATACTCGATGATGGCGAAAGGCTCTGGCTGATCGATTTCGAGTATGCCGGCTATTCCACCGCAATGTTCGATCTGGCGGGGGCAACGTCGAATTCCGGCTTTTCCGACGATGCCAGCCTTGAATTTCTTGCCCACTACCTTGGCCGGACGCCCGACCGGGATTTCCTCAAGGCGTTTGCCGCCATGCAATGTGCGTCCCTGCTGCGCGAAGCCATGTGGAGCATGGTTTCCGAGCTTCATCTGAACGCACCCGGTGCCGACTACGTTACCTACACGGCTGAAAATCTCCTCCGCCTTCAGGTGGCGCTCGACCGCTATCGTTCTCTCTATGGAAAGACATCTGCATGACCACGCTTCCATCCCATGCCCAGATCGTCGTTATCGGCGGCGGCATCATCGGTTGCTCGACGGCCTATCATCTGGCGCGAGACCACAAGGCCGACGTGATCCTGCTGGAGCAGGGAACGCTGACGTCCGGCTCGACATGGCATGCCGCTGGTCTGGTCGGGCAATTGCGCTCGTCGGCCTCGATCACCCGGGTGCTCAAATATTCCGTCGATCTCTACAAGGGGCTTGAGGCCGAGACGGGTCTTGCCACCGGTTGGAAGATGACGGGTTGCCTGCGTCTGGCAACCAATCAGGACCGCTGGACGGAATTCCGTCGGCTTGCCACGACCGCCGGCAGTTTCGGCATGGACATGCACCTGATCTCGCCGGAAGAGGTCAAGCGGATGTGGCCGTTGATGAATGTCGACGATCTTGTCGGCGCAAGCTGGTTGCCGACCGACGGGCAGGCGAGCCCTTCCGACATTACGCAGTCGCTCGCCCGTGGCGCGCGCATGCATGGCGCAAAAATCGTCGAGAATGTCCGGGTGACCGGTTTCGAGATGAAGGATGGCCGCATTCTCAAGGTCAAGACGACGCTCGGCGACATTGCCTGCGAGAAGGTTGTCAATTGTGCAGGCCAATGGGCCCGGCAGGTGGGTGCGATGGCGGGGATCAACGTGCCGCTGCAACCGGTCAAGCATCAATATATCATCACCGAGAGGCTGGATGGCCTGTCGACGGATGCGCCGACGATCCGCGATCCGGACCGGCTGACCTATTTCAAGGAGGAGGTTGGCGGCCTGGTGATGGGCGGTTACGAGCCGAACCCACAGCCGTGGACGACGGGCGACGTGCCGGACGAATGGGCGTTCCGGCTGTTCGACGATGACTTCGATCATTTCGAGCAGCATATGGTGCAGGCGATCGAGCGTATCCCGGCGCTGGAAAAGGCTGGGGTCAAGCAGATGATCAACGGGCCTGAGAGCTTTACGCCCGATGGCAATTTCATTCTCGGCGTGGCGCCCGAATGCAAGAACATGTTCGTCGGCGCCGGGTTCAACGCCTTCGGTATCGCATCCGGCGGCGGCGCGGGTTGGGTGCTGGCGCAGTGGGTGGTCGATGGCGAGGCGCCGCTTGATCTCTGGGTGGTTGATATCCGTCGCTTCGCCGGCATGCACCGGGATCGCCAATGGGTGCTCGATCGCACGCTCGAAGCCTATGGCAAGCACTACACGATCGGGTTCCCGCATGAAGAATACCAGAGTGGTCGGCCGCGGCTGGTCTCGCCGCTCTATGATCGGCTGAAAGGACACGGTGCCGTGTTTGGCTCGAAGCTCGGCTGGGAGCGACCGAACTGGTTTGCGCCTGCCGGCACCGAAGGCCGGGATGTCTATTCCATGGGGCGGCAGAACTGGTTCGATGCCGTCGGCCAGGAGCATCACCACGTGCGCGAGGCGGTCGGCATATTCGATCAGTCCTCGTTTGCCAAATACGAGATGAGCGGTCCGGACGCGGCCACGGTTCTTGATCTTATTTGCGCCAATGACGTGACGAA
>NZ_AHZC01000053.1 GCF_000247475.1 Rhizobium sp. PDO1-076 | reverse complement strand
GTTGTCCTTCCTGTCACCCATTTTGACAGCGAAGGACAGTTCCAGCCAGACAGCTATGCCAAACACGTCGAGTGGCTGTCCGGTTACGATGCGCCAGTCCTGTTCGCAGCCGGTGGCACCGGTGAGTTCTTCTCTCTTTCCCCCAGTGAAATTCCGCGCATCGTCGCAACCGCCAAGGAAGCGGCCGGCAAGACAGCGATCGTATCCGGCTGCGGCTACGGCACGGAAATGGCCATCGAGATCGCCCGCGCCGCTGAAAAGGCTGGCGCCGACGGCATCCTGCTTCTGCCGCATTACCTGATCGATGCGCCGCAGGAAGGCATCTACAACCATGTCAAACGCGTGTGCCAGTCGGTCGGCATCGGCGTCATGGTCTATAACCGCGACAATTCGGTCATCGGTGTCGATGTACTTCAGCGCCTGTGCGACGCCTGCCCGAACCTTGTCGGTTTCAAGGACGGGACCGGCGAAATCGGCCTGATCCGCCAGATCACCGCAACGCTTGGCGACCGCCTCACCTATCTCGGCGGCATGCCGACGGCGGAGCTGTTTGCCGAAGCCTATCTCGGTGCCGGTTTCACCACCTATTCATCGGCTGTTTTCAACTTCGTTCCGGGATTGGCCGTCGACTTCTACAAGGCCTTGCGCGCTGGCGAACGCGAACGCTGCGAAACCATCCTAAAGGACTTCTTCTATCCCTTCATGGAACTGCGCGGCCGCCGCAAGGGATATGCCGTGTCGGCCGTCAAGGCCGGTGTGCGCCTGCAGGGTTTCAATGCCGGCAAGGTTCGCCCGCCGCTCGATGACCTGACGCCGGCGGAAGAAGAAATGCTCGCCAAGCTGATCGAGCCATGGAAGCGCTGATATGAAGATCGTCGACGTTCGCACCCATCTGCTCGAGCACAGGCTCGCCGTTCCGTTCCAGAGCGCGTCCATGCGCTTTGACCGGCGCGCACATGTGCTGGTCGAGATCGTTTGCGACGATGGCACGACGGGCTGGGGCGAATGCCTCGGCCCGGCGCGGCCGAATGCAGCCGTGGTTGCAGCCTACAAGACCTGGCTGATCGGCGCCAATCCGCTGGAAACCGAAAAGATCTGGGCAGTGCTCTACAATGCGCTGCGTGACCAGGGCCAACGTGGCCTGACCCTTACCGCCTTGTCCGGCATCGACATCGCGCTGTGGGACATCAAGGGCAAACACTTCAACGCGCCTGTCTCAATCCTGCTCGGCGGCCGCTTCCGCGAAACCGTCAAGGCCTACGCCACCGGCAGTTTCAAGCGCGATGGCGTTGATCGTGTCGAAGACAATGCCACCGATATTGCAGGCTACCGCGCGCAAGGCTTCCATGCCTCGAAGATCAAGGTCGGCTTTGGCATCGAGGAAGATCTGCGGGTGATCAAGGCAGCGCGCGAAGCCGCTGGCACCGATATGCGCCTGATGGCCGACGGCAATCATGGCTACGGCGTTCTGGAAGCGGTCGAATTCGGTCGTCGTGCTGCCGAATACGGTCTCGACTGGTTCGAGGAGCCGGTCGTTCCAGAACAACTTGCAGCCTACCGCGAAGTACGTGCGAAGCAGCCGATCCCGGTTGCTGGCGGCGAAACCTGGCACAGTCGCTGGGGTATGAAAGAACCGATCGAAACGCGTTGCATCGATATCGTCCAGCCTGACCTGGCCGGCGTCGGCGGTTTCACCGAAGCCAAGCGGGTGGCCGACCTCGCAGCCCTCCACGGCGTGCGTGTCGTTCCGCATGTCTGGGGCACCGCCGTGCATATCGCTGCCGCACTGCAGTTTATCGCCGCCATGGTGCCCGATCCGGTCCGCGTCAATCCGATCGAACCGATCCTCGAATTCGACCGCACCGACAATCCGTTCCGTCAGGCGGTGATCAATACCCCGATCGAACATCAGAACGGCGTTGTCGCCATCCCGAATGGTCCAGGCCTTGGCATCGAGATCAACCGCGATGCCCTCGCCGACTTCAAGATGAAGGACGATTGATGACACTCGTTCGCTCCCATTCCGGCCGCAAACCGAAGATCGCGTTCCCGAAGGGGGCGATCGACACGCAGATGCATGCCTACCTGCCGGGCTTTCCCGCGATCGAAGGTGGCCCGCCATTGCCAGCCGGCGAATTGCCAAGTCCGTCGCAGTACCGCGAATTCATGAAATGGATCGGCATCGACCGGGTCATCGTCACACAGGGCAATGCCCATCAGCGCGACAACCAGAACCTGATCGCCTGCCTGAAGGACTTTGGTGATCTCGGCTGGGGCGTGGCCGCCATCAACGGTCAGGCAACCGAAGCCGAACTTGATGAACTGGCAGATGCGCGCGTGATCGGCCTACGGATCATGGATCTACCCGGCGGTGGCGTAGACCTGACTCACCTGGAAGATGTCGACGCCATTGCCTCCAGCCGCAACTGGATGCTTGCCGTGCAATTCGACGGCAGCAACATCGTCGAGCACGAAGCCCGTCTGTCCAGGCTAAAATCACGCTGGGTGCTCGATCACCACGGCAAGTTTTTCTGCGGCGTGACACCGGACAGCCCGCAGGTGGCAGCCGCCAAACGCCTGATCGATCGCGGCAATTGCTGGTTCAAGTTTGCCGGCGCTTACGAATCGTCAAAGACCGGCGCGCCTGATTTCGCCGATGTGGCTGAAATTGGCCGCACGATTGCGGCGCACGCGCCTGAACGGATCGTCTGGGGATCGAACTGGCCGCACAATCTGGCAAAGACACAAGCCGACTATCCCGATGACGCTGCCCTCACCGACACAATTCTTGGCTGGCTGGCCGATGATGCCGCCCGCCGTCTCGCACTCGTGGACAATCCCGAGCAGCTCTTCGGCCTTGAACCAAGGGGGAACAAGGGGACCTGAGAGCCAACCGCCAATCCAGGGAGGTTTTGGCGGATCACTTATAAAGAGGAGGAAGACATGAAAACTGCCGCAATGCTGAGCCTCGCCATGGGGCTGACACTGGGTGCTGGCGCTCTAAATGCGCAAGAAATCACGCTCCGTTCTGCCGATATCCATCCGGACGGCTATCCGACCGTAGACGCGGTCAAGTACATGGGCGAACTGGTGTCCCAGAAAACCAATGGCCGCATCAAGATCGAGGTCATGAACAATGCGGCGCTCGGCGCCGAAAAGGACACGATCGAACAGACCCGCTTCGGCGTGATCGAGATGAACCGCGTCAACAGTGCGCCGTTCAACAATCTGGTGCCGGAAACCGTCGTCTTCGGCCTTCCCTTCCTGTTTCGCGATACCGAACACATGCACAAGGTCGTCGATGGCCCGATCGGCGACGAAGTGCTGGCTGCTTTCGAGCCGCATGGCCTGATCGGCCTTGCCTTCTACGATTCCGGCGCGCGCTCGTTCTATTCGACCAAGAAACCGATCGAAAAGCTCGCCGATCTCAAGGGTATGAAGGTACGTGTCCAGCAATCGGATCTGTGGATCGCGATGATGGAGGCCTTCGGTGCCAACCCGACCCCGATGCCTTTCGGCGAAGTCTATTCGTCACTTGAAACCGGCGTCGTCGATGCGGCCGAAAACAATTGGCCATCCTACGAGTCTTCGCGTCACTTCGAAGTGGCAAAAAACTACACATTGACCGATCACTCGCTGACCCCGGAAATCCTGGTCATTTCCAAGATCACCTGGGACAAGCTGACGCCGGAAGACCAGACGGTGATCCGCGAATCCGCCAAGGAATCCGTCGGCAAGATGCGCGAACTGTGGCAGGCTCGCGAAAAGGCATCGGAAGAGAAAATCCGTGCCTCGGGCGCCAATATCATCACCGTCGACAAGGCGGAATTCTCCGCAGCGATGCAGCCTGTCTATGACAAGTTCATCACCGATGCGAAGATGAAGGACCTGGTCAAGCGCGTTCAGGACGTCAAGTAATCAGAAGACACCGGCCGGATCAAACGATCCGGCCGGTTTTCATTTGGGGACTTGCATTGTGGCCGTTGTTCCGTTGCGGCCGTGGAGGAAATTATGTTGCGCTTTATGAGGGCCATTCGCCCGGGGCTTGGCCGCCTGAGCAAGCTGTGCCTGTATATTTCAGGGATTGGCCTGGTCGCGATGACCGTGATTATCGGATGGCAGATCTTTGCCCGATACATCTTGAACGATACGCCGAGTTGGTCAGAGCCGCTGTCGCTGATGTTGATGTCGTGGTTCATCATGCTGGGCTCTGCCGTCGGGGTTCGGGAAAGCGTGCATCTGGGGCTTGATTTCGTCCGTCACGGCGCGTCTCCGGCCATCCAGAAGATCATGGATCTGGTCAGCCTCGGCTTGATCGTCCTGTTCGGCATCGCCATGAGCTACTACGGCTTTCTGCTGGCCGCCGGTACATGGACTGCAACCATTCCAGTTCTCGGCCTGCCGGGCGGCGTCGATTTCTTTCCGCTGATCGCCGGCGGCGCCATCATCGCCATCTTTGCCGCCGAGCGCTTCATTGATGTGTCCATCGGCGAGGAAATCGCCGCCACCGTTGTTGTGCAGGAGGCTGCGTGATGGCCTATACCGTTCTATTCGGCGTCTTCACCCTGCTGATGATGATCGGCATGCCGATCGCCTTCTGCCTGGGCATCGCCTCGCTTGCCACCGTGCTTTATATCGGCATACCGCCGATCGTCGTGTTCCAGCAGATGAATTCCGGCATGAACGTCTTTGCCATGATGGCAATCCCGTTCTTCATCTTCGCCGGCGACCTGATGGTGCGCGGCGGCATCGCCAATCGCCTGATCCGCTTTGCGGCCGGCATTGTTGGCCATCTGCGCGGTGGCCTGGGCCAGGTCAACATCGTTGCTTCAACCTTGTTCGGCGGTATTTCCGGCTCTGCCGTCGCTGATGCGTCCGCCGTCGGCGGCCTGATGATCCCGCAGATGGCAGCCCGCGGCTACGACCGCAGCTACGCCGTCAACGTCACGGTCAATGCCGCGATCATCGCGCTGATGATCCCGCCATCGCACAACATGATCCTTTACTCGATTGCCGCCGGCGGCAATGTCTCCGTCGCCGATCTGTTCACCGCTGGAGTCATTCCCGGCATGCTGCTCGCAGCCGCCTTGATGGTCACCGCCTATATCGTCGCGCGCCGCCGCGGTTATCCATCTGAACCCTTCCCCGGCTTTCAGAAGCTCGGCTACTACTTTCTTGCCTCGCTGCCGGGTCTACTGCTGATCGGCATCATCTTCGGCGGCGTGCGCTCGGGCATCTTCACGGCGACGGAAAGCTCGTGCATCGCAGTCCTCTACGCCTTCCTCGTGGCCATGCTAGTCTATCGGGAGCTGAATTGGGATGGTTTCGTCGAAGCGGTGCTGGGCGCGGTGCGGACCACCGCCATGGTCCTGCTGGTCATCGGTACAGCCGCATCCTTCGGCTGGCTGATGTCCTTCCTGCAGGTCCAGACACTGCTGGTCCAGGCGATCAGCGCAGTGTCCGACAATCCGATCGTCGTGCTGCTGATGATCAATATCATCCTGCTTCTGCTCGGAACCTTCATGGACATGGCACCGATGGTGATCATTGCGACACCGGTGCTGCTGCCAGTCGTCAAAGCCTTCGGCATCGATCCGGTGCATTTCGGCGTGGTGATGATCCTCAATGCCGGGATCGGCCTCAATACGCCACCGGTCGGGACGGTTCTGTTCGTCGGCTGCGCGGTCGGCGGCATCACAATCCGTGAAGCGATGAAGACGATCTGGCCCTTCTTCGGCGCCAGCATCGCGGTGCTGATGGCCGTGACCTATATTCCGGCGCTGTCGCTCTGGCTCCCCAGCCTGTTCAAGTAAGCATCCCTGCTCAAACAGGCATCTGGCGGGGGCTTCGGCCCCCGCCTTTTTTGTCGCCGGTCGGCAAAGAGCTTGCACTTTGCGCAACATCGCTAGGCAAAACGTCAGTTTCATCGATCAAACAGATAGATTATCGCCATTTCGCATAGCCTGCCTGCCGGATTAGACTGCTTACAGTTAACGCTCCAGCCCCGGTGGACCATGACAGCACCCAGCCCTTCGGAAAAAGCCTTCGTTCCCTTCGTCAGCGTCGAAAACATGATGCGCCTTGTGCATCACATCGGCATCGAAACGGTCCTGACCGAGCTTACCGACGTCATTGAATCCGACTTCCGCCGCTGGCCGCTGTTCGACAAGACGCCACGCGTGGCCTCCCATTCGCGCGAGGGCGTGATCGAGCTCATGCCGACCTCGGACGGCGAGATCTATGCGTTCAAATATGTCAACGGCCATCCGAAAAACATGGCACAGGGACTGCAGACCGTGACAGCCTTCGGCCTGCTGGCGGAGGTTTCCAACGGCTATCCGGTTCTGCTCACCGAAATGACGCTGTTGACCGCCTTGCGCACGGCTGCGACATCCGCGATGGCCGCCCGCCATCTGGCACCCAAGGGGGCAAAGACCATGGCGATGATCGGCAATGGCGCACAGGCAGAATTCCAGGCCCTGGCAATGAAGGCCGTGCTTGGTATCGACAAGATCCGGCTCTATGACATCGACCAGCGCGCAAGCGACAAGGTCGCCCGCAATCTGGCGGGCTCGGGGCTCACGGTCACCGTATGCCCATCGGCGCAATCAGCGATCGAGGGCGCCGAGATCATCACCACCTGCACCGCCGACAAGCAGAATGCGACGATCCTGACCGACAACATGGTTGGGTCAGGCGTGCATATCAATGCAATCGGTGGGGATTGCCCGGGCAAGACCGAGCTGCACAAGGACATCCTCAAGCGCGCAGATACCTTTGTCGAATACCCGCCGCAGACCCGCATCGAAGGCGAGATCCAGCAGATGGATCCCGACTACCCCGTGACGGAGCTGTGGAAGGTGGTGACCGGCGAGGCCATCGGGCGTCACGAGCCGGGCCAGATCACCCTGTTTGATAGCGTCGGTTTTGCCGTCGAGGACTTTTCCGCCCTGCGCTATGTGCGCGCCAAGCTTGTAGGCACCGGTTTCTACCAGGATATCGACATCATTGCCGATCCGGACGATCCGCGTGATCTGTTCGGCATGCTGCAGCGGGCGAAGGACTGACGTCTACCCGCTGATTGCCGGGGCGTTTCATGCCGCGTAAGCCCGCCGTCCGAACTTATGCCGGACGCGGCGCGCGCGCCATCAGCCGCGCATAGGCGATCGCCGACAGCATATTGACGTGATTGGCCTTGCCGGTTCCGGCAATATCGAAGGCCGTGCCATGATCGACCGACACTCGGTCGATCGGCAGTCCCAGTGAAACATTGACTGCGGTCTCGAAGGCGACGAGCTTGATCGGGATATGACCCTGGTCGTGATACTGGGCAATCACCAGATCGAAAGCGCCGTTATAGGCGCGGGCAAAGACGGTGTCGGCCGAGATCGGCCCGACGACATCGATGCCCTGTGCCTGGGCAAGTTCCACGGCAGGCGCCAGGAATTCAGCATCTTCGGTGCCGAACAAGCCGTTCTCGCCGCAATGCGGATTGAGGCCTGCGACGGCGATGCGCGCCTTCTTGCCGAGCCGCATGAAATGCCTGTGGCCTGCCTCGATGGTCGCCAGGACACGCGCGGTCGTTGCCCGTTCGATCGCACCCTTCAGTGAGATATGGGTCGAGACATGGATGGTGTTCAGCCGTTCCGAGGCAAGGAGCATGAAGGAGCTTTTCGAGCCGGTCAGATGGGCAAGCAGGCCCGTATGACCGTCATGATGATGGCCGGCAAGGTTCATCGCTTCCTTGTTGATCGGCGCGGTGACGATGACATCGGCCCGGCCGCTCATGGCAAGATCGACGGCCCGGGTGATGTAGCGCACCGAGGCTTCACCGGCGATCGGGCTGACCTTGCCGATCTCCGGCAGTGGCGCATCGAGCGACACTTCGTCAACGGCCACCACATCCGCACGGCCATCCGCCTCCAAACCGTATCTGAGACCGGCGCCAGTCGCCTTGTCGGCGCGCTCAAGCGCTTCGATATTGCCGACAATGACGAAGTCACTTCGCTCTTCGGGCGCCATACTCGCCAACGCCTTGACGATGACTTCGGGGCCGACACCGGCCGGATCGCCGAGCGTGACTGCCACTTTCGGGTTGCGCGCCATTATCATGCTTCCTTCTTCAAACAATAGGCTCAGTAAGCTGCCTGGTAGATTGCCAAAATGTCGGCCTGGCTGAGGTCGCGCGGATTGTTGTCGAGCAGCCGGCGGATTGCAAAGGCGTCGCTTGCCATAGTCGCAAGATCGTCCGCGTCCACCCCCAGACCTGACAGGGTCATTTCGATGCCGAGATCGGCACAGAAGGCATAGGCCGCATCGAAGACCGCGCCGACGTCATTCTTCCCCTCATATCCCAGTGCCTGCATCACGGCTTGTGTCTTGACCGGCACTGTTGGCGTGTTGAAGGCGAGTACATGCGGGAAAATCAATGCATTGGCTGCACCATGTGGTACATGCCAGCGGGTGCCGAGCGGATAGGCGAGCGCATGGCCGCCGGCGGTGTTGACCGGGCCGAGGCAGAACCCGCCATAAAGCGAAGCGAGCGCCAGGCCGGAGCGCGCTTCCGCATCGGCCCCATCACGCACGGCGCGGGCAAGATAACGCCCGACAAGCCTTGCCCCTTCCTGCGCATACAGATCGATCGCCGGATGTGCTTTGCGGTTGGTGAAGGCCTCGACGCAATGCGCCATGGCATCGACACCGGTCGCCGCCGTCACCTTTGGCGGAACGCTGAATGTGAACGCAGGATCGATCACCGCGATATCGGCAAGCATGTACAGGCTCTCGACCGCAAGCTTTGCCATGGTCGACGGATCGGTCACCAGCGCGCGAATACCCGCCTCGCTGCCGGTTCCAGCGGTGGTCGGCACCTGCGCCAGCGCCACGCGACGTGGTCCCTCGACCTTGTTGGGCCCGACCACGTCGCGAAGGCTCTGCGACGAGCCGACCAGAACTGCGGCCAGTTTGGCCAGATCCATGGCGCTGCCGCCACCAAAACCAACGATCAGCTGGGCATTTGCGGCGTTTGCGGCCGCCAGAACCCTGTCGAGATTGTCGGTGTCCGGTTCGGGCTTCACCTCGCCGAAGACAGCAACGTGCCCCGGCAATTCGAGCGCATCGACGCGGCCCGCATTAAACGCATCGGAAATCACCAATATGCGGGCAAAGCCTTTGTCTGACGCCCATTTTCCGAGCTTTCCCGCTGTTCCCACTCCGAATTCGATCAGATGCGGACGAACGATTGTGATCGGCGTTTCAAGGCTTGCCATCGAACATTCCTCCCCGGAAGACCGCTTACAAGCGCTTCCGATTTGTAAAGTTGTTATTGCGTGGGAGGCGGCCACCTGGAACGCCTGACCACGGCTCGCCGGGCATCAGATCTCTTTACCGACAGGGATGCGGACATATTTGATTGCGCGGCGGAAATAGGTATAGGCCACATGCAGCGTGCCATCCGGACCCTCAATGATCGAGGGATAGGAGAACTCGCGATTGAGCGACTGCTGCGAATTGTTGCTGAGGCAGTAGCCGTCTCCTGTGTCGAGATCGACATGCTCAAGGAAGCTCACGCCGTCATCATAGGAGAAGGCAAGCGACAGGGGTGCGCGGGGAACGCCCCACACTGCCCGCGGGCCATCATAAGTGCCGCCGGTGGCCGGTTCCGCCTGTTCGTCTACCGCCTCGCCCCCCCCCTCGCCTTCGATCTCGTCATAGAGCGAAAGTCGTCGCTGGTCGGAACTCTCGGCGTTTGAATGATTGTAGACAATTGCAATCGAACCATTCTTCAGATCGATCGCCTGGATCGAGGAATTGTTGTTTGGCAGCACGGTCGGTTGCGGCGGGCTCCAGTTGCGGCCATCGTCGTCGGACCAGCTGTACAGGATCTGCGTCGCATACCGGTTGCGAAAGAAGGCGACCATGCGCCCGTCCCCCCGGGGCACGATATTCATATGCACCGCGCCGTAGCTGTCTGGAACCTCGGTCAGGCTCCAGTTCTTT
>NZ_AHZC01000054.1 GCF_000247475.1 Rhizobium sp. PDO1-076 | reverse complement strand
TCGGCGCCCTTTGTGACGGTCGATAACACAGGCGCTCGCCATGCCAACCGCAACTTCCATACAACGCATATCGGGGGCGAGCATTTCACTGTCTTTCGCACGGCGCCGTCGAAGTCGCGGCTGAACTTTTTGGCTCTGCTGCGCGGCAACTATCAGGACTATGTTCTCAACGATGCCGCCTTCACATTCCTGGAAGACCGGCAGGTGGATCCTGCCCTTCTGGCGCAGTTGAACACGCGAGAACCGCGGCGGTTTGCCAATCAGGTCCCGTTTCTCGCGTATCTGGCTGAAAATGGTATCGACATTTTCGACAGGGACATAATCCGGCCGTTTGCCGAGGCCGGCATCTGGGGCGCCATCCGCCATCATGGTCTGGTCGGCAATACGGTGATCGTCTCCGACGATGCGGGCCAGTTCCGGGTCGGCACCCATGCCCTGTGCCGAGTAGGTGGGGACGTTACCATCCCCACCCCTCACAGACCCGGACGAGCGGATTTCCCGCATCCGGTTCCTCACAGTAGAGTTTGGCTGACAGTGGCGAACTTATGGACGATCCTAACTGGCGGCAGTGGATGTCGTTTGAGGATCTCGTTGAGGCGTGTCCACCGGACTACGTTTTGGCGATCTCGACGTGACAGCCATTTCTGCCATAACCTAACGACCTCATGAGCGAACCATCGCAAACGTCGACCATTGCCACCAACGCCATAGTAGGCGAAGTGGCCCCGCAGCATCGAGGAGAGGTGGCGATGCTGATCGCGGATCGACCAATGCCGATTTCGTCGGCACCAATCACTGACCGCGGCCAGCCCTCGAGCAAAACGGCCCTTGGCCGTGATTTGCATCACCATGTCTTTTCCTCTGCGCGACCGTCCCCATACGTGGGTCAGGCCAAGAAAGTCGAAGCTGATGGCGTCCGTTTCTGGATGCCGTGTTCGCTCCGTCTTTCGCGGGCGAAAGTCGATGAGCCGCGTCTTGTCGGGATGAAGCGTTAGCCCAAACCGTTCAAGACGCTTGCCCAGCACTGCCAAGACCCGTTGGGCATCGACAATATTGTCGAACGCCATCACAGCGTCGTCAGCGTATCGTGCGAGGGTGCAAGCTCCGCGGAGCCGTGGTCGGACCTCCGTCTCGAACCAGTCGTCCAGCACATGGTGCAGGAAGATGTTCGAGAGGCAGGGTGAGATCACACCTCCTTGCGGGGAGCCCATTGTCGTTCGGCGCAGGACACCGTCTTCGACGGCGCCTGCTCCCAGCCATTTGTCGATCATCCGTCGGATGATACCGTCCGTCACTCGCTGGTCGAGAAAAGCCCGGAGTTGAGAGTGCGGGATCGTGTCGAAATACTTGCGTATGTCGATATCGACGATCCAATAGAGCCGCTTACCCCACACCTCGCCCCGCAATGCGTGGAGCGCGTGATGGGCGGAGCGACCCGGTCGGAAGCCGTAGGAGCAGGGGTAGAAATCCTCCTCGTAAATGGCCTCCAGCACCATCGTGACGGCACGTTGCGCCACCTTGTCTTCAAAGGTCGGAATGCCGAGCATCCTTTGCGACCCGTCCGCCTTGGGTATGTATGCTCGCCGGACTGGCGGCGCACGATATCGGCCAGACTTGATGCGCCCCAAAAGGTCCAGAAGTTTGGCCTCAAGGTTCACTTCATAGTCTGTCGCTGTGACGCCGTCGATCCCGGTGGCACCGTCCTTGCGGGTGAGCCGGTAGGCCTCCTTCATCCATTCCAAGTCGATGACATGGTGGAGCGCGCACAGTGCCACACCCCGTTTCGTCCTCGCCAGATTGGCTATCCGTTGTCGGTTCGTAGACAGGTTTGTGGGGTTCAGTGTCCCCTCCCATGTTTCAGGTCAACGGTTCTCTACACATGACGCCTCCCTTCGCTCCGTCGGGTCCCGGTGAGCCCAGTTCCCCGACATCGCTGCTACTATGAAGGCGCTACGACTTCCCACTCACGCAGACCTGCTTCCTTATGGTTTCGGTCACAGGCTCCACACGCTCCTCCGTCGTTCGTGATCGCCAAGGCGCTCCCGAGCTGCGCGGAGGACGCAGCCCGAGCCTGGAACCATAGTCAGCCGGGGTTCCTTGTTCCGGCGTTCTCGCCCGTGGGCGCAAGCGGGATCTCTCAGGTTCCCTGGTCATCCCTCCCATGCCTTTGCACTGTTCCAAGACCCCGGCCGAGCTGAAAGGACCTCGTCTGTGACGGTCCTGCCAGTGCTGCCCCCGGGCCCAACAGACCGAAGGCTCTCAGCAACTACATGATTTCGGGGCTACCCCAAGGCTTCAACATCCGCTGTCTACGCTTCACGAGCGACGTTGCCGTCGCCCATGCAAGACTCGCTTCCGGCTGGCGGACTGCGCCTTTACCGGGAGGGGGTCGAACCCTCTGAATGACTTCGAAAGGTTTCAGGTTCTACATTCCATTCTCCTTTCCAGGGCTTGCCCTGACGCAAGCTGGGTCCACGCAGAACGGCTGCTGCACAAGCTGATGCCGGCGACGCCGAGCCAAGTGAAGCATGTCGAGACCCTGCGCGAACTCATCTGGCTCTTTTACAAGGCTCTGAAAGACTATCAGCGAAGACCGGATTCGCCCGCAGCCCACGGCCTTCAGGCACGGTTTGATCGGATTTTTTCGCTGCGCACCGGCTAAGATGACCTCGACAAACTGCTGGTTCGGCTGAAACGCCGCAAGGCAGAACTGCTGCGGGTACTGGAGCGGCCCGAAACCCCGCTGCACACCAATGCGTCGGAGAGAGATCTGCGTGGCTTTGTCATCAAGCGAAAGATTTCGGGCGGCACGGTCAGCCGTAACGGTCGTCAGGCTCGTGACAGCCTGCTCGGCCTGATGAAGACCTGCCAGAAACTCGGCCTGTCGTTCTGGCACTATCTCGGCGATCGGCTGGGGATCGGCACATCGCACGCACCCATTCCTGCGCTGGCCACGATGATCGTCGCCAGACCCTGAGCGCATCAACGGCGCTCGGGTTTGGGGAAGGCAACGACCTTGTTGGCGTTGTCGGACTGGACATGGCCGACTCTGTCGAGCACGTGGGTGCCGGTGAGCTTCAGCAGCGTCGGCGATACATTCCATTGCCGGTCATCCTCGGCATGCACCGTCACCGTCTTCTTGTTGCGCCGGATGACGATGCCACGGACCAGGACACCGCCAGGGCCTTCGAACATCACGCCGCTTCCGACCCTGATATCCTGCAGGGCTGCAGCGGTTCTTTGGTGATGCAGAAACTGCAGACGCTCGACGATGCGGGCGTTGAGTTCGATGAGGGTAGCCTCGTCCAGGCTGTCGATATCGATCTGCCGCATTTGCTCCGCCCTACCCTCCTGTTCGTCCCAAAGGCCACCATGCCAATCGCCCCACCAGCACGCAATGTCGTTCACGAATTTGCCCGCTATCAGGCACTGCCACCCAATCTGCCCCGCTTTCCCCGCTTACCCTGTCATGCTGATTTTCGCGAGATCGTAAGCCATTGAAATCATGGTAAATGATTTGCTAAAGGAAATCTATCTCGGCATTACGGTTCGCCACTGGATATAATGCTCTAGGCCACGCCTAGCCATCGATAACCACCAAGTATCGATAGTGATGGCTTTTGACGGGCTTGTCGCAACTGTCGGTCATCCTGGATCGGTGGAATGGCCTAGAAACGCGGGGTTTTCACGGCTTTTCTCGCCCTGGTTCGCTGGATTCTCACCTCAATTCGCCGGACTGCTCTTCCCGGCTCGTCGGATTGCGAGCGTCATCCCGGCCGCGAACGGGCTGTAAACCACCGAACGACCCTCTTGTCTCCCGCCGGCCCTCCCCAAACCCCGCAATTGGTGCATTTCGGCCATGCGAGCCCGCAGGCGCGTTTTGTCAGCTTTGCGATGCCTTGGACCAAACAACCCGTCCTTCGCGCTGTGCGAGGCTGCAAATCGATCGATAAAATACGCCTACAAAGGTTCCTTTTCTCACACATTGCATAACTGTAAAAAGTCGGTCAGAATCCGCTCATGTCTACGCCCTATAACAGCCCCTCCCCTCCCCCATTTCGCCGTCTTGTTGGCTATGCCCGTGTTTCGACCGAGGATCAGGTCAACGACGCCCAAGTCGATGAACTGAAAGCGGCCGGATGCCATGTCGTTCATGAAGAGCACGGATCTGGCGTGTCGCGCACGCGCCCGGTGCTGGCGAAGCTTTTACGCGAGATTGCGGCTGGTGATGTTCTCGTTGTCGTGCGGCTCGACCGTCTGGCCCGATCCGTCAGCCATCTCCTCGAGGTCATCGAGCAGTTGGAGAAGCGCGGCGTGCATTTTCGTTCGTTGCGCGATCCGATCGATACTTCGACCCCCCAGGGGATGTTTTCGTTGCAGGTTCTGGGCGCCGTCGCTCAGCTCGAGCGGACTCTGATCGCCGAGCGCACCAAGGCAGGGATGAAAGCCGCCAAGGCGCGCGGGCGGTTGGCGGGCAATCCGGGGCTGCGGGAGCGTCGGCCCGAGGCCGTCCGCGCAATCGCGGCCGCACGCCAGCGCGCCTATCTCGACGATCTCATCACGTCTGCACAGACCTGGTTGCCAACGGTGCGCCGGTTGCGGCCGCAGCACAGCTGGGACGACGTTGTGCGCATCCTCAATCGCAAGGGGCATGACTGGACAGTCGAACGGCTAAGGCGCGCCGTCCATCGTATGGTTGGCGAACGCATGGCAGAAGCGTCATTGATAAAGCGATCGCCAAAGCGGCCGCCGGAAGACCGGCTGATGACCCTTGTCGCTGGCATCGCCATCGCCGATCCGGATCTGACCCTGCTGGAAATCGGCCAACAGCTGGAGCGCATGCACGAGCGACCGCCACGCGGTGGACGGAAATGGCAAGCCTCTTCGATCAAGGCCTTACTGGATCGGGCCCGCCAGCTCGGTCTCGTGACTCCCGGTCCAGTGTCTGGCTCATGAGGCGGCCAAGTACACGGTCCCGTGACGCGCTGCTGGCGCTTTGAACACTGAGCCACTCTGCGGACATCAGGATCTTCGCGGCCAAGGCACGATATTCCGTATTGGATCGCAAGGCGATCGGCTTCTTTGGATGCTTCCTGCCATCAGGGGGTTTGTCCCGCGCCGCCCGGCCAGGAATTACATCGGCATCCAGTCGCGCGAACATAGCCAGCAGAAAGGGTGGCGGCGGTCCAAACCGTTGTCTCGCCCCTGCAAAGTCGAGCAGCTGCGCGACACCGATCAATGTTGCCGCGCGCCATGGAAGCGTCGCGGTGGCAAGGGGCGCCCGGCGATCCAAGGGCCTGCCGCTCCAGCCTGAGGGCAGAGCTGGGTCAAGCCATAGGATGAATGGTTTGCCATTCGCCTGAGAAAGAGCCCACAGCAAACGCGCGGCCCGCGCGATTTCATCCCGGCGATGGCTGCCGCAAGACACATCGACGTCGATGGCGGCCGAAATCTCTGCGGAGAGCGCCAGCAGGAAGTCGATCTTCGCAGGATCAGTCGCGCCAAACTCGGCGCGCGTGACAGCTGTCGAGCAAGCGCTGCAGATCAACCGCGCGCGTCCCTCGACGCAATGGAACCGAAATCCGGCACGGCCGAAGCAACGTCTGCAAAAATCCGCAAGCTCCTTTCGATGCCGGGAACAGGCCAACGCTTCCACATGAGACCAGGAGCAACGCACATAGTGATCCCGGTCGGCTTGCTCGTCCTCGCGCAGGCACAAGCGACAGAAAGCTTGGTGACGACGGTCGACGTGATACCAATCCAGAGGTCGTGTGAAACAGCGTCGAGCTATCTTCGCGATCCGGCATTCATCCATACGGCATGCCTTTGCCCAGAGGCTGATAATCGCGGCGTCGGGATCGAAGTCGCGCCGTTCGAACCCGTCGATGCTTTGACCGGTGCTTGGATCCAGCCAAAGTTCGAGTTCAGTCGCCGTGCACCCATAGCAACGCGCTCCTGCCAGCAGGAGAGCAATTCCTCATCGAGCGGTCGGGGCGCTACGGGAAGCAGCGGCATTGTCCTCATCTCCCAACTCGACGCTGCAAGCGCTTTTCGGCCTGTCGTGTCATGGTAACAAGCGGCAGAACGAGGGCGTCCGACATGAAACTTTCGGCCGTGAGATGCTCGCTGCCAGTACGGATCGCTTCGACCGCGACCGTCTCTATCAGGCGGAATATACGGACGGTCACACCATCGGTGCGGTCGAGGACACGGCTGCGAGCCGCGGCCGTTCCAAGCTCTGAGGGTCTGCGCAGCGGCAGAATTCCGCCGAGGCTCGTCAGAAGCTGGGAGAGATGGAGATCGTTCTGCCAGCGTTCGAGATGGAAAGCCTCGAAGCGCTCGGCAAGCTGCGCATCTGTCAATAGTGCCTGTCGGGCCAGATCCGTTCCGACGCAGATCAATGGGACTTTCAGGTCATTGGCAAGGAACCGCACGACATTGAGAAAAATTCGTTGTTGCCGAAACGTGCCCGCCAGCAGCGCATGAATTTCGTCGATGATCAGCATCCGGGCGCCCATGGTGCGAAGAAGCCTTCGGCAGATCTCTTTCTGCCGGTATGTGCTGTCGGTGGACGGCCCCGGCGCACCCAGCGCGTTTAGGAGCTCGCCATAGACGTCGCGTTCCAGCGGTTCGGCGGGCATCTGCATCGCAACGACCGGCATGGTCGTGATTCCCGTGCCTCCATCGAATGAGGCAGGATGGTCGCGCAGAAATTTGCGAATGATCTTGGTCTTGCCCATGCCGGTATCTCCGTAAATAAGCAGGCAGGGCATCCGGTCACGCGCGGGATACGACGCAGATCCTCAAGGCGCGCCAGTGCCGAGCCCGCTTGAGCGGTCTCAAGCCACCGATCTGCCCGGATCCAGGCAATGCGCTCGGCATCGCCCAAAGTGGCATGCCGCCGATAGGCGGGCAAAAGGTGCGCATAGTCGCTCAAGACCACTCCTCCACCGCCAGCGGAGGCAGATGACCCACCGGCTCCTCGTTGAGCTCGATTTCCAGATCGCCAGTCTCATTGTCTGTCGCTGTCAGCGACCGGTCACGACGCTCGACGCGGCATCTCATGACTTTGGTTTGCCGAACGGCCTCCTCCAATAGAGCGCGCTGTTCCGCAATCGTCTCGAAGATCAATTGCTCATCGGTCACCCTGACCCCGCGCTCCTTCAGCGCTGTGCGGGCCAGCCGGTGCTCGCCGAGCGTGATGCGCGGGCGGCTGAGATCAGCAAAGCGGACCGGCCAGTTCGTGCCGTCAGGCCCCTCCACGAACACCAACGAGATATCCCTTGGGTCGTACCTGATCCGCAGACGGGAAGCAGACCGACCGGCCCACGCGCTCAAGACGTCATCCCAGTAACGAAGCCCGAACAAATGCACGCCGTCGCGCCGGACGCTGCGCTCTTCGAAGGGTAAAAAATCCTGGAGAAACCGGTCGACGTCATGCGGCAAACGCAGGGGTTCCAGTCGTGCCTTAACGACATCGCCCCACATGGTGACCGGAGGCAGCAGCAGGCCGCGGTGAATTTCGGCATGATAACGTCCGACGATCTCGAGCGTGAGCCACTTCTCCAGCTCGTCGAGCGTCATTACGGCATGCTTCTCCGGATCATAGGAGCCACGCTCCGCTATATTGCTGGACGTCGTTCCCGGCAGGAGGTGTACGGCGCCCATCATGGTGCCGATCAGCCGTTCGATGTGCCCACCGTAATGTGGTCGCGCAACCGGTCTGTGAACAAGGGTGATGCCATGCTCGGCAGTCCCCCGGATCAATGCCTTTCCATGGAAGTCTCGCCCGTTATCGACATGGATCACGTCGGGAAGACCGAACACCGGCCACTCCGCCTTGATTTTCCGATCCGCGAGCCACCCCGTTTTTGGCATCACCATGTGCTGAATCACGAGCGCCACCGAAGCCGACGAGGGGCTTTCCAAACTGAGATAAAATCCGGCAACCATGCGGCTCGCGACATCGATTGCCAGCGTCAGCCAGGGTCTCTGGATCGGAAGGCAATGCACGGCATCGACAACAAACAGATCGACTTGCGTGTGATCGATCTGCACAATATGGAGGGCATGATCAGCACGGTATTCATGAACCACGGGTGAAAATCGCTCGCGGGCAGCCTTTTCCCCTTCCCTATCTCGCATCAGTGCCTTTGGCTCGGCGAGCGCGACACGGGCTCTTATCGCCTTCCACGAAGGCGCGCGCAGGCCATGGGCACGGCACAATTCCCGAACGCGATCGTGAAGGGCGGTGACCGATGGCTTTTCCCGCCGACGGTACGTGTCCCGCATCGCAGTCTCGATGATCGCTTCCATGTCTTGCGTCAGGCGCCGCCTCCCCCGTTCGGGGCCTGGATTGTGGTCGAGCAGCGAGCTCGTGACGGAAGACGTCCGATACCGACCGAGAAGCTCATAAAGACGTGCCCGGCCCAATTCCAGCTGGCGGCAAGCCAAGCCTACATCGGCAGGGGACAGTCGAGACTTCGATGCCAGAGGACGAATGACCGCCTCGCGCGCTACAGCTTTCAGCCAGACTGCATCGTTCACCACGAGCTTGTCCAGTTTACGGCTCATCGACGATCGCCCTCGCATTCAACCCGCAAATCAGGCTAAGATTCCACCGAATTAGGATGAGCAGTTATTGTTACAGGGCAAAGACATGCAGTCCGGCGATCCAGGAAAACTGACAGCGATAAAGTCGGGTCCAATCCCGGCCGCAGAGGACCCACTATGTCCGGGTGCAGAAACCAGTGGAACGGTCAGCGGTTAGGCGTCACCGCAGCATGGCCGTTATTCACTGCGTGCCGTCGCGCGATGACGTTGTCCTCGCGCCAGTTCGACAAAGCGGCGTTTGATCTCCTCAAACAGCGCCGGCGGCAAGGGACCAAGGTAGCCGGTCTCGGTGTCGATGGGCCGTACATCCGGCCCCGGCCAGACAAACCGGTTGCTTTCCGTCAAAACAATCCAGGATCGCTCGTCGTCCAGTCCGAGGCGCCTTTTCGTTGCTGGCGGGATCTCGATCGCGTCTCCTGGATCAGAGGGCGGCGTATGCGTGACCGGCAGAACCCGCACAGCGGGCGTTCCGTCTTCCGTGGTTTCAACGATCGCCAACACGAGCGCCGGGCGATCCTTGTCACCTTCCTCCCGGCCTTCGAGATGCTGCCAATGCCAGAGATAGGAATATCGGAAGACCCAGCCAACCTTCGGTTCAGTCGGCAGCATGCTTGCCCTTCAGCACTTCGAGATTGAGATGATCGAGACCGGGCTCCATTGCCGAAGCTTCAATGGCGGAGAGTTCCTCGTCGCCGAGCGCCGTCGTCAGTTCCACCCGCCGATCCCGTTTCGCCAGGCGGAGGTAATCCTCATAGGCGATCAAAACGGTGCGCGGCCGGCCGTTCTTGGTAATGATGACAGGCTCGCGAACAGCCGCATCCTGATAGGCCCCGAAATTCTTCGAAACCGCCGCAGCGGTAACCGTCGATGTCATGGCAGAACTCCTTTGTTCCGGAATATACGGGATTTCCGGAACATTTGCAAACACACGTCGGAAATGGGGCAAACCAGATGACGCAGCAATCCCCGACCACCCCTGCTGGCAACCAGGCTGTCCTGAAGCGCGCCGAGGAACTGGACGCGCTTGACGCCATACTTCCGTTCGATCGCCGCGACCAACTGGCCGAGCTTCTCACTGACGAGGATGTCGCGACGCTCAAGCATCTGGCGCAAGAGGGCATGGGCGACAACACCATGCGGGCGCTGGCCTCCGACCTCGCCTATCTTGAGGCCTGGTGTTCTGTTGCCACCGGCGCCCTCCTGCCTTGGCCGGCGCCGGAAAGTATGCTCCTCAAGTTCGTCGCGCATCATTTGTGGGATCCCATCGAGCGCGCCGACAATCCCGAGCAAATG
>NZ_AHZC01000055.1 GCF_000247475.1 Rhizobium sp. PDO1-076 | reverse complement strand
TCCAGCTCAGGATCGGTGTGCCTTGTTTTGGACACCAGATCGAGTTCCCGTCCGACATGTTTTCCGGCCGCCTCGATACCGGCATTGGCGGCAATTGCGGCACTGCCGGATGCGGTGATCAGACCGTCCGGTGCATCGTTTGCGCGCATCAATTGCTCGATCGCATTGCGAATGTCGCCCAGCGATGCATCGATATTGATGTGCAGCGGAACCTCTTCTGCGCCGAAATCCCGCAAGCCGCGCAGAAATCCGTTTCGCGTATGCGCGCTATAGGTCAGCTTGGTGGGCGGTGGCAAAAGCGCGATGCGCTTGCGTCCCTTGTTCACCAATCGCTCGACAGCACCATAGGCGAAGGCCTCGTTGTTCAAAATCGTGGTATGGATGCACTTGCTCCATACTGGTGCGGCCGTGGGTGGCGAATGGCATGTTCTGCTCGATCAGCAATTGCACCCGGGCGTCTTCAGGCTCAGTACGCGATATAATCACGCCATCGGCCGAACCTGTCTCGAGGATGTAGCGCACCGGCAGCATAGGGTCCTTGGTGTGGGCATGCGGCGTGACGACGATGTGATAGGGCGTGCCGGACAGGACTTCGGAAATGCCGACCACCATCTGGTTGGAAAAACCGAGGATCTCTTCATCGATGCCGAGCACCAGCGCGATGACATTGGTCTTGCCGGTGCGCAGGCGGACACCGGCCCGGTTCGGCTGATAACCCAGCTGCCGCGCCACCATGCGGACCCGCTCCTTGGTCTCCGCACCGATGTCGGGCGCATCTTTCAGCGCTCTCGAGACGGTGGTGATGCCAAGGCCGGTCATGAAGGCGATTGTCTTGAGGGTCGGCCTCTCCTTGGTCGCCGTCGCGCGGTCAATGATCCCGCGCCCTTGCTGCTCTGTCATGGTGTCCCTGCCATTCGTGTAAGCCTTGCTTATAGTTGCCTTTTTGCTGGCTGCAAACACGCCGAACCGCGCCTCTCCAGGGTCCGGTGGATGTGAAATCTGTAACGATACAGTTGGTTTGTCGAGCGGATTCTTGCGGCGCCCGGCGATGTCCTGCAACCTGAGCATGAAGGTGCAGGAATGCACCGATCAGTTTCAAGCTTTTGCATGATTTTGCTGCATGGCACATCAAAAATTGAGAAATATGATCAAATCCAAATGAAATCAGAACGTAGTTCTCTGCTGCCATGCAATATATTCGAGTTTGCAGGCACTTGGGAAACGAAAGCCATTGTTCTCGTAAAGGTTGAAATTGCTTTCAAAATATAAATTTACTGTTCTTGCGGTTGCGCCCTCATATCGTTTCGCATAGATTTTTCCGGCAACGTTTCAGTGAGGGAGGAGACTCATGAATTTTCGTAGCTTCGCGGCAGCTTTGGCCGTAACTGTCGTCATGCCGTTCGCGGCTCATGCAACGGATCTCGAAGTCACCCATTGGTGGACCTCCGGCGGTGAAGCCGCGGCGGTCGCCGAGCTTGCCAAGGCTTTCGACGCCACCGGCAACAAATGGGTTGATGGTGCTATCGCCGGATCCGGCGGTACCGCGCGTCCGATCATGGTCAGCCGCATTACCGGTGGTGACCCGATGGCCGCCACCCAGTTCAACCATGGTCGTCAGGCAGAGGAGCTGGCCCAGTCCGGTCTGCTGCGCGACCTGACCGATGTCGCAACCAAGGAAGGCTGGAAGGACATCATCAAGCCGGCCAGCCTGCTGGAATCCTGCACGATCGACGGCAAGGTCTATTGTGCCCCGGTCAACATCCATTCCTGGCAGTGGCTGTGGCTTTCGAATGCCGCGTTCAAGACAGCCGGTGTCGAGGTGCCGAAGAACTGGGACGAGTTCGTCGCAGCCGCTCCGGCGCTTGAAAAGGCCGGTATCATTCCGCTCGCCGTCGGCGGTCAGCCGTGGCAGTCCGCCGGTGCCTTCGACGTTCTGCTCGTCGCCATTGCCGGCAAGGATACCTTCGAGAAGGTGTTCAAGGAAAAGGATGCGGAAGTCGCAGCCGGTCCCGAGATCGCCAAGGTGTTCAAGGCTGCCGACGATGCCCGTCGGATGTCCAAGGGCTCCAATGTCCAGGACTGGAACCAGGCCACCAATCTGGTGATTACCGGCAAGGCCGGCGGCCAGATCATGGGTGACTGGGCGCAGGGCGAATTCGCGCTTGCCGGCCAGACCGCCGGTACCGACTATACGTGCCTGCCGGGTCTCGGCGTCAACGAGATCATCTCGACCGGTGGTGATGCGTTCTACTTCCCGCTGCTCAAGGACGAGGAAAAATCCAAGGCGCAGGAAGTGCTGGCCTCGACCCTGCTTGCTCCGGCAACCCAGGTCGCGTTCAACCTGAAGAAGGGCTCGCTGCCGGTTCGTGGCGACGTCGATCTGGCTGCTGCCAACGACTGCATGAAGAAGGGCCTTGAGATCCTTGCCAAGGGCAATGTCATCCAGGGCACCGACCAGTTGCTTTCGCCGGATAGCCAGAAGCAGAAGGAAGACCTGTTCTCCGAATTCTTTGCCAATGCCTCGATGACGCCGGAAGACGCGCAGAAGCGTTTTGCCGAAATCATCGCCGCTGCAGACTGAGCAAAGGCGGTTGACGATATCCGGTCGGGTTCGAAGGAGCCCGACCGGTGATTTGCCAACTCCGGCCGGGTGCGGAAAACCGCGCAGACACGTGAAGTTCGACGAAGCCGCAAGCCAGCGGTGCTCTCGACGGGCGTGCTGTCACCTGTGGCCGTGTAACAGGAGGACTGACCCATGACGGGCCAAGCGCATGCCGGTCGACCCAACAAGCTGTTTCGCAATCTCAATTCCAAGATTGCCTCGATCCCGATGATCCTCACCGCGCTGGTGATTTTCCTCGGTGGAACCCTCTGGACGGTGGTTTATTCCTTCACCAATTCCAAGTTGCTGCCGCGCCTGCAATTTGTCGGTCTCGACCAGTATGACCGCCTTTGGGACGCGCCGCGCTGGATCATGTCGATCCAGAATCTGGCGATCTACGGGATTTTGTCGCTGATCTTCAGCGTGGTCATCGGCTTTTTGCTGGCGGCGCTGATGGATCAGAAAATCCGCTTCGAAAACACCTTCCGCACCATCTTCCTCTATCCGTTCGCGCTGTCGTTCATCGTCACCGGTCTGGTGTGGCAGTGGATCCTCAACCCGGATTTCGGAGTGCAGTCGATCGTGCGCAGCCTCGGATGGACGACCTTCACCTTCAATCCGCTCTACGATGCCGACATCGTCATCTATGGTGTGCTGATTGCCGGGCTCTGGCAGGGCACGGGGCTCGTCATGTGCCTGCTGCTCGCCGGTCTGCGCGGCATCGACGAGGACATCTGGAAAGCGTCGCGGGTCGACGGAATCCCGGTGTGGAGGACCTATCTGTTCATCATCATCCCGATGATGCGGCCGGTGTTCATCACCACGCTGGTGATCATTACCAGCGGCATCGTGCGCCTCTATGACCTCGTTGTGGCACAGACCAGCGGCGGTCCGGGCATCGCCTCGGAAGTGCCGGCAAAATACGTCTACGACTACATGTTCCAGGCGCAGAACCTCGGCCAGGGCTTTGCCGCATCGACGATGATGCTGCTCACGGTCGCGATCGTCATCATCCCCTGGGCCTACCTGGAATTCGGAGGAAAGAAGCGTGGCTAATTCGGTTTCCCCCAATCTCCCCAAGACATCCGCGGCAATGCCGATCCCGGCCGGCCCCGGTCCGATCGGTCGCCTTGGCCCGGGTCCGACCGGTGCCAAGCCGCGCCGCACCTTTTCCGGCCGCAACATCATGCTCTACGGCGCGCTGATCTTCTTTGCGCTGTATTACCTGCTGCCGCTCTATGTGATGATCGTCACATCGCTCAAAGGCATGCCGGAAATCCGCATGGGCAACATCTTCTCACCGCCGATGGAGATCACCTTCGAGCCTTGGGTCAAGGCCTGGGCGACGGCCTGCACCGGACTCAACTGTGATGGCCTGTCGCGAGGATTCTGGAACTCGGTGAGGATCACCGTGCCCTCGACGCTGATCTCGATCCTGATCGCTTCGGTCAATGGCTATGCGCTGGCCAACTGGCGCTTCAAGGGTGCGGACCTGTTCTTCACCATCCTGATCGTCGGCGCCTTCGTTCCATACCAGGTGATGATCTATCCGATCGTGATCGTTCTGCGCGAACTGGGCATCTACGGCACACTGTCTGGCCTGGTCATCGTACATACGATCTTCGGCATGCCGATCCTGACGCTGTTGTTCCGCAACTACTTCACGTCGCTGCCGGAAGAGCTGTTCAAGGCGGCGCGTATCGACGGGGCAGGGTTCTGGCAGATCTATCTCAGGATCATGCTGCCGATGTCGCTGCCGATCTTCGTGGTTGCGATGATCCTGCAGATAACCGGCATCTGGAACGACTTCCTGTTCGGCGTCGTCTTCACCCGTCCGGAATACTACCCGATGACGGTCCAGCTCAACAACATCGTCAACTCCGTCCAAGGCGTGAAGGAATACAACGTCAACATGGCCGCCACGCTGCTGACCGGCGCGGTGCCGCTGTTCGTCTATTTCGTGTCGGGACGTCTCTTTGTCCGCGGTATCGCCGCCGGCGCAGTCAAGGGTTAAACACATGTCGCATAGCGTATCGATCAGAGACCTTTCCTTGAGCTTTGGTGCCGTCAAGGTGCTGCAAAATCTCAACCTCGACATCGGCGACGGCGAGTTCCTAGTCCTGCTCGGCTCGTCCGGCTGTGGCAAGTCCACGCTGCTCAACTGCATCGCCGGCCTGCTGGAGCCGACCGAGGGGCAGATCTTCATCAAGGGCAAGAATGTCACCTGGGAAGAGCCCAAGGACCGCGGCATCGGCATGGTGTTCCAGTCCTATGCACTCTATCCGCAGATGACGGTGGAAAAGAACCTGTCCTTTGGCCTGCAGGTTGCCAAGATGCCCAAGGCGGATATCGACAAGCGTGTGCAGCGCGCTTCCGACATCCTTCAGATCGGACCGTTGTTGAAGCGCAAGCCGTCGGAACTGTCGGGCGGCCAGCGCCAGCGCGTGGCGATCGGCCGGGCGCTGGTGCGCGACGTCGATGTCTTCCTGTTTGACGAACCGCTGTCCAACCTCGACGCCAAGCTCCGCTCGGAACTGCGTGTCGAAATCAAGCGCCTGCATCAGAACCTGAAAAACACGATGATCTACGTCACCCACGACCAGATCGAGGCACTGACGCTGGCCGACCGAATCGCGATCATGAAGAGCGGTGAAATCCAGCAGCTCGCCGATCCGAACACGATCTATAACCAGCCGAGGAACCTGTTCGTCGCCGGCTTCATCGGGTCTCCATCGATGAATTTCCTGCATGGCGAGATCGTCGAGCAGGGCGGTCAGCTGTTTTTCAAGACCCATGACGTGCTGTTTTCGTTGGTTGGCTACCGCGCGAAGGAAGCGCTGACTGCCGGACGCAAGGTTGTGCTCGGCGTGCGGCCCGAGCATGTGAAGGTGGACGAGGAAAACGGCATTGCCGAGTTCCACGAGGCCGTCGTCGATATCGAGGAGCCGATGGGTGCCGACAACCTGCTGTGGCTCAAACATGCCGGGCATGTGATGTCGGTCAGGATCGGCGGAACGCGGCGTTATGCGCCGGGTGCCCGCGTGCGCCTGAGTTTCGACATGTCGGTGGCTTCGCTGTTTGATGCCACGTCAGAGGAGCGCATCTGAGCGTTCTGTCCCAGCGTCCCGGTTTCGGCCGGGACGTGCGTCTCGGTTGAGGATCAGGCACCATGGAACATTCGAACGGCGACATCATCGATCTTCACGGCGAGTGGCAGCTGGCATCCGCCGATGGCGAACATGGTGCAAGCTTCACCTTGCCGGGCGACGTGCATTCGGCGCTGGTGACATCAGGCATCATTCCCGACCCGTATTTCGGTCGCAATGAAGAGGTCGTCCAATGGGTCGCCGAGCGTGACTGGACGGTCGAGCGCAGCTTCGTCGTGCCGGATGCCTCCGGCAGCTGGTATCTCGACATCGACTATCTCGACACGGTCGCCGTCGTCTTCGTCAACGACGTGCCGGTTTTGTCGGCCGATAATTGCTTCCGCCGTTACCGTCCGGACATCTCGGCCGCCCTCCAGCCCGGCGAGAATCGCATCCGCATCGTCTTTCACTCAAGCATAACAGCCGGCGCCGAACGCCAGGCGCGGCAGCCGTTCTATGTGCCGTACCAGAAAGGCAATTCGCCGATCCCGAACGGCAACATGCTGCGCAAGCCGCAATGCCATTTCGGCTGGGACTGGAATATCGCGATTGCGCCGCTCGGCCTCTATGGCACGGTTTCGGTGAAAAAGCTCGATCCGGCGCGCATCGAACATGTCGAGACCGAACAGCTCCACCATGCCGACGGTCGCGTCGATCTCAAGGTGACCGCCACGATCCACTCGGTCGAGCCTGCCGTCGTGCCGGTGCATTTTGCCCTGGACGGCGAGAGGGTCCGCCTCGATGTTGGCATCAATGCCGGCGAAACGAAGGTCGTTTATGTCTTCGAGGTCGACAAGCCGCGGCTGTGGTGGCCGGCCGGCAACGGCGAGCAGGCGCTTTACACGCTGACCGTCGATCTGCCGACCGAGACCGTTACCCGCCAGATCGGCTTGCGCACCGTCGAGCTGATCACCGATCCCGATGCGGCCGGCAGCCGCTTTGCTCTCAAGGTCAATGGCCGCGAAATCTTCTGCCGTGGTGCCAACTGGATTCCGGCCGATGCGCTTTATTCGCGGAGCTCGGTCGCCAAGACCGACGACCTGCTGCAATCGGCCGTCGATGCGAACATGAACATGATCCGTATCTGGGGCGGTGGGTTTTACGAAGCCGATTGGTTCTACGATCTCTGCGACCTCAAGGGGCTGATGGTCTGGCAGGACTTCATGTTTGCCTGCAATCTCTATCCGTGCAGCGACGATTTCCTCGCGAATGTTGCCCACGAGGTCGATTATCAGGTGCGCCGGCTCGCCTCGCATCCGTCGATCATGCTCTGGTGCGGCGACAATGAACTGGTCGGCGCTCTGACCTGGTTCGAGGAATCGGTGAAAAATCGGGACCGCTATCTGGTTGCCTATGACCGGCTCAATCGGGTCATTGAACAAGGTGTGCGCAAGGCCTTCCCGCAAGCCATCTGGTGGCCGTCGAGCCCGGCGTCTGGTTATCTCGACTATGGCGATGCCTGGCATGCCGATGGTTCGGGCGACATGCATTACTGGTCGGTCTGGCACGAGAACAAGAGCTTCGACAATTATCGCAGCGTTCGCCCCCGCTTCTGCTCGGAGTTCGGTTTCCAGTCCTATACCTCGCTGCCGGTGATCGAGACCTTTGCCGACAAGGCCGATATGAACATTGCCTCGCCGGTGATCGAACTGCACCAGAAGAATGCAGGCGGCAATGAGCGGATCGCCGGCACGATGTTCCGCTATTTCCGCTTCCCCAAGGATTTCGCCAATTTTGTCTATCTCAGCCAGATCCAGCAGGGACTGGCGATCAAGACGGCTGTCGATTTCTGGCGGTCGCTGAAGCCTCATTGCATGGGCACGCTCTACTGGCAGCTCAACGATACCTGGCCGGTGGCCTCGTGGTCGAGTCTCGACTATGGCGGCAGCTGGAAGGCGATGCATTACATGGCGCGGCGGTTCTTCCAGCCGGTGGCAGTCGCGGCAATCCCGTCCGATGACGCTGCGTCCCTGACCCTATCCATGGTCAACGACACGCTCGATCCGGTGACGATCGACATGAACCTGTTCACGCTGACACTCGACGGTAAACGTAGTCCGCTGAAGAGCGTTCAGGGCGATTGCGGCCCGGATCGCGCCGAGGTCCTGCTGACGCTCGACACCACGGAGATCCCGGTCGACGGAATGCTCGCCTGGAGCTTCACAGCATCGAACGGCATGCGTGGCGAGGGGCATTTCCTCAACGGCACCTACAAGTCGCTCGACCTGCAGTCGCCGGAACTCACGACCGGTGTCACGGCGCTTGCTGACGGCTCATTCGAGATTGCGGTCTCGGCAAAGGGGCTCGCCCTGTTCGTGATGATCGAAAGTGCCACGCCCGGCCGCTATAGCGACAATGCCTTCGATCTTTCAGGCGGCGAAACCCGGCGGATCGTCTTCACGCCGTCATCGACCATGGAGTCCGGCGTGCTGCCGGACTTCCGCATCTACGATCTGCACTCCTGCCAAGCGGCGGATTGACCAACTTCAGGGACATAGGCCCGGCCGACGGCACGGGCAGCATCGAGGAGGAAATACCCATGACGAAACTCGGCTTCCAGCTTTACAGCGCCCGCAATTTCCAGCCGTTCAGCGACATCCTGCCCAAGCTTGCTACGGCCGGATATGGCGCCGTCGAAGGCTATGGCGCAATGTATGCGGCGCTCGACGACGCCGGTCTCGCAGCATTGAAGTCGGATCTCGATACGAACGGCCTCACCATGCCGACAGCGCATTTCGGTCTCGACATGATCGAGGGTGATCCGGCCAGGGTGGTCAAGATTGCCAAGGCACTCGGCATCGAAGCGATCTATTGCCCGTATCTGCTGCCTGACCAGCGGCCGAGTGATGCGTCCGGCTGGTTCGCCTTCGGCCAGCGCCTGCAGGCGGCGGGCAAGCCGATCCGGGACGCCGGTCTCATTTTCGGCTGGCACAATCACGACTTCGAATTCGCCACGCTGGAAGACGATTCGACGCCGCAGGAGCAGATCCTGGCCGGCGGTCCCGAACTCGACTGGGAAGCCGACATTGCCTGGGTCATCCGCGGCAAAGCCGATCCGCTCGCCTGGATCGAAAGCTACGGCAAACGCATCAGTGCCGTCCACGTCAAGGATATTGCGCCGGCGGGGCAAAATGCCGATGAAGACGGCTGGGCCGATGTCGGTCACGGCACGGTCGACTGGAAGGGGCTGATGCAAGCCTTGCGCGGCACCAAGGTCAAATATTTCGTCGTCGAACATGACAATCCGAAGGATATCGACCGGTTGATTTCCCGTTCGATCACGTCTTTCAACGCCTACTGATCCCTATCAAAGCAGGACATTTCCCATGGCACGCGAACTCGGCGTCGGCATCATCGGATGCGGCAATATCTCGACCACCTATTTCTCGCTGGCACCGCTCTTCCGGGGGCTGAGAGTGCTGGCCTGCAGTGACCTCAACATGAATGCGGCCGAACTTCGGGCCGACGAATACGGCGTCAAGGCACAGACGCTCGATGAGCTGCTCGCCAATGACGAACTCGATATCATCGTCAACCTGACCATCCCCGATGCGCATTACAGTGTCTCCAAGCGCATCCTTGAGGCGGGCAAACACGTCTATTCGGAAAAACCCCTGGTGCTGACGCTCGAACAGGGCGAAGACCTGCGCCGGATCGCCCGCGACAAGGGCTTATCCGTCGGTTGCGCGCCGGACACCTTCCTTGGCGGTTCGCATCAGCTGGCACGCGCCCATATCGAGAAGGGCGGTATCGGCCGGGTCACCTCCGGCACCTGCCATGTGATGAGCCCGGGCATGGAGATGTGGCATCCCAATCCCGATTTCTTCTTCCTGCCTGGCGGTGGCCCGATCCTCGATCTTGGCCCTTACTACATCGCCAATCTCGTCAACCTGATCGGCCCGGTGAGGCGGGTCGCGGCCCTGACCTCGATGGCGAGCGAAACGCGCACCATCACCAGCCATCCGCGTGCAGGTGAAACCATTCCGGTGAAGACGCCGACGAATATCCATGCGCTGCTGGAATTCGAGAACGGCGCGACGATCACGCTGTCTGCGAGCTGGGATGTCTGGTCGCACCGCCATGCCAATATGGAGCTTTACGGCACAGAGGGCTCGCTCTACGTACCCGATCCGAATTTCTTCGGCGGCGCCGTCGAGGCATCAGGGCGCGACAAGAATATCCAGCCGCTCGATGGCTGGGATCATCCGTTCGGCGTCAACAATCAGGAAAGCCCGCAGGGTGCACGCGCCAACTACCGCACCGCCGGTCTGGCCGACATGGCAATCGCCATCCTCGAAGGCCGTGACGCGCGCTGCTCGCTCGATCGGGCGCTGCATGGCGTGGATGTGATGACCTCGATCCTGAAGTCGGGCGAGACCGGAAATTTCATCACGTTGACGACGACATGTACCCAACCGGCTGCTCTCGGGATAGAAGAGGCGCAAGCGCTGCTTCGCTAAGCGATTGCATCAGCATTCCGGAGGAAAGACATGACCTGGACCCCAGCCGAAGACCGCTACGCGCGGATGACCTATAACCGTTGCGGGAAAAGCGGCCTCAAGCTGCCGTCGATCTCGCTCGGTCTGTGGCACAATTTCGGCGATGACACGCCGCACCAGACCAAGCAGGCGATCTGCCGCAAGGCCTTCGACCTGGGGATCACACATTTCGATCTCGCCAACAATTACGGCCCGCCTGCGGGTTCGGCCGAAAGCGCCTTTGGCGAGATCCTGCGCACGGATTTTCGAGGGTTGCGTGACGAGATGATCATCTCGTCCAAGGCTGGCTACAACATGTGGCCGGGTCCCTATGGCGAATGGGGCAGCCGCAAATACATGATCGCGTCCTGCGACCAGAGCCTGAAGCGGCTGGGGCTCGACTATGTCGACATCTTCTACTCGCACCGCTTCGATCCCGATACGCCGCTGGAGGAAACCTGCGGCGCGCTCGATCACATCGTCCGGTCGGGCAGGGCGCAGTATGTCGGTATCTCGTCCTACAATTCGAAGCGCACGCGCGAAGCTTATGACATCCTGAAAAGCCTCGGCACGCCGCTGCTCATCCACCAGCCGAGCTATTCGATGATCAACCGCTGGATCGAGGAAGACGGGCTGGTCGATACGCTGGAAGAACTTGGCGTCGGTTCGATCGTATTTTCGCCGCTCGCCCAGGGCATGCTGACGGCGAAATATCTCGGCGGCGTTCCGGAAGGCAGCCGGGCGGCGCAGGACAAGTCGCTCAATCCCGACTTCCTCACCGAGCGCAATATCGAGAACATCCGCGGCCTCAACCGCATTGCTGAACGCCGCGGCCAGACGCTCGCCCAGATGGCGCTTGCCTGGGTGCTACGCGGCGGACATATCACCACGGCGCTGATCGGCGCGTCCAAGCCAAGCCAGGTAGAGGATTGCGTTAAGGCGATCGAGAAGCCCGATTTCACTGCCGAGGAACTGGCCGAAATCGATGTCTTTGCCAAGGATGCCGACATCAACCTGTGGGCAGCGTCGGCGGAGCGCAAGGGACCGGCGCGCAAGAAGAAGTAACACTCTCTCCCCCCTTGCGGGGGAGAATGGGATTTCAGCAGCTTAGCGACAGCTAAGTGCTAGAAATCCCAAGAGAGGGGCAGGTCAGGCTGGCATGCCCCTCTCTTGAAAAATCTAGAGCTTAGCCTGCGGCTAAGGCTCTGATTTTTCTTCCTCTCCCGCAGGGGGAGAGGTAACTGCGGAGGAGGAGACACAGATGATCAAGAACCCCATTCTGCCCGGCTTCAATCCGGACCCGTCCTTTATCCGTGTCGGCGAGGATTATTACATCGCCACCTCGACTTTCGAATGGTATCCGGGCGTGCAGATCCATCATTCCCGGGATCTGGCCAACTGGACGCTGGTGTCGCGTCCGCTCAGCCGGGCAAGCCAGCTGGACATGCGTGGCAATCCCGACAGTTGTGGTGTCTGGGCGCCGTGCCTGTCCCATGCGGATGGTCTGTTCTGGCTGGTTTATACCGACGTCAAGCGCTTCGAAGGCAGCTTCAAGGATGCGCATAACTACATCGTTACGTCACCGACGATCGAAGGCCCCTGGTCCGATCCGGTCTATGTCAATTCGTCGGGTTTCGATCCGTCGCTGTTCCACGATGACGACGGCCGCAAGTGGTTCGTCAACATGCAGTGGAACCACCGGGGGAAGGCGAACAACACGATCGGCAAACATCCGGCCTTCGACGGGATCCTGCTGCAGGAATGGGATTCCAAATCCGGCAAACTAATCGGTCCGATCCGCAATATTTTTGCCGGAAGCCCGCTCGGGCTGGTCGAGGCGCCGCATCTGTTCAAGCGCAATGGCTGGTACTACCTGACCACCGCCGAGGGCGGAACCGGCTACGAACACGCCGTCACCATGGCGCGCTCGCGCAGCATCGACGGCCCTTACCAATTGCATCCGAACCAGTATCTGATCACGTCGAAGGACAATCCCGAGGCCGTGCTGCAGCGTTCTGGCCATGGCCAGTATGTCGAGACGCCGGAGGGCGAGGCCTATCACACCCATCTTTGCGGCCGGCCGCTTGCGCCGAAACGCCGCTGCACGCTCGGGCGTGAGACCGCCTTACAGAAATGCGTCTGGAAGGACGACGGCTGGCTCTATCTCGAACAGGGCGGCGTCGTGCCTGCGGTCGAGGTGCCGGCGTTGAAGGGGGCGGTAAAGCAGCCCGAACCGGACGAGATCCTGCGGACTTTCGACACTTCCGGGCTGCCGCCTGAGTTTCAGTGGCTGCGTACGCCCGAGCCGGACCGCATCTTCAGCCTCACGCAGCGGGCAGGGCATCTGCGTCTGTTTGGCCGCGAAAGCATCGGTTCGTGGTTCGAGCAGGCGCTGGTTGCCCGTCGGCAGGAGCATCATCGATTTCGCGTCGAAACGCGGCTCGATTTTTCGCCCGAAACCTATCAGCAAGTTGCCGGCATCACCCATTATTACAATCGCTACAAGTTCCACGCGCTCGGCATTTCGACCGACGAGGAACTCGGCCGTTGCCTGATCATTCTCTCGGTTCCGGGTGACTACCCGGCCGGCAAACTGACATTCCCGATCGGCCAGGGAATCGCGATTGGTAACGGTCCGGTCGACCTTGCGATGGACATCGTCGATAACGACCTGCAATTCTTCTGGCGGCTGTCGGGATCGGCGGATTGGCATTCAGTCGGGCCGGTTCTGGATGCCGGCGTCGTCTCGGACGAAGGCGGCTTTGGCGAGCATGGCTCGTTTACCGGCGCTTTTGCCGGCATGTTCGCCTTCGACATTACCGGCCGGGCAAAACCGGCCGATTTCGACCATTTTCTCTATCGCAGATTATGAAACCAACGCCGGCCCGATCCGGGCAGCAAGCGCTTGCGAACCGGTGATAGCCGCTGAAAGGAGACGTCATGACGCGGTATCTGGTGGCCATTCATCACCCCGACGACTACGATCCATCGATCGCCGAGGACGAGGCGATGTCGCGCGACATCGACGCGCTCAACGACGAGATGGTGGCCGCCGGGATCCGGATTTTCGTCGGCGGCCTGCACCCAGCAATCCGCGCGACATCGCTAACGCCGCAGCCTGACGGCGCGGTCCTCACCAGCGATGGACCTTATCTGCAGACCACCGAGCATGTCGGCGGCTTCTGGGTGCTGGAAGCTGCCGACATCGACGATGCGCTGGCATGGGGCCGCAAAGCCGCCATTGCCTGTCGCGCGCCGGTCGAGGTGCGTGCCTTTCACTGACGAAGGACTTCGCTGCAGGCAACGGGCATGCGAATGCGCCTATGCCAGTCGCTCCGCATGCCACTTCAGGTGATCCTCCATGAAGGTTGAGATGAAGTAGTAGGAATGGTCGTAGCGCTCGTGCATCCTGAGCGTCAGGCCGATATCGGTGCCCTTGATCGCCTCTTCGAACAGCCATGGCGCCAGTCCGGTTTCGAGGAAACTGTCGGCCTTGCCCTGATCGATGAGGAATTCCGGGAATCGGGCGCCATCCTCGACCAGCGCGCAGGCATCGTATTGCCGCCATTTCGCCCGGTCCGGGCCGATGTATTTTTCGAACGCGTCCTGCGTCCAGTCGGCGGTCAGCGGATTGACGATTGGGGCGAAGGCCGAGCAGCTCCTGTAGCGGTCGGGGTTCTTCAGGGCGATGGTCATGGCGCCGTGGCCGCCCATCGAATGGCCGAATATGCCCTGGCGGTCCATGTCGGCGCGGAACTGTTCGGCGATCAGCGCCGGCAGTTCCTCGGTGATGTAGGAATACATCTGGTAGTGTTCCGCCCAGGGCATTTCGGTGGCATTCAGATACATGCCGGCACCCTTGCCCATCTTCCAGTTGGTCAACTCGTCCGGCACGTCGTTGCCGCGCGGGCTGGTATCCGGGCAGACGATGATCAGGCCGAGTTCGGCGGCCATGCGGCGGTATTCGCCTTTCTCCATCACATTGGCATGGCTGCAAGTCAGCCCGGACAAATACCAGAGCACAGGGCGTTTCTCGGTAATCGCCTGGGGCGGCACGAAGACGGCGAAGGTCATCTCGGTCCCGGTGATTTCGCTGTCATGGGAAAAGACGCCCTGCATGCCGCCGAAGGCAGTGTTCTGGGAAAGAATCTTCATCGGTCTTCCTTGTGGTGTCCTGTGGGTCGTGTCGGTCGATCAACCGGCGAGCGCGACGGCCGCATTGACGGCCGCGGCGATCAGCACGGTGTTGAAAAAATAGGAGGTGGTGGCGTGGATCATGTTGAGCTTGCGCATGGCCGTGCTGGTGATCCCAACATCGGCGGTCTGCGCCGTCATGCCGATGACCAGGGCGAAATAGACGAAGTCATGGCCGCACGGTTCCGGTGATCCTGGAAACTCGAGCCCGCCGCGATGGGCAGGGTGGCTGCCCTTGGTTGTCGGGTCGGGCTTCCAGAAGACATGGGCATAATGCATCGCCGCCATCGTGTGGATGGTCAGCCAGCCGAAAATGACCGATCCGGCAGCCGTGAACAGTTCCAGCTGGCCGCCTTTGACGTCGCGATTGAGCACGGCGAACAGGGATCCGATGGCGGCCACGATGGCGAGCGCTGTGACGACCAATATGACGAAGGCCGGGGCATCCGCTGTCTCGGCATGCTGGCGCAGAAAGGCCGGCGTCAGGCGCCGCAGTCGCGACCAAGCGAGCGTCAGATAGGTGATGAAAAATACGATCGCCGGTCCTTCGACGGCAATCGATGGCTCCAGGCGCGCGATTACCGGCAGGGCGATCAGGGTCAGCGCACCGGCACCCATGAAACTGCTGTAGCGGTGATTGAGGATCCAGTTGCGCTCTTGTGTCATCGGTTCATCCGGTGATGCCTGACGATAGCCCGGGTGGGCGTCGTCACTTCTTGAGGCGGCGGCAGAGCCTGTCAAGCGTTTCGAGGAAGGCCGATCGGTCGCGCGGCGAAAACGCGGCATTGTAGCCCTTGCTCTCGCCGGTCTCGCGCAGATGGGCGCCGAGATCGCGCATCGCGGTCGCCATGCCGATATTGGCAACGTCGAAAACCCGGCCGGTCGGGCCGGTGACCTGCGCGCCCGCCGCCACGCAGCGGCCGGCCAGCGGTACGTCGGCGGTGATGACGATGTCCTCGGGGCCGGCGCGTTCGGCAATCCAGTCGTCGGCCGCGTCAAAGCCGCTGGAGACGATGACATTCTTCACCATCGGGTCGCGCGACGGACGCAGGCCGGAATTGGCGACGAAGGTCACCTCCATATTGTGACGTTCGGCCACTTTGAGGATTTCCGGCTTTACCGGGCAGGCATCGGCGTCGACATAGATCATCAAATGGTTTCCCGGCACATCGGCCGCATGGTCAGTTTACGGCGACCTTGGTGGGGCGGAACATATCGACATGCGGAATGCCGTCTTCCAAATATTCCGCCGAACAGGCCTCGAAGCCGAAGGAGGCGTAGAATGCCTTCAGATGGCTCTGAGCCGACAGGGCAATGGTGCAGGCGGGGAAACGTTCCTCGCAGAGCGTGATCGCCTCGCGCATCACCGCATCGCCAAGCCGCTTGCCGCGGTGCGCTGGCGACACCACGACCCGGCCGATCTTGGCCGGGCCAGCGGCTTCTGCGGGCGCAAAGATCCTGGCGGCTGCCAGCAGATCATTGTCCTGCATCAGCCGCAGATGCAGGGCATGCTTGTCCTTGCCGTCGATCTCCGGATAGGGGCATTTCTGCTCCACCACAAAGACATCGACCCGCATCTTCAGCAGGTCGTGCAGTTCCAGCGCGGAGAAGTCTTCCAGTCTCCGCGCATCGACCCGGTAGCTTTCCGCAGTCATCAGTAGACCACGACGCCGCGAATGCTTTCGCCCGAATGCATCAGCTCGAAGCCCTTGTTGATGTCTTCCAGCGGCATGGTGTGGGTGATCATCGGATCGATCTGGATCTTGCCGTCCATGTACCAGTCGACGATCTTCGGCACGTCGGTGCGGCCGCGCGCGCCGCCAAAGGCGGTGCCCATCCAGTTGCGGCCGGTGACCAGCTGGAACGGTCGCGTCGAGATTTCCTGGCCGGCGCCGGCGACCCCGATGATGACCGACTTGCCCCAACCGCGGTGCGAGGCTTCCAGCGCCTGGCGCATGACCTTGGTGTTGCCGGTGCAGTCGAAGGTGTAGTCGGCACCGCCGATCAGGTCGCCGTTGCGCTTTGTCATGTTGACCAGATAGGGCACGATGTCGTCGCCGACTTCCTTCGGATTGACGAAATGCGTCATGCCGAACTTTTCGCCCCAGGCCTTGCGGTCATTGTTGATGTCGACGCCGATGATCATGTCGGCACCGGCCAGGCGCAGGCCCTGCAGCACGTTCAAACCGATGCCGCCGAGACCGAAGACGATGGCGGTCGAACCGATTTCGACCTTGGCGGTGTTGATCACGGCACCGATGCCGGTGGTCACGCCGCAGCCGATGTAGCAGATCTTGTCGAACGGTGCGTCCGGGTTGACCTTGGCCAGCGCGATCTCCGGCAGGACGGTGAAATTGGCGAATGTCGAGCAGCCCATATAGTGATGGATCTTGTCCTTGCCGATTGAAAAGCGGCTGGTGCCGTCCGGCATCAGGCCCTGGCCCTGCGTGGCGCGGATCGAGGTGCAGAGATTGGTCTTGCGGCTGAGGCAGGAATAACATTCGCGGCACTCCGGCGTGTAGAGCGGAATCACGTGATCGCCCTTCTTCACCGAGGTGACGCCGGGTCCGACATCAACGACGATGCCAGCGCCCTCATGGCCGAGGATGGCCGGAAACAGGCCTTCCGGGTCTGCGCCAGAAAGCGTGAAATCGTCGGTATGACAAATACCTGTGGCCTTTACTTCAATCAGAACTTCACCCGCGCGCGGGCCTTCCAACTGAACGGTCATGATCTCCAGCGGCTTGCCAGCCTGTACGGCAACGGCGGCGCGAACGTCCATGGTATATTCTCCCTAGCTGATGTGTCGGCGCGACATTGGCACGGCGGGCCAAGGACGCTCAAGGGCCTTTGGCCCGCTTTTTGGTTCGCCGCCGCTTTTGTGATGGTAGCGCTTACAAAACCGGATCGACCGGCCGGATCAGTGGCACGTGCTGCGCCGCGTCGATGCGCATCTTGCCGGTCAGGCGCGGGTCCTCGGTCACCTCGACAAAGGTGCCGTAGGGCTCGAAGCCGGAGCGGCGATAGAAGGTGATGGCGCCCGGATGATCGAAATGGCAGGTGTGCAGCCAGAGCCTGGTGATCGGCTTTGCCCAGGCCTTGTCCAGCGCCTGGTTCATCAGCCAGCGGCCGGCGCCCTGGCCGATCGCTTCCGGTACGAGGCCGAAGAAGACCAGTTCGCATTCGCCAGGCTCGCGGAAATCGAGTTCAAGGATGCCGACCGGCGCCCCGTCTTTCATCGCGGCGAAGAGCTCGATACCGGGATCGGCAAGGGTGGTCCTCAGCTCGTCATCCGGCATGATCAGCCGCGATACCCACATCCAGTCTTCGCCGACGCGGCGAAACAGGCTGCGATACTGGTCAAGGTCGACATCGATCCAGCGCTCAAGCGCCAGATCTGGGGCTGCCGTTGGCTTTGCAGATTCGAGCCTCTGGCGCATTTCGAGGCAGGTGACGACATTGGCGATGGTGCCGGCGGGAAGGGCGGAGTAGCCGAGCGGCAGAATGGGATTGTCGGTTTTCATGGCTCTTTTGGAGCCAGTTCGGGCCTTGAAGTCAAGATCAGTATCCCGTGTCAGACGATTTTCCTCACCCTGTGCCGGGCTCAGCCAAACAGCCTGTCGCAGGCATAGATCACCGCATAGGCATGGATGGAGATTGCCGAATAGAGGCCGAACCCGGTCATCAGCCGTTCCGGTCCGGACATCGGGATCAGTTCGTGGCGCGGCTTGATCGTGCGGGTCCGGATCATGCTCAGCAGCGTGAAAATCGCCAGCCCTGACACTAGCACCATCGAGGGCAGGCCAATGCGCCAGCAGGTCCACAAGATCACGCCGGTAATCCCGAAACTGCCCAGCGCCAGCATTTTCTGACTGACGAAGATCTGCCGCAGGACCTGGCCGCCATCGAAGCGGTAGGTAGGCAAGAGGTTGAGCAAATTGAAGGCGCCGAGGATCACCAGAAAGATCAGGATCGGTCCTTCCGTTGCCATGTGGTGGGGAAAGCCCAGCACCGACTGATGCCCCGCGACGATGATCGGGACCAGCAGAGCCGATACGCCGGCGCCCATGAGCGCACAGGTGGCGACTTCGAACAGGCTGTTATAGGGCCGCCCGCCGATTGCGATGCCGCCGAGGAACGGGATGAAGACCATGCGCACGCTCGGATGGCCGAAGGCGCGATAGGCGACCACGTGGCCAAGCTCGTGCAGCACGATGACTAGGGTCAGGAAGGTGGAGATCATCAGACCGGCCGGGTTGAGGCCGAAAAACGGCCAGAGCAGCAGGGTGGAGGCGATGACCAGCAGCGTCTGCCAGAACGGGTGTTCGATATGGGTTCTGCCGGTATGCACGCGTCCCTCGACGTGATCGTCCAGAGCCTGCAGTTCGCGGCGTATGGAAAACAGGCGCAGCAGGTAGAAGGCAAGTCCCCGATAACTGTCGGTTTGTTCGAACGTGACCAGCGCACCCTGTTCTGCCGGTTCGATCTGGCGGCTTTCTCGGTATCCGGCCCAGAAGGATTGGTCCAGCGTGCTGTCGGAGACCACGCGCAGATCGCAGGCGAAACTGCCATTGGCATTCATCGAGGCACGGTCGACGATCATGGTCCGCTTTGTCGGCTTGCCGTTGCGGTCCGGTTGGCGGTAGGCGAATTCGACACGGTCCGGATGTCCTGCCACCGGTTCGACGGCGATGACCGACGGGTGCCAATCGGTCAAGGCGCCGGCCGGCCGGGTGATGTTCCACAGATCCTCCGGGCGCTTGCGCACCGTGCGGCTGACGCGGATGGTGCGGCGGCCAAGCGGTGCTGCCATCATCAGCCAGAGCAGGCCGAGATTGATCACGAGCAGGATTATTGCGGCTTGATGTGTCGCCAACACTGTCTCCTCGGGCCGGGAATGGCAGATGCCACCCTAGGCCGCATGTCTTATGTTTGAGTTTCTGGGATTGCTAAAATACAAGACAAAAACGACCGGGGCACCGGCTACGTCGCGCCTTTCAGGCGGCATGGCTCTCGTCGAGAAAGACCGAGTCCTGCACCTTCAGCCACCGGATGCCACGGTTGTCCGGACCTGGCGGCGGCGGTTCCATGCGACATGGCAAGAGATGGTCGAGAAAAGCCGACCACCGCGGATCGTCCGACGGGCTGTTCGGCATAAGTGCAGTGACCTCATCGGAGGTCAGGACACAGTCTGGAACCATAGGAATGGGTGGAAGAAGAATGTCGTTGGCCGACAGCTTCTGTGTTCCGGCAATGACACATGCCGGAAACGAGAAGCGAAACTCGCTCATGTTTCTCTATCCTGTTTCATCATGAAACTGGCGATCAGGATAGATATCGATCCATTGCGATTTCGCTAAAGAAATACGTTAGCAATATCTTATTGGCTTGCGCCGACGTTCCGATCGCCCGTGGCCCGTTTCTGCTCGCGCCAAAGAATGAAGAGACCCGAGCCGACGATGATCAGGATACCGAGCCATTTCGAGGCACTCGGAAACTCGTCGAAGAACAGATATCCGAGTGCGACAGCGGCGATGATCTCGAAATACTGGAACGGCGCCAGCACCGACAGCGGCGCCATGCGGAAGGCACGCACGACCAGAAGATGGATGAAGCCGGATATCGTGCCCAGCAGTGTCAGCAGCAGTAGGCCGAGCCAGGACGCGGGCAGGGAGACGGTAAAATTTGCATCGCCGGCACTGGTTCCGATCGCGAGCGCTGCGGTCATGAACAACGTACCGCCGATCCCCGCCAGTGTCTGCATGGTCATCGGCGAATCGGCGTCTCCGATCGCTCGGTTGAGGAACATGTAAAGCGCAAAAAGGAAGGCACAGGCGACCGGCAGCAGCGCCGTCAGGCCGAAGATCTCGTAGCTCGGCTGGATCACGATCATCGCGCCACCGAAGCCGACGACAATGGCGAGCCAGCGGCGCCAGCCGACCTTTTCGCCCAGAAACATCGCTGACAGCGCTGTCAGGATAAACGGTTCGACAAAGTAGATGGCGAAAACGTCGGCGAGCGGCATGTATTTGACGGCCATGAAGAACAGCAGGCTCGCGGCGCCATGCAGTGCGCCGCGCAGAAGGTTCATCCACGGCCGCTTGGCCGCGAGCGCTGAAATTCCGCGCAGTGCGAGCAGGAAGGGCAGGGTCGAGGCAAGCTGGAACAGGAAACGGTAGAATGTCACCTGGGCCGGCGACATGCCTTCGACGGTTGCCATATATTTGGCAATGGCATCCATCACCGGCAGGACCAGCATGCAACCGGCCATCAGGACCATGCCGCGCAGGGGATTGGACGAAGAATTCGACGGCTGCATGATGGTTGCCCCTGGCGATTGTCAGGCCATCAAGCACAGGCGCCAAGGCAGATCAAGGAACGGGAGCTGCCCTGCCCGTCGTAGCAAACAGGCAACTTGTCGGTTTCTGGCGATTTCCTGCATGTGCATGCCGTTGCCGGGGTGGCGGTCCAATGTTAGCCCTCCTATATTCGTCTGGAGGATGCAAAAGACTGGCTGACAACCGGACGCTCCGGTACTCGGCGGTTTGCCAAGGGAGGACGGTGCATGCCGAACCGCAACAGCGCTTCAAGGATGATCGATTCGAGCGATGATACGCTGGGTGGGCGTCTATCGACCGCGCGCGATGCGGCGGGCATTTCACTCGTCGATCTTTCCAATCGTCTCGGGGTGAGGAAGGAAAGCCTGTTGAACTGGGAGGCCGATCGCTGCGAGCCACGCCCATCCCGGCTGATAGACCTTGCCGGCATTCTCGGCGTGTCGCCCATGTGGCTGATCACCGGCCATGGCTACGGTCCTCTGGAGGAGACCGACGAATTGCCGCTGGAGGCGCTCCAGGTGCAATTGCGGCGGCTGAATGATGCGCATCAGGAATGCGGTCGGCTGATCCGCCAGATCAGCCAGCAGATCGAACGCTACGAGGACCGGCAGAATGGTAAGCGGGGCCTGTCCGATCTCGATGGTCCGGTGATCGGCCGGGCTTGATGCATCAACCCTGATTGTCGTTGACGGTGCCGCCGAAAACCTGTTCGAATGCATCGCGCAGCCGCATGTCGACATCGGTCATCATCACCGGCAGCCCGAGATCGACAAGGCTCGTCACACCATAGGAGCTGATTCCACAGGGCACGATGCCCGAAAAATGGTCGAGGTCCGGATCGACATTGATCGAAAGGCCGTGAAAGCTCACCCAGCGGCGCAAGCGGATGCCGAGTGCCGCGATCTTGTCTTCGGCCATCGTGCCATCGGGTAAAAGCGGCTTTTCTGGCCGGCGCACCCAGACGCCGACCCGGTCCTCGCGGCGCTCGCCACGGACATTCATGCTGTCGAGCGTGCGGATCACCACTTCTTCGAGGGCCGCAACATAGGCGCGCACGTCCTGACGCCGCCGCTTGAGATCGAGCATGACATAGGCAACGCGCTGGCCGGGGCCATGATAGGTGTATTCGCCGCCACGTCCGGTGGCGAAGACCGGAAAGCGATCCGGCTGGATCAGGTCGGCGGAATCAGCGCTGGTGCCGGCGGTATAGAGCGGTGGATGTTCGACCAGCCAGACGAGTTCATCGGCCGTGCCATCGGCAATGGCCGCCACCTGGCGCTCCATTTCGGCCACGGCTTCTTCATAGGGAACAAGCCCTTCGGTGATCCGCCAGCGAACGGCAGGACAGCCCTCGGCCGCCTGCATGGAAAGATCGAGATCGGTGCGTTGCATGAATTTTGCCTTCGGGTGAAAACCCTTGTTTTCCCTTTACTTGGCAAGAAAGCCCCCGGAGTTCAAGGGGAGTTGGGCGCTTGTCGTTGCTGGGTGTTTCCAGGCTTATCCACCGGTTGAACCGATTTTTCAAAAATCTGTCACAGCGGGCTTGTGGACCCCGGATGCTTTTGCTACATGCAGCCCCGCCGGAGCAATTCGGCGCCTACCACGATGCGGTCGTGGCGGAATTGGTAGACGCGCAGCGTTGAGGTCGCTGTGTCGCAAGACGTGGAAGTTCGAGTCTTCTCGACCGCACCATCTGACTGAAGAAAAGCCCGCTTTTGCGGGCTTTTTCTTTGTCTTCTGTCCCACGTCAGAACCATGCATGGGACACATTCACTCGATCCATCGCGCCTAAAGCAAGCTTCCAGCGCTCGACTCGTCGCGTGTAGACCTCGCTGGTCTTGGCTTCTGAGTGGCCGAGGATGGCCATGATTTCGTATTGGCTGCAGCCCAGTTCTGCGAGCAGCTCGGCCAATCCCTTGCGCACACCGTGGGCAGAGAGATGGGGCAGTCCTGCGTCGATGCACCAGCGCTTGAACATCGCCGACATGCTGTCTCCGCTGGCGAACGGCTTGGCGCCTCGGGCGAGGACGTATATCTGGCCCTGCACCTTTGGCGCCCGCGTTGCGGCCTTCAGCGGCGGCAGGAGAGGGATAGTCACCTCCGACGAACCTTTCTTCATCGGCATCCAGCGCAGCGCCTCGATGCCGTCCAGTAGGCACTCGTGCCGCCGTCCGAGCATAGTCAGGTCTTCGATTCGGCATCCGGTCCAAAGCAGCACCGACATGGCGACATGAGGCGTGGCGCCATTCTTGTGCGTCTCGAAAAACTTTCGGACGTCTGCCGCCTTCCACGGCTGGGCGCCGTCGCCCTTTGTGTAGACGCGATCAATGCCGCGCGCCGGGTTTTCTTTCAGATACTTACGCTTAAGGCCCCAATCGAACATCACGGCGACGGCCTCGATGAAGGCGTCTGCCTGGGCTGGCGTCGAGCCCATCTGGTCCTGCATCTCGATCAGCCGATGCTGCGGGATCTCCATGACCTTGTCCGGATCGGCGACCAGGCGCTGCAGCAGGTTGAGCTTCTTCTTCACCGTTTTGGGGCTGGTGGTTCCGGCCTTCACGCGCTCCTCAAGGTATTCGAAGTAGGAGGCGACGAGCCAGCCGATTGAGCGCGGCCTCGCCAGTTCTGATTCCTTCTTGATCACCTCAGGCTGAAAGCCGAGGCGCGCCAGCCGGTACTGCTTCTGAAACTCATCATGACCGGGCCCGCAAAAGATGCGGATCCGCTTCTTGACGTTGCCCTCTGGGCGCACGCGATAACGCACACCGCCGGAGGGCAGCTTCTCGACGAGAAGCCCCCGATAATTGACCTTCATGGATGACCTCACCATTCCTTGAGGCCTCCATCCTTTTTCGGGGACGGTCGAGCGGCAATGGGCCCGCAGTGGATTTCAATTTGTCCACCGTTTACGCACACCTTGTCCACAGATAGACCAGCTTCGCAAATCGCCGTCAGGGTAATGCGCAGAGCTTTTTCACTCGCGCGTGTTCGGCGCGTGCTTTCCTTGCTGATCGGCACGGCGATGGCGGCGTGTTTGGTCATGCCACCGTCCCTTGCGATTGCAGATCCCAGATAAGTATCGCGCGAACCGATGCGTCGGGGCATGCAATGCCGACGGCGATTCGGCTATTTGCTGTCACGAAGTACGCGTTGCAATCGAAGCCGGTGCCGGAATAGGAAGTCTCGCCACAGCAGATGACAAGATCGACGCGCTCGGCCTTGTAGCAGGGGGACGCATCGGTCGCGGCGAGTTCGTCGGCGGGTGCGGAGGTCATGTCTGCCCCACCTCCCTCATTGCCGGTGTGGGGGCGTGGCGGAAAGTCAGTGATGGCGCCGTGCCCTGCTGTCGACCAGGCGTCACATTGGTCGGGTAGCACCATGGCCACGTCTTCTTCAACCATGCGCGGCCACTGGTGGAATTTTCTAACCTTCCTCGCGGAGCGCTCCTTGTTGAATTCGTCCATAGTCAGTTCGCGCAGCCATTGAACTGCGGCGTCAAAGTCGTCAATCTCGTCCGAGAGCGCTCTGCGGTTTGGCTTTCCGTCCGCTGGCTCTCCTTGGTTGAGGCCTTGGATTATGCAGCGCGACAGGATACTTGCCGGTTCGGAGGTTTCTTCGCTTGCCTTGCCTAGCGTCTGGTGGATGAGGCCGCTCGGCTCGGGCTTCCAAAGAGTGTTGCTCATCTGGGCCTTCAGTCGAAACACATCCCTTGAGTCCAATGAAGCCCTGCGAGGAGGACGCAGCGATGGATAGGATCCATGGCAGCTTTGCGGCTTTCCATCCTTCTGGGAGAGGCACGGCCACTCTTCTTCGAGATGTCTGTAAGGGTTGTTAACGTCGGCCTCCTGCGTTTTCTGCAGTTCGAGCCGATTGATGAGAGCCTCGCTCTCGAGGGCGGTGATGACGTTCTGCTTAGCCATTCTGCGAGCCCTCCAAAGTTGCTGGCGCATTGACCAAACTGGCGATGGCGTCGATTTCTTCCGCGGTATGCCGAAGGGGCTTCGGGGGCACATCGTAATTCTTCGATCCGCGTTGGCTCAGAGCGCGTGGAGCGCGTCAGAGTGAAGCGTGATCAATTCCCCAATTCGAGTTTTCCCCACACGCTTGCAGGAAAGCCGCGATGTTCCTTGCTGCGTCCTCCAGGTGAGCTGGCCGCCGCAGCGCCGCTTATTCGATCTCATCTGCACGGGTGCGACGAAAGTTCTACACCTCCGCATATAGATGATCGCAAGCCCCGCTGGTTGCCTCGTTGTGGAGCAGTCATGGACTCAATAAAAGGCTATATAAACCAATAATTTACGAAGGTTCGTTTCGATCCGGGATAGCGCCAAGCTACCTCTTCAGCAGTCAGGTAGGTGGGATCTTCCATCACGGCAACTCCATGGAGACATGGCTTTATTGGCTTTGGTACCGGTTCGGACTAACAGCCCGGCATCGGCAGAGAATTGACCAAAAAATCGGCTAAGGGAATGCGAATTTCCGGGTGGCATTGAGCAAGCACGATCAGAATGGCATGTTCTCGGCGGCGACTTCGCGTTCTTGCGTAGTTTTTCGTAGCCGACCAAAGAGCTTGCGTTGAACGAAGTTTCGCGGTTTTCGCAAAGCAGACTTGATGCAACCTCTTTGGAAAGGGAGCCAAGGGGTCTTACCCCTTGCCCTGGTGCTCCGGCCTTCGTCATTACATGGGCGAAAAAATCGGCCGCGCACATGGGACGCGGCCGGACCTCGATGGGAACATGCACGCCATGACCAACATGATGCGCTGGCGCAAGGGAGGTGGCGAACGGCGACGGGCCGATCGCGCTGCTCGGCCCCGTCATATCAGGACCGGTGGTGACCATCAGAAGGGACAAGGCCATGTGCCACACCAGGGATGGCAGCCCGGCGAACCTGCCCAATGCCACGCTGGCGGGTGAGGCGACGAAGACGGATGGCTCGATTTGATCGTGTTGACAGTTGTGTCGATGTCGGGCTGCTGCAACATCGGCCCGGATCCCATGACGCATGAGAGCGAGCATCGAAAGGTCCGGGCAAAGGGGCCGCACGGATCGGCAAAGGTTCAACGGCCAGTATAAACTGAAGGCCTTGCGCCGCGTGAGCCGAAACGCCTTTGTCCAGAGGCAGGCGAGGGTGTCGACACCTACCATGACGCGGTTGTCTCTCTGACTGACGAGAGTGCGCCCAACACGAACTCGATTGACCTGGTCTGACCGAAGACCGGCGGCAAATGGCCGCCTCGATCTCAGTTCCGCAACGTCGTTCATCCGCTTTTTTCCGCCGCCGGCGCAGCCGGCTTTGCATCGCGAAATCAAAATAGCGGTTGCCCGACGCCCTCCATGTCATTGCGGCCCAACAAGCCACCCCATTGCGCCAAGCGCAACAGGGAGCCCCGGGGGTGCGTCTCGATCATCTCCGGTCGTCCGACCATCATCGAGATCGCGATGGGCGCGATCCGATCAGCAAAAAGGATATATCATCATGGCAACGATCGGCACCTTCACCCGCACCGACAATGGCCTCACCGGCTCGGTCAAGACCCTCACCCTCAACGTCAAGTCGGTGAAATTCGTGCCCGCCGAGGGCGACACCGAAAATGGCCCGGACTACCGCGTGTTCGCCTCCACTGTGGAATTCGGGGCCGCGTGGAAGAAGCAGTCCGACAAGGGCAATGCCTATCTCTCCGTCAAGCTCGACGATCCGAGCTTCGCCGCTCCCATCTATGCCAGCCTGGTCGAGGCGGAAGGCGAGGAACTCTCCCTCATCTGGTCGCGCCGCCGCACGGCCAACGGATAAGGTCAACGGCCAGGCCCCGCGAAAGCGGGGCTTCGCCATGCTCAGGTCCGCCGCCACTGCTCGAAAATACGGAGAGCTCCGCTCCCTTTGTCCTGACCGGCTCCACAGGAGTTCCGCCGATCCTTGCGGGGAGCAAGGGAAACTTTTCCCCTTGCTCCCCGCAAACGCCGCCTGCGCATGGCAGGCCCGCCGCTCAGCAGAACGGTACTGATCCCCATAGGCGATCTCCGCCATTGCGTTCCGCTCAAGCCTGGCAGGCCGGCCATGCTCGCCGGCATTTGCCCCCTCCATCCCCGCGCGCTCACGCGCCCCCGGAAAGCATGTCGAGGGACATGCCTTCGGCACCAACGTGAAAAAACAGGAGCAAGGTCATGAATTTCAACGATAACTTCCAGATTGGCCAGCAGGTCGCCGAGGGGTTCCGTGTCGACGTGTCGCGTGGTGTGCATAACAGCCGGGTTTCGTCAGAATGGTTTTCGCGCCCCGACGATGAGCGCTACCTGTCGTTGACGGACCTCTATGACAGTGTGAAGGCGAGGGCGGATCGTGCTACGACCCGCACCGTGGAAAGCCGCGCCGTGCGGGTCGAGGCGAGCCGTGACAATGCGGAACGGCTGGCGCTGATCGTGCCCGGACGTGATCAACCCATCGCCCCGACGCATTGGAGCTTTGGTCAGCTGTGCAGCCTTGTCGGTGCACCCTCCACCTATATGCGGCAGCTGCCTGCGCCGTTGGCTGGCATCAATCTGCAGCATGGCCTGCTGTCGCACCGCGCTGAGCTTGTGAAGACCTACGAAGCGGATACCGGCCGCATCGAGCTTCGGGCAGTGACCGGTCCCGACTACGGCAGGATATTCGACCATGAACTCGTGGCGGCGGTGATGAAGATCGCCGGCAATGGCGTGGGCGATACCATGTGGAAAGTGCCAGGCGTTCTGGATTGGGGGTCGATGACGCACAACCCCTTCGTGGATATTACCAAGGACACAACGACGCTTTATGCCAGTGACCGGGACGTTTTCCTGTTTCTGGTTGATGACACACACCCGATCGAGGCCGGACGCCTGCCAAACGGCGATCCTGACTTGTATTTTCGAGGCTTCTATTGCTGGAACAGCGAAGTCGGCGCCAAGACGCTCGGCATCGCCTCCTTCTATCTTCGCGCCGTGTGCATGAACCGCAATCTGTGGGGCGTCGAGAGTTTCGAAGAGATCACCATCCGCCACAGCAAGTTCGCCGCGCAGCGCTTTGCTTATGAGGCCGCACCGGCATTGACGAACTTTGCCAAGTCGAGTGCTGCGCCTTTCGTGGCCGGGATCAAGGCGGCGCGGGACAAGATCGTCGCCCGCACTGACGAGGACCGTGAAAGCTTCCTGCGCAGGCGTGGGTTCTCGAAAGCGGAAACCGGCCGGATTATCGAGACCGTGTTGCGCGAGGAAGGCCGTCCGCCGGAAAGCGTCTTTGATTTTGTGCAAGGTCTGACAGCCCATGCCCGCACGAAAACGCATCAGGACGGGCGCCTTGAACTTGAGGCAAAGGCAAAGCTCCTGCTGGAGCGCGCGGCATAAACGACAGGACCGGGCGCAGCGTTGCTAGGACGTCGCGCCCGGTTCCACCCCGAAAGCGTGTGCGCTTCGATTTTGTGGCCGATCGAAGGTCACCCGAAAAGCTGTAGCGCATCGCGAGCGGCTGCGGTGCCCGACGCATCGTCGCCGCTCGCCGGGCGTCGCCCGGCTCGCAAGATCACCCACTGGCCCCGCGAAATGACCATGGAGCAAATGTTCCAGGGCAGTCGGCACTCGTGCCGTAGTGCGGCGAAAGGGTCTGACAACTCCTGATATGTGAGGAGGGACGCAAGCGCCGACTTGTAGGAAAGTCGGAGAAAGCGAAAGATCACGGGAGATTGCGGCATGACCCAGTCAGACGCGAACCATTCGTCTGCGGCGATCACGCCAGGTGGAACGACTTCGCGGTCCCTGCAGGTTGGCTCCGGCACGGCCATGGCCCATCACGGCGAAATTCTCCAGGGTGTCTTTCCAGACGATGATGGCAGACTTCACCGTGGCCTGCTTACGCTCCCGCTTCCCGGCAAACAATCGCATGTCACATTCTGGCCTGATGCCGGACCGGGCATACGCACTCGCCCCGAAGGGAGAACCAAGGCCGCCCGCGCAGCCCGGCTCGCGCTTGATGCGCTGGGGTATCCAGATGCCGAGGGCTGCCTGACAATCGAAAGCACGATTCCGCTTGGGTGTGGCTACGGATCGTCCACCGCCGATGTCGTGGCGAGCATTTACGCCATTGCGGCGGCGGCCCATTCGCAGATCAGCCGCACGACCTTGTGCCGCCTTGCCGTTGCTGCCGAGACCGCGACAGATGCGATTGCCTTTGTTGGACAGGCTGTGCTGTTTGCCCATCGCGAGGGGAGGGTGCTCGACTATCTGCCCGGCGATTATCCGCCGCTCTATGTCATCGGCTTTTCCTCATCGGAAGACGAACCGGTTGACACGGTCGACATGCCACCCGCCCGCTACACCAGCACGGAGATCGAAACCTTCAGGGTTCTGCGGGGCCATGTGCGCCACGCGATTGCGCAGCAGGATCCCAGATCAATCGGCCGCGTCGCAACAGCCAGTGCGCGGATCAATCAGCGTCATCTGCCGAAGCGTCGGTTCGACGACCTCGTCCGGCTGGCGCAGACCGGCGGCGGCCTTGGCGTGCAGGTGGCTCATAGCGGTAACCGCATGGGCATCCTCCTCGATGCGCGCGACGACAGCGCAGCCGATCGGGCCGAGAGCATTGCGCATGCTGCCAAGAGGGAAGGGTTCACCGATATCATCCGCTTCGTGGTGAATGCGGACGGTGCGCCGGCATGGGTGCTGGAATGACCATCGAAAGCTATCTTTCGGATTTTGAGACGCCCCGGATCGTCCCGCTCTCAGCAAACCTCCATGCCGCGCAGTTTCGCCTGATGAAGCTGCTGCCTGCCCGTTTCATGCTGGATCGGGCCGAAGAGCGCGGGCTCCTGAAGCGAGGCAGTCATATCGTCGAAACGAGCTCCGGCACCTTTGCCCTGGCGCTCGCCATGCTGTCGGTCGAGCGTGGCTATACGCTGACGATTGTCACTGCCACGAGCCTCATGGATGCGTCGTTCATGGCGAGGCTGGAGCAATTGGATGCATCCGTGATCCTGGTCGAAGATGAGAACCGCACTGGCAATCAGGGCGGCCGCCTTGCCGCACTTCATCGCGTCTTCGACAGCCGACCGGATGCCTTTGGCCGCAACAATATGATAATCCCGACAATCCTGCCGCCTATGCGCGGCTTGCTGAAATCCTGGTCGAGAAGGTCGGCCGCATCGACTGCCTTGTTGGCAGTGTCGGATCGGGCGGCTCGCTGTGTGGCACGGCAAGCTATCTGCGCCGGCTGTTTCCGGGGTTGCGGGCAATTGCGGTGGATACGAACAACAGCGTTCTGTTCGGGCATCAGGCTGGTCCCCGTCTGCTGCGCGGGCTCGGCAACAGCATTGTGCCGAAAAACCTGGATCATGCCCTGATCGACGAAGTACACTGGGTCGGTGCGTTTCAGGCGTTTGCCGCCACCCGGGACCTCTATCGTCATCACGCCATGTTCTTCGGTCCGACCAGCGGTGCTGCCCATCTCGTGGCGGACTGGTTCGCCAGAACGCACCCGAACCAAACTGTCGCTGTGATCCTGCCGGACGAGGGTTATCGCTACCAGTCCACGGTCTATTCTGACGACTGGCTGGAAAGTCTTGAAGGATGGCCGCCTGAGAGGAAAGCCGCACCGTCGAAGCTCTTGCGCATCGCGCCGGCGCGCGAAGACGCTTGGACGCATATCGACTGGTCGCGGCGGCGGCTGCAAAACGGTTGATCCCATAGCAGTACCGAGCAGCAGGGCAGCGCGGGACATCGTCGTTCGAGCGAGGCAACAACTCGCCCCACACGGAACGCTTTTGCCGGGGGAGGTCGATCCCGGTTTCCGCTTCGCGGCGCGATGCTAAACCTCCTGCGGCGTCCCTGTTTCCGTCAAGAAGCGTGTCGAGAATTCCCGCTTTCACGGCCCTTCAGGCAGGGCCGCCGCTATGCTGAAAGCTCCGATACTCTTCATTTTCTTTTGTAAAGCGGCCATCTGCAGGGCATCGATATGGAGCATATCCATCCGGGGCCGACCTGCCTTATCCAGATCCTTCGCCCAGGAGAATGGCGAGCAGTTCATGCCGCGTGTCGGCGAAGGGATTGACGACCGTTACGCCGCCCCAGGTAAAGCCCTCATGCATATCTTCCGACAACAGGACACGGCAACCAGCCTGCGAGGCGACCGTGAGGATGACGGCATCCCAGATGCTGAACTGGTGATCGCTGACGAGATCCATGGCCGTCACCATCGTCTCGGCCGTGGTGGCCGCAACCGGAAACGTATCGCGCCAGCCAAGCACCGCATCACGCGCATCGCCGCGACTTCTGCCTGCCTTGCGCACCAGGACGTTGAAGAGTTCACCGAGGGCCTGAACCGGGATCACGACCGATGTCTGGGAAATCCGTTGCAGCAGATCAAGCGCAATATCCCGCTTCTCGCTGTTGTTCACGCCCTCCGCATAGGCGAGAACATTGGTGTCGAAAGCGACCTTCACGCTTAGTCCTCGTAAAGCTCATCGCGCGACCAACGGCCCGCTTCGACGACCGGCTGCTTGGCAAGGCGGGACAGCAGGGCAGAGCGCGCGCCGGATGTCGTTTCCTCCTTTGCGTCCGCCGGCAGGATACGGGCGACAGGCTTGCCGTGGCTGGTGACCACATAACTGTTTCCCTCCCGCACACCCCGCAGAAGGACGGAGAAACGACGATTGGCATCTGCGGCAGAAACGGCTTCGTCCATGATGAACCTCAGAAAGTAGTGATATAACCTACAATAGGATCCAAGGCCAGGTTTGACAAGATGTTATGGGGGTTGCAGCAGCGAGCAGCGGGCACAAGCATGACTCCGGATTTGACGCTTAGAGATCCAGTCCTGAGCGTGGGTAGCTGGCCGGTGAATATGAACCCTGCCTCGGGACAATGGCGCGATGATCGGACATCGCGCCATTCTGTGTCAGCATGGCTAGCCTGCCATCCGGGTTTTCAGTCTCTTTGCCAGCGGGGCCATCAAGACGGCGATCGTGAAGAGGATCACCGTCAGGCTGATCGGACTGTCGAGGAAAACCAGTGGATTGCCGAGGCCAAGGATCAGCCCCTGTCGGAGGTTTTCCTCGAACAGCGATCCGAGCAGGAAGGCGAGCAGCAGCGGAGCCAGATCGAAGCCGGCCTTGCGCAGCCCATAGGCGATGAAGCCGCACCCGATCACCACCCCGACATCGAACAGACTGTTGTTCATGCTGAATGCGCCGATGACGCAGAAGAGCACGATGAGCGGCGCCATCATGGTCTGTGGTATCCGCAAAAGCAGCACGAATACGCGGATCAGCGGTACGTTGAGGATAATCAGCATGGCATTGCCGACCAGCATGCTGGCCACGATGCCCCAGAAAAGCTCGGGATGTTCCGTCAGCATCTGCGGACCCGGCACCACATTCTGCATTAGCAGCGCGCCCATGATGATGCCGATGACCGCATTGGCCGGAATGCCAAGGCAGAGCATGGGAATGAAGCTTGCCTGGGCGGCGGCGTTATTGGCGCTTTCCGGCCCCGCGACACCCTCGATTGCGCCCTTTCCGAAACGTTCCGGCGACTTGGAGATCTTTTTCTCCAGCATGTAGCTGGCGAAACCGGCAACGAGTGCGCCACCGCCGGGCATCAGCCCGAGGAAGAAGCCGAGCACCGTCCCGCGTGCGATCGGTCCGGTCGAAACCTTCCAGTCCTTTGCTGTCGGAAGCAGGTCCCGCAAACGGTAGGACGGCATCGGCGCGGTGTCGGGCGATGCCTTTCGCTCGATCAGCATCAGCATTTCGCTGACGCCGAACAGACCCATGGCAAGGACAGCGATGTTGAATCCGTCGCGCAGATAGCTGACCCCGAAGGCGAAGCGCTCCTCGCCGGAGATCAGGTCGACGCCGACCGTCGACAGCAGAAGACCGAGCGAGACCATCGTCCAGGCCCTGATGCGCGACCCTTCGCCGATGCTGGCGGCCAGGACCAGGCCGAGCGCCACGATCGATGTCTTTTCGATGGGGCCGAAGGCAAGAGCAACCGAGGTGAAGGCCGGACCAACGATCGTGATGGCAAGGGTCGCACTGATGCCGGCGATGAAACTGCCAAAGGCGCTGATGCCAAGGGCGGCGCCCGCGCGGCCCTGTTGCGCCATCGGATAACCGTCGAAGCAACTCACAAGGCTGGCGGCTTCGCCCGGCACGCGCATCAGGACAGAGGTGATGGACCCGCCATAGAGCGAGCCGTAATAGATGCCGGCGAGCAGGATGATGGCGCCGGTTTGGTCGAGCATCATCGTGACCGGCAGCAGGAGGCTGACTGTCGCAGAGGGCCCAAGGCCTGGAAGAACGCCGACGGCTGTTCCCAAGATTGCGCCAAGCAGCGCGATGGCGAGGTGGGTGGGTTCGAGCGCTATGCCGAGACCCATGACCAGTTGCGAAAAGGAATCGAGCATCACAGGCTCCATTCGCCGCGCGGAAGCGGCACAGACAGAAGCCCTTCGAACAAGCCCCAGGTCGAAAAGGCAAAGGCGAAGGCCAGAAGCAGTGACCAGGTCCAGTCCATCCGTTCGATGAACCTGAAGACGGCAACCAGAAACAGGAATGCCGAGAGCGCAAATCCGATCAATTGCAGCATCAGGCAGAAAAGCCCAAGGGCTGCGCAATAGGTCAAAAGGCGGGGAAGCTCGACGGGTTCGGTTGCTGCCGTCTTCTCCAGGTTGCATCCGAGGCTTGTGTAAACCAGGAGAAGTGCGGCCAGAAAGGGGAACAGGCCTGAACCGGGTTCTCCATAGGCCCAAAGCTGGAGATTGGCGGCGTTCACCGCCGCGCCAAGGCCAAGGGCCATCAGGGTGTAAGGGACAAGGCGGGCGATGTTCATAGACGGATCCCCATCTCATCGATCTGTTGCCCGATCCGCGTATAGGCCTGCCCGGCCATTTGCGTAAATTCATCGCTCTTCTGGAACAGCGGATAGCCGTTGATGACCCGGATGAAGTCGGCATACATCGGACTGGCGATCATCTCGCGGATCGCATCTTCCCACCAGGCAATGATCTCCTGCGGCAAACCGGCTGGTCCAAACAGGCCATAGGATGCCGGAATGGCAATCGGATAACCCCGCTCGGCAAAACTGACCATGCCAGCATGTCCCGCATTCGGATTGGGGCTGGTTTCGGCGAGCAGGCGCACGGAGCCGGCGGCCAGATGCGGGCCGAAGTCCGATGACACGACCATATCAATATGGCCGCCCAACAGGGCCGTGACAGCATCGGCACCGCCGCGGAATGGCACGAAGGTCGCAGCGGCCTTCTCCGTGCGGAATGCGGCATCGGTTGCGATATGGGCAAGGCCCCGGGGTGCCGCGGTTGCCCACCGCAGCTTTGACGGTTCCTTTCGGGCATAGTCGAGAAGTTCGTCCCAGGTTTGGAAGGGGCTGTCGCTGCGCACGAAGCAGGGCACCGAGATCCCGGCATAACTTGCGATATAGGTGAAATCGCGTGTGGAATCGTAAGGGACTTTCTGAAGATGCGGAGCAACAAGCAGGGGGCTGACCGAATAGAGTGACAGGACCGATCCATCAGCGGGTGCGCGGCGCACCTGATCCGTCGCGATCGTGCCACCAGCCCCTGGACGAAAATCTGGTGTGGCCACGACACCGCGTGCCTCTTTGACATAATTGGCAACAACGCGGGTGGCGATATCGCCGGCACCTCCGGCAGCAAAGCCGACAATCAGAGTTGGATTCTCCGCTGGATAGGCGCTTTTTTGCGACCATGACATGCGCGGTGCGATCGTCGTCAAAAATGCGGTCGCTGCTATAAATTTTCGTCTTTCCATAGGCATAACATTCCCCTTCTTCTTAAAATGCGTGCGCGCGGCCGGCCCATCAGGGCCTTTGTCAGGCCATTCCTCCGTTTGCGAAGACCGAGAGGGCGCTCTCGACATCGCCAAAGGGCGATGCCGTGTCCGGCGATGCGGATCGGTCAGTGTCCTTCAGGCCGGATGCCGTCACTACTGCCACGACCATTTCATCGCGGTCGATGATGCCTCGCTGTCTGGCCTCTCGGATTGCCGCAATCGGGATCGTCGAGGACAGTTCGAGAAACAGGCCTTCGGTGGCGGCGACTTTCTCCTGCAGGGACACCAGCCCCGCATTGGAGATCGCCAAGGCTGCGCCTTTCGTTTCGCGCAGTGCCTTCAGCGCCTGGAAGGTGCTGCGTGTCGCGCCGATCGACACGGCCAGCGCGTCAAAGGCTGCAGGCATATCCGGGATACGATCCGTCTTCTGCGCGATGGCCTGTTCCAGCGACCCGTGCACCTCGGCTGCCAGCAGTTTCGGCATCTTGTCGATCGCGCCTCGCTGAAGCATCTCGCGAAAACCGAGCCAGACGCCGGCCAAAGCGTCGCCGTAACACACCGGCAAGGCGCACCAGTCAGGGGGCTTGCCGCCCATCTGTTCGACGATCTCGAACGCAATCGTCTTGTAACCCTCGATGCCGATCGGATGGCTGCCGACGACGGGGTGGCGATAGGGTGAGGTCGCAAACCATCCGAACCGCGCAACACCTTCCGCCAGAAATGCCCAGCGGTCTGACTTGTTCTTGAAAGGCACGACCTCGGCTCCGTATTTCCGGATCTGCGTCAGCATCGGGCCGGCCGATCCGGCAAGCGTTGCGACGACACAGGGCAGTCCGGCCCGCGCGGCATAGGCAGCAAGCGATGCCCCAGCATTGCCAGTCGAACTGGTTGCCACCAGTTTTGCGCCCGATTGTACGGCTGCCGTGATCGCGACGGTCGAAAAGCGATCCTTGTGCGACCAGGTCGGATTGCAACCCTCGTTCTTCAGGAGAAGACCGGGGATGCCGATGGCTGCGCCAAGCTTTGTCGCCGGCAGCAGCGGCGTGAGGCCTTCGCCAAGGGAGATCGCATCCTGCCGGTCGAATGGCAGGCTGTCCGAATAGCGCCAAAGCGAGGGCAGGGACCTGTCCGAGTCGACCGGTGGCCGGCCAGCGGCACGTCGATAGACCATATGGAGGTTCGATGGCGCCTCAGAAAAGCAGGTTGGGCACCCCTTGGAATCGATCGCGAGATCGAGGGGGAAGTCTTGCCCACATCGGTAGCAGGCATATGCCGCGGCGCGAGCCATCAGCCCAGCACCGTCATGCTGGTGCCGTTGTTCGACAGCATCTCCGCGCCGTTGGCCCGGACGACGAGCATGTCCTCGACCTGCAGGCCGATCCGACCGAGCTCGTAATAGGGCGTCTCGATGCAGACAACCATGCCTTCTTCAAGCACGTCACTGCTTGTCGCCGAAAGCAGCGGCGCGTCGTAGCCGTCAAGGCCGATGCCGTGTCCGACATGGCTTCGCTGATAGTGAGCGATGCCTTCGCTCCGGACGGTCTCGACAACAGCCTCGAAGACATCGCTGGCAGCAACGCCCGGCCGGATCAGCTCGATGCCGCGTTGAACGCCCTTGTTCAGGGCATTGTATTTCGCCTGGATGTCCTTGGAGGGTGAACCCAGGCTGGCGATGCGGGCAATATCGGCACGGTAATTGCCATAGTGACCGCCAACGTCGAAGCGGATGATGTCGCCCTGGCGCAGCCGTCGCTCGGAGGGCTGGACGTTCATGAGGGCGCTGCGTTCGCCGAAACCGATACACCCGAGGACAGGGACAGCATCTTCGCGAACCGTTTGGCCGTGAAATGCACGGGCGAGCTCGATTTCGGTCACGCCCTCGGTGGCGATGGCGAGTGCCGCCGCGACCGACCGTTCGGTAATGGCCGCGACCGTTCTGAGCCGGTCGATCTCCAGTGGCGTCTTGACGGCACGGACGTTGCGAAAGAGCGATGCCGCCATGACCCATGTCACACCGGGCAGGTCGCTGCGCAGTCGTTCGGTGTCGCCGGGGAGAAGCCCCATTTCGTCAATGCCGATCCGGGCTTTCTCAAGCCCGGCCTGCCGGATTTCCAGGACAAGGGCCTTGATCGCATCACCGTCGTCGCCAAGGGCATGAAGAGCCACCTGACGGGCGCTGACCGGGTCGAGCTCAACAGACGGCGCGTGATCGATGGGGAAGGCGCCATATCGGCGTATTCTCGCTGTCACCTGTTGATCCGCCACTAGGTCCAGAGTCGATGTGCCGGCGATGACGACAGGCTGCCCATCTGCGTCACCTGAAGTCCAAACGACGAAAGCCTGCGGGCCGCGCCGTATCCATTGTGGCAGCGACCAGAACCCGCTGGTGTAGAGAACATTCTCCGGCGCGGTGGCCACGATGGCGTCGAGTTGATGTGCGGACATCGCCGCTTGCAGCCGCTCGTGATTAAGCAACATCGGTCTCTGGCCTCCCTTTGCTCGAATGCGTATCGTCGAACCCCATGGCTTTGGAAATGCGGGCTGCGGCACCCAGCACTTTCTGCGCAATGTCGGTGATCTTGGTCTTGGGTTGGAGCACGCGGGGGAAGGCGACGCTCATCCCAGCGATGGTGCCGCCGCCAGCATCGTAGATCGGTGCTCCAACGGAGATCACACCCTCGATATTTTCCGAAATCGCCGTGGCGTAGCCGAGTGATTGGGCTAGGTGCAACTGTTCGAGCAAGCTTCCCAGGCTTGTCAGGGTTCTTGACGTGCGGGCCTCGTACGGGCCTTCCCCGAGGAGGTTGGCGACTGCGTCATCCGACAGGTTGAACAACAGTGCCTTTCCCAGCGCCGTCGAATGCAGCGGCATCACTTCCCCCGGCTGCGCGCGGATGACCACCGGACTGTCGGACTGCACGGCGAGCACATAGACGCCCGTGGCGCCTCGCCGCAGGCCCAGAAATCCGTTGAACCCGCTGTCCGATGCCATGGTCTGCAGCTCAGTCTCCGTGAGCGACAGCAGTCGCCCGCGCTGAAACACGTGCTGCGCCAGCCCGAGGACGGCGTAACCAATCTGATAGCGGCGGGTATCTGCGTCTTGCTCGACATAGCCCTGCGAGGCCAGCGTGTTGAGCATGCGCTGAGCGACGGCGGGGCTCAGATCCAGCCGGCGCGCGACTTCTCTGACGCCGAGGGCTTCGTTCGAGCTCTTCAGGAGGCCAAGAATGTGAAGGCCCTTTTCGAGGGACAGGCTGTTAGACATTTCATGTTCCTATTATCGAAACAGTGTTCCATATAGTGTACAATAGACGCACTCTCTCCCCGTCGTGTCAAGGCGAATGTTCACTATAGTGTGTCGTCATAGAGTGTACGGACACCGAAAAATCATCCGATGGATATACGGGCGATTGTCGGTCTCAATGTATTGCGCATCCGGCGCGAGCGGGCTCTGTCTCAGGAAGAGTTGTCGCACATCTCTAAGCTGACGCGGGCATATCTCAGCGGACTCGAGGCGGGCAGGCGCAATCCGACAATCGTGTCCCTCAGTCGTTTGGCTGAGGCCCTGGGCGTCGACGTGAAAGATCTCGTGTCTTAAACATCGCCGATGCGGCCATTTTAATTCATGATGAATATCAATTAACTATGCGGGTTTTCTGTAGCGATTTCTACGGTTCAATGCCGCTTCACTGGTTCGGGAACCTGTCGTCGTATCAGGACTTCGACATCGATCTGCATCGCAGCCGAGATGGCCTCAAGCGCGTCAAGCGTTGGTGAACTCAGCTCCCGTTCCAGCTTGCCGATATAGCTTCTGTCGAGACCGGCAAATACCGCAAGGCGTTCCTGCGACAGCCCCCGTTGCTGTCGACAAAGCCGAAGATTTCTCGCAAAAATCGACGTGAGTTTCATGAGCAAGAAAAATCAGAATACGGCTCCGCCTGCCACCTACTATAGTCATCAATCGCGCATTCCGGGACTTGTGCCGCCGAAACTTTGATGATGATAATCGCCTCAAGGATTGTTGTTCTTTAGAACGTTTCCGGCGATCCTTTTGCGACGTATTCCGCAAACTTCCGCATGTGTTGCGGTCATGGAATCTAAATCGACACGGGCCGCGTCCGTCAGGCGAGGCTCATGATTGCCTTTTCATGCCTTTTGCTCGTGAGACGACGAATGATTGGTCTATCAATTTCACAGTTCAGAAAACTGACGCCCCGGGAAGTTGAAGTGCTCACCTGGACGTCGCAGGGCAAGACGGCCTGGGAAGTGTCCGTCATCCTGAGCATTTCGAAAAACACTGTGCACACCCATCTTCGAAATTCGAAAGACAAGCTCGACACGTCGAATGTCGTTCATACGATTGTTGAAGCAGTGAGGCGGAATCAGATCAAGATCTGACGTCGTGCCATAGTTAACCTCCCCATCCATTTCGTCCGTACATCGCTCCGTTTTGTCCCAGCCGCTGCTGACCGTGTGGTCAGCGGCCCTGTGCTTCCTGTTGTATCGCGTAGGAGTGCCCCCATGGTTTCCGAGACGGTTTGGTCGTCGCCGCAGTTCGCCAGTCAATTCCCGCCGCTTGACCGCAGTGGCTTTGCCTTCGAATTTCTCAGACGAAACACTGACTATCGATCTGACTTTGCAGCCATTGCCAGTCAGGGCGGCACTGTGGCGAAACGCGACGCCCTACAGGGTCTGACGTCCCGTTGGGGGATTGCCTTTCGCGCTGGATCCTGATGTCCCCGCATGGTTGGCGCACCCTTTTTGGCGCCCAGATCTGGACCCGGAGGCCATCGTCGTCGCAGAAGCGCCAGCCGGATTTTCAGGATGCCTCGAATTTGATCCGAAAGACCTGCCTGTATCGGTGAGGGGAACGGATCGCGACAGTGCCGTCTACATTCCAGCCTCTGGGACGAGCGACAGTTTGCGGATGTGGTTTGCCGGGAGGTCACCGCCCGCCAGACTGGCTGTCATGCTGCCGTTGGACCCTGACCTTGAGGTTCGTCTGCACAGCCTGCGACGAATGCACCGATGGCTGACACGCAAGCCGGCGGGTCCAGCCATGCGCCAGCAACAGATTTCAGCGTTTCATCGCCATCGCCTCATTCTGATGCTGAGGATCCTGGACGGGCTTCGTGACGGTGCCTCGAGGCGCGAGATCGCCAGTGTCATATTCGGTCGGGACGTGCGCTCCATCTCCGCCGTCGACTGGCAAAATACCTCGGCGCGTCGGCACCTTGCTCGTCTGATCGCTGAGGGCAGGGGCTATGTCAGCGGTGGCTACCGTCGCATCTTGCGGGGTGGCCCAACCAAGGGACAACTTTTCCACAACGCCGCTCATGAGCGCACCAGTTCCGCCTGACTGGTGAGGCCGGCATTCGATCGCCGGGGACAGGTTGCTTGTTGGCGAATTCTGTCACTCCGTCGGTCCGCAGTTTTTTCGCCATTGTCGCAATAGACCCGCCGCATTGAAGGTGGCCGCGATGGAGGCAGACGATGCAGGAAAAAACCGACAGCACCTGGCCGCGCTTCGTGCGCACCGCGGAAGCGGCCCGTCTTCTCGATCTTTCGCCCCGCACGCTCGAAAAGCATCGCTGCGATGGAACCGGGCCGGTCTATCACAAGCTCGGCGGCCGCGTCGTCTATGCCGTCACCGACCTTCATGCCTGGATTGACGCATCTGCACGCCGGTCCACGTCGGAGGCCGCTTCGAGCGCCCGCATGCCGCAAGTGTCGATGGCCGCTCGCGCCATTGGCATGACGCGCTGATCGCCGCGATGACCGGGCACAGGACATATCAGGGGCAGCAGCTCGAGCTGTTTCAGCCAAGCGGCGGCAATATTGCCGCCCGCGATGCACAGGACCTCATGTCCTGGCCGTTCTTCTCACTGGCCAAATCCCGCCGCGTGGCGCCGATCGACTTTCGCATGGGCGATGTAGCGATCCGCGTGGAGGCAACCGCCGAACACGGCATGGCGACGATCTGGGACGCGGACATCCTGATCTGGGCTGCGTCGCAGATCGTCGAAGCCCGCGACAACGGTCTGCGGACATCACGGCTGATGTCAGCGACGCCTTATGAAATCCTCACATTTATCCATCGAGACGATTCCGCCCGCAGCTATGAACGGCTGAAGGCAGCGCTCGACCGACTGCAATCCACCACGATCGCCACCACGATCCGCCAGCCGTCCGAACGGCGCAGGCACCGCTTCTCATGGATTGCCGAATGGAAGGAACGGCTTGATGCGGAAGGCCGCCCGTTCGGCATCGAGCTTATCTTGCCGGACTGGTTTTATGCCGGGGTCATCGACGATGCGCTGATCCTGACCATCGACCGGGATTATTTCGATCTGAGGGGTGGCTTTGAGCGTTGGCTCTACCGGCTCGTGCGTAAACACGGTGGCCGCCAAACAGGGGGCTGGAGCTTCGATCTGAAGCACCTGCACCTGAAGTCCGGCAGCCTCTCGCCCCTTAAGCACTTTGTCTATGACCTGCGCGGCATCGTCCAGCGCCAGCCGCTGCCTGGCTACCGACTTGCGCTCGTGACCGATCCGGACGGCCGTGTGCGGCTGACCTTTCAACCAACCCTAACCGACCCGTCTGGCATTGCCGCGTTCCGCGCGCCGCGCCGCCGGACGATCAGACTGTGAGCAAGCTGTGGACAGACCCGTGCTATCGAGGACCACCAGGCCCGTGCTATCGGGGACTGGATTCCCGTGCTATCCGGGACCGAAATCGGACTTAAGCCTCCGTATTCCTTTTGTTCTTCGCTCCCCTAACGTTCCTAACCTGGATTCCTTCGGAATCTTTCTAACGGACCGCCCTGTATCGGCGGCCGGTGGATCGCCGGCCACGCCATACGTTTGCCCCGATGCGGCATCCCTCTCCACCTCTGCTGCGGGAGGACGGCGATGAAGACGGGTGTACAAGCTGAAAACCTTCCGCCCGTCCAAACCCTGGTCGAACTGACATGGCGCGAGAAGCGGATCGAACACTGGATCCGCTTTGGCCGGATCGCTGAAGAACAGCGCATCGATCGTCACCGCCGTATCGTTGGCTTTGCTCCGGGTAGTGTGTTGGCCTTCGTCCGTTGGGCGGCGAACGATTACGGCACGGTGGTTTCCCGTATCGACATCCTGCGCGCCGTGGCAGCAGGAGAGGCGTTCCAGACGCTGCCCTTCGTGCGTCCCGGCGGCGACATCCTATTGCGCATCCACGGTTGGCCGAAGGTCGAAACAGTGCTGAACACTATCGACGCGATCGAAGCACTGGGCATCGATCCGGCCGACGTCGCTCCAGATCACTGGCGACATCTCCACAACCGCCTCAGCGTCAACGCGCCGTCTCGGGCCTACAGCCGCGAACAGCATCGGGCTTGGCTCAAGCGTCGAAGCTTCCCCTCGATTGCAGACACCACCACTGGCAACGATCGCGATGGAGAGACACCATGACGCGCTTCGCCTGGGTAGTAGCGACATATTTTTCCGCACTCGCCACCGGCGTTGCGGCATTCGTCGATCCACCGAAGACGCTGATCTGGAACGCCAGTGCCAGCGCGCCGCTCGGTCTTTATCGGGTCGTCCCGGTCGATCGCATCGAGGTCACCGATCTGGCAGTGATTATGCCGCCCGACGAACTGGCAAACTTCCTGGATGAGCGCCGCTATCTGCCGAAGGGCTTGCCGCTTCTCAAGCGCGTGCTGGCGCTCAGTGGCACCGAAGTTTGCCGCTCCGGCGCTGACATCATCGCCTACGGGATGGCTTACGGACAGGCCCGCGAACGCGACAGCCAAGGCCGATCGCTGCCCGTCTGGCGGGGATGCCAGCAGATCGCCGAAAGCGAAGCCTTCTTCATGAACTGGGACGCACCCGACAGTTTCGACAGCCGCTATTTCGGGCCGCTTCCCCTCACAACCGTCATCGGTCGGGCGCTTCCGCTCTGGACGGTCGGCGATCCCCATCCGGCTCCAGGCAGCCTCCACGAGTCGGTATTCCGCGAGCCGAAATGCTCGTCCCTTCAGCAACGAAAGGATTACCCATGACCCAGATTGGTACGTTTACCCGCAACAGTGACGGCTTTTTCGGCCGCATCCGTACGCTCACCCTCGATGCCGAAGTGACCATCCTGCCAGCCGATGAGACCGACGCTGAAAATGCACCAAACCATCGCATTTTCAGCGATGGCATTGAGGCTGGCGCGGCATGGGACCGCACCGGAGAGAGGGCAGGGGCATATCTATCCGTGACCATAGATGATCCGGCCTTTGTCGAGCCGATCCGTGCCCGGATGTTTGCGTCCGACACGAACAAGGATGTCTGGGTCCTCCACTGGACGCGCAAGAGCAGGCGCGACGAACAGGGGTGACCGTCATGCGCTGCCATCCTTCTGGCAAAGCGACAAGTGTAATCCCCTTGAGCGATCGAGCTGTGGTCAATCCCCTCGACCCGATTGCCTGCAAGCAAGCCGGCGCGCGCAGCGAAGGTCAGGGGCGGAGGCCTGTTTTCCGGGAAGTGGACACGTCATCAGGTGTCGCCCGTCCGGAAAATGTCGGTCGCAGGCGAAGCCGTGCCCTTGACCGCAGCGAGCACGATGGCAGGCTGATGGTGTTTCGGGACGGCGGTACTCACGCTGCCGTTCCGACGATCACGGCGATGTTCGTCGCGGTCATCCTGAGCGTCACGCAGCCATGCGTGGCGTCAGCCGATCCTCTGAAGTACGATGCTCTGTCGGATCGCGCAGTCACGGTCGCCCCGCCGTCTGATCTATGGGCAATGCACATCACGGACGCTGCCCGACGTTTTGCGATTTCCGAACGGTGGATAGGCGCCGTTATGCAGGCTGAAAGTGACCATGATCCGCTTGCCGTCTCGCCGAAAGGCGCGATGGGGCTGATGCAGATCATGCCCGCGACTTGGATGGAACTAAGCACACGGTATCAACTCGGCGGCGATCCCTATCAGCCGCGTGACAACATTTTCGCTGGCGCTGCATATCTCGCAGAGCTGCATGATCTCTACGGCTCGCCGGGTTTCCTCGCGGCCTACAATGCTGGCCCCGGCCGCTATGAAAAACACCTTGTCTCTGACGAACCCCTGCCGGCCGAGACCGTCGATTACGTTGCGAAAATCATGTCGCTGATCGACGGGGATAAAGCCGCCCCCAAGGGCACAGTTGTTCACCCGTCGCGCCCTTCATGGTCGATTGCGCCGCTGTTCGTCGCGCGTTCCCTTGCCGGGAATAGTGATGATAACAAGACCGTCAATCGCCCCTCCGATCGTTCCTCTAGCGCTCGTACGATCGTCGATCTGTCGGCGCTCGCACCGCCGTCCGATGGCCTGTTTGTGCGCCGCAACATCGAACAGGAGGCATTGCGATGATTGTCGTGGTCTCTGTTGCTGCTTGGGGCTGGATCGTAGGGATTGCGGTGTGTGGAAGGCCAGCGGGAGACACGACCGAGGCAAGGCGAGATAAAAGCAGGCGATGTGTGCCTGCGTTCGGTCCTGTGTTTTCAGGGACATATAGTGCATTTGCGCGAGGTGCGCCTGATCGGCGCAGCCTGCGCATTCGCCATTTCGCCAAGGTTTTCCGCGCGATTGCGCGATGTGTGGGGCCTCAGCCATGAGCGGCGAGGACGAATTTCGCATACGGCCAGGCCGTATTCGCTCTACCCGCGCTCAAGCTGCCCGGCCCTTCATCGCCCAGGCCCTTGCGGCCGCTGAGCGGGCCGGAGGCATGGTCTCGCGCTCCGGCAAGATCAGTTCGGGGCGCCGCTCGCGGTACGGGCGTGGCCAGCGCGCGACCGTGCAGGCCAACCGATTGCTCACCGGCCGATCACGCAACACGGTCATCAAGACGCGCGTCGTCCGTCATAGCGCTCGGGCGACGCCGCTCGCCGCCCACCTCAGCTATCTCCGGCGCGAGGGCGTCACCCGGGATGGGGAGAAGGCCCGGGTGTTCGGACCTGAGACCGAGGACGCCGATCCCAAGGCCTTCGCGGAACGGTGCGACGGCGACCGGCATCACTTCCGGTTCATCGTCTCGCCCGAGGACGCGACCGAGATGTCCGACCTCAAGACCTACGCCCGCGACCTGATGGGGCAGATGGAGAAGGACTTGGGCACCCGCCTCGACTGGGTCGGCGTTGACCACTGGAACACGGATAATCCGCACGTCCATATTATTCTGCGTGGCCGTACCGATGACGGCCAGGACCTCGTCATCTCCCGCGACTATATCAAGGAAGGCATGCGCGCCCGCGCACAGGATCTCGTCACCCAGGAGTTGGGGCCGCGCACCGATCACGAAATTCGCCGCAACCTCGAACGGCAGATCGAGGCGGAACGCTGGACCAATCTCGATCGTCAGCTTGCCCGAGACAGCTATCGCACCGGCGTCGTCGATCTCGCCCCGCAGCCTGACCGCCAGCCCGACGAATTCCACACGATGAAAGTCGGTCGGCTGCGGATGCTGGAGACGCTCGGCCTCGCAGATCAGGTCGGCCCCGGGCAATGGGTCGTGGTGGACAATGCCGAGGCGACTTTGCGCGAGCTGGGAGAACGCGGCGACATCATCAAGCGCATCCATCGCGGTCTGACCGAACGCGGTATCGAGCGCGGCGCTGCCAACTATGTGCTCGCTGGCGAAAGCCTCGACGATCCTGTGGTTGGGCGGCTGGTCGATCGTGGTCTCGATGATGAGCTGAAGGGCACGGCCTATGCGGTGGTCGATGGCATCGACGGGCGCACTCATCACATCAAGCTGGCCGACCTTGATGCCGCTGGCGACAGCGCGCCGGGCTCGATCGTCGAGCTTCGCAAGTTCGATGATGCACAGGGCCGCCGCCGCGTCGCGCTCGCGGTCCGCTCCGATCTCGACATCCAACGGCAGGTTCATGCCACCGGCGCCACCTGGCTCGACCGGCAGGCCATCGCCCGCGATCCCGTGGCGCTCGGTGGCGGCGGTTTCGGCGCTGAGGTGCGTGACGCGATGGACAGGCGCGCCGAACATCTCGTTGGCCAGGGTCTCGCCGAGCGGCAATCTCGTGGCGTCAGCTTTACGCGTGGTTTGATCGAGACGCTGCGTCAGCGCGAGGTGGACGCCTTTGGCCAGAAGCTGGCGACCGAGACCGGCAGGCCCTTCACCAAAGCCGGTACCGGCGAATACGTCGCCGGCACATATAGGCAGCGCTTCGCACTCGCCTCCGGTCGCTTCGCCATGATCGATGACGGCCTCGGCTTCCAGCTCGTGCCCTGGACGCCATCCCTCGAAAAGCAAATCGGCCAGCATGTCTCCGGCGTCTCGCGCGGCAACAGTGGTGTCGACTGGAGCTTCGGGCGCAAGCGTGGGCTCGGGATGTAATCCAATAAAGAAAGGAACGCGCCATGTCGGCGACCAAGATCCTCTGGGGCCAAATCATCACCGTCTGCCTGATCGTCCTCATGACGACCTGGGCGGCGACACAGTGGACAGCATGGCGGCTGGGGTTCCAGCCGCAGCTCGGCGTGCCGTGGTTCGAATTGGCCGGCTGGCCAGTCTACTATCCGCCGGCCTTCTTCTGGTGGTGGTACTTCTACGATGCCTACGCTCCGCCAATCTTTGTCGAAGGTGGTTTCATTGCCGCGTCCGGGGGCTTCATCGCTGTTGCCGTGGCGATCGGCATGTCGGTCTGGCGAGCACGCGAGGCAAAAAATGTCGAAACCTACGGCTCCGCCCGCTGGGCAGGTCCAGACGATATCAAAGCGGCCGGTTTGCTCGGCGCTGATGGCGTCGTGCTCGGTAAGCACGATCGCGATTACCTTCGCCATGACGGGCCGGAGCATGTGCTGTGCTTTGCCCCCACGCGGTCCGGCAAGGGCGTCGGGCTGGTCGTGCCGTCGCTGCTGACCTGGCCGGGCTCCGCCATCGTCCACGACATCAAGGGCGAGAATTGGACGTTGACCGCTGGCTTTCGCGCTCGCCATGGTCAGGTGTTGTTGTTCGATCCGACCAACGCGAAGTCTGCTGCCTACAATCCGCTGCTGGAAGTCCGCAAAGGGGAATGGGAGGTTCGCGACGTCCAGAATATCGCCGACATTCTCGTGGATCCGGAAGGCTCGCTGGAAAAGCGCAATCACTGGGAGAAGACCAGTCACGCGCTGCTGGTTGGAGCGATCTTGCACGTCCTCTATGCCGAGGCTGACAAGACACTCGCTGGCGTCGGGGCCTTCCTGTCTGATCCAAAGCGGCCAATCGAGTCGACGCTGGCCGCCATGATGAAGACGGCGCATCTGGGGGAGGCCGGGCCGCATCCCGTCATCGCGTCCGCCGCGCGTGAGTTGCTGAACAAATCCGATAACGAGCGATCCGGCGTACTATCGACTGCCATGTCGTTCCTTGGGCTCTATCGTGATCCCGTCGTCGCCGAAGTCACGCGCCGCTGTGATTGGCGCATCGTCGACATCATCGGCGGAAAACATCCGACCACGCTCTACCTCGTGGTGCCACCGTCGGACATCAACCGCACCAAGCCGCTGATCCGTCTGATCCTCAATCAGCTCGGTCGACGCCTGACCGAGGATCTGCAGGCGAAAGGCAACCGCCATCGGCTTCTCCTGATGCTCGACGAATTTCCGGCACTCGGCCGCCTCGACTTCTTCGAGAGTGCGCTTGCCTTTATGGCCGGATATGGCCTCAAGGCCTTCCTGATTGCGCAGTCGCTGAATCAGATCGAGAAGGCTTATGGTCCGAACAATTCGATCCTCGACAACTGCCATGTGCGCGTCAGCTTCGCGACCAATGACGAACGCACGGCCAAACGGGTATCCGACGCGCTCGGCACCGCCACCGAGATGAAGGCGATGAAGAACTATGCCGGTCACCGGTTGTCGCCGTGGCTGGGGCATCTGATGGTCTCACGCTCCGAGACGGCACGGCAGTTGTTGACGCCGGGCGAAATCATGCAGCTTCCGCCTTCGGACGAGATCGTCATGGTGGCGGGTGTCCCGCCGATCCGGGCGAAGAAGGCTCGATACTACGAGGATAGCCGACTTCAGGAGCGTGTTCTGACCCCGCCGACGCTGACCAAGCCAAAGGCAGGGCAAGCCGACGACTGGAGCAGCCTGGCCCTGCCCAGGCCGCCAGACCTGAATACACGCATCCCGACGCAGGAGGTGGCAGACGACGACCCGACGGAATCCGAGCGTCGGCATCAGCCCGAACTCAGCCGGACGAAAACCGTCGAACGTAAGGATGTGATCGAGAATGAGTTTGAGATCGATCCTCGCGACGAGGTCGAAGAGGACGCCGCCCGTTTCAGCCGCATGAACCAGACCATGCGCCAGGTGGCGCGGCAGGCCGCGCTCGACCCGGGCGATGGTATCGAGCTGTAAGGAGACGATTGTGATAAAATCTCCGAAGAAGCAGCGCCTTTCTGTCTATCTCGATCCTGACGTCATGAAGGCGCTTGTGGTGTATGCTGCGCGGCGCGATCAATCGCTATCACTGATCGCCGAAGCGGGTATTGCGTCTTTCCTGTCGCCGGACGCGGCTGAGCGACAGGAGGCCGCTACCACCAAGCGACTCGACCAGCTGGACCGCCGCATGACGCGCATGGAACGCGACCTCGGCATTGCCGTCGAAACGCTGGCAGTTTTTGTTCGTTTCTGGTTGACGACAACCCCAGCGCTGCCAGAGCCTGCCGCGCAGGCGGCCCGGGCCAAATCAAGCGAGCGCTATGAGGCGTTCGTCACCGCCTTGGGGCGAAGACTCGCGAAAGGTCCAAAGCTCAGACAGGAAGTTTCCGAGGATATTGGGCAAGGAGGCCACGAAGACCGTTGATCGTGTCTCACACGCGATCTGTGTACCGCCGCGTTATCGTATAAAGCGCTTGGATCCGACGATCGACGGCATGCCCGACTGGCCGTCTAGTCGCGATGGCCCTTCCATCATCCCCAAGGGTCTTTCCGCCCGCCCATGGGTCAATGACATCTAGTCCGAAGCCTTCGAAATCCTTGGTGTTGCGCGTCGCAAGGGTCAATTGGTGCGCGACGGCGGTCGCTGCAATCAAGCCGTCCATTGAGGCGAGCCCGCGACCACTTCGCTTGGCAAGAGCCATAAGATCACCCCAAGCCAAGGCGACAGGCGCATCCACCGGAACAGTCCTGTTTTCGAAGCGTTGAGGCAGATCATGCGTGAGCCATTCGTTAAGGGCGTCGCGCTTTCGCCCAGCATCCATCAGCGCTTCACCGCGGCGAATTTCAGCAATCGAGGCGATGCTGTTAAATGTGAAAGAGCGCTTGATCGCATTGAGGTTACATCGAACACTGGCGGCCATTGCAGTCCGTTTCTCAAGTCGGGCTGCTTCCTTGTCGTTCAGTCGCTCCGAGGCAACAGCCTTTCACTCGAACTATCCAACTGCCGGGTTGAATAAAGTCCGGAAATCCCGTATTTTGCGGAAAACAGGAGGCGTGGATGACTTCGACTGTGACGGCGGCTGCCGTATCCAAGAATTTTGGCGCCTATCAGGACGCCGCCGTGCGTGAGCCGGTGATCATTACCAAGAACGGCCGGCCGCGGACGGTATTGATTGCCTACGAAGACTATTTGCGCCTGGCCCGCCGCGACCGACGTGTCGAGGTCACCGCGATGCTGGGCGACGACGATCTGGCAGTGGTCGAAGCGTCGGACATGGAGCCGGGTTTAGATCACCTCGATCGCGAACTGGTGACTAGCAAGAATGCTGCCAGCTGAACCGAAAGTCGGCTGGATCTTTCGCTATTCCTACCTTTGGCACTGGCAGCATCTGGAAGGCCGTGAAGAAGGCGACAAGGATCGCCCGGTTCTCGTGCTGGCGCTGGTTGCAGCGCTTGAGGATGGAACTCCCGTTGTGCGCGTGTTGCCGATAAGCCACACGCCACCGTTCGATCCGGCGGATGCCATCGAGATACCGTCGGCCACCAAGCGACGCCTCGGTCTGGACGACGAGCGGTCATGGATCATGCTGACGGAAAGCAATCGCTTTGTCTGGCCGGGGCCCGATGTTCGGCCGATCGACAGCGAGAGCGGCTATCACGGGCCTTTGCCGCCGGCACTGTTCGATCAGGTGAAGCGTCGATTTGTCGAACTGGCCAAAAGCCGGCGCCACCAGGCGACTGCGCGCAGCGAATAGGCCGTGAAGTCCTTGCGGTTTTCGCGATGTGCGGGCTTGTCGTGATTATGACCGGTCTTGACCCGCATCGCCTCGGGAGATTCGATGCGGATATCGATATCTTCCGAGAAGCGGTTGATGATGCGGTTGCCTTTGGAGAGCGATGTGCCGCCCTTCAGCTCGAACCGCATTTTCAGCTGCTGCAGGCCCTACAGTCAGTGCATGATCCAGTAGTCTTTTTCGACCAGCACCGGCTGAACCTTCATTGCCTCGGCGACGATGCGCAGCAGGGACGCGAAATCCTTATGGTTATGCAGGAAATCAGTTGGCATGCGCGCCCGCTACAAGGCCGTTGAAGAATTTGCGGGTGCGCACCATGCCATATTCCTTGGCAGCACGGGTACCGACGCCGCCTGCGGCAAGCGTGCCGTCACAAGGCGCTCATGGATGAACTGAACAAAACCGCCGGGGACAAGGTTGCTTTAGTGATTTCGATGCAATCTTGGATTGCCCAGTGATTTTCGAGGCCGATGGCGGGTGAGATGGCTCGCCGAAGCACAAATATTGAAAGTCGTCGACAAATCGAGTTATGGGCCGCACCGAATAGTTACATCCACCGCCTGACCTTTGTCACCGGGTAACCTGTCAGAAAGCCGGTCATAGATGATCGTGCAAGGTTTCGCGGTGGGAAGCGACACTTGATCGCCGGGACGCATTGTATGCCATTCATCGTCGATCTTGAATGGCGAACTCACACTGCTGGCGTCGCCAACTGCAATCAGCACCTGCTCGTCCGTGACATAAGCGGTTTCGTCTTGGAATATACGATGTTTTTCCGTAGTCGGTTTCGTGAGCGAAGCCAGATCCGGGCGTGTCTTTTCAGTATTCTCCACCTGATTTTCAGTGTTCTCCACCTGATAAGTGTCGAGCTCTTTCGGATTTGCATTGGATTCGGTTGCGTATTCTTTGCTGCCGAAGACGGTTGTGCCTGTCAGTTGTGCGAAGCTGACCAAATTGATCCAATTCGGTGAATCCAGATAGCGCCACTGTATGTGATCTGCGGTACTGCGCAGCTCTATGCTGCGGCCATCGTCGCCACGGTCGCCTTTTTCCCCTTTGAGGCCCGTCTGTGACGACTGACCGGATGTCTTGTCGAGTTGCCGACTGAGTGTTTCAATCTGCGCTTCCAGTTGAATGATTTTCGTCTGGGATGCGTCGAACTGGTTCTTCAGGTTTGAGCCGTAGATCGAAACACTTCCAATGACGCCGATGAAGCCGAGTATGGTGGCGCCTGATCCCGCAAACTGCTTCAGTTTTTCGAAGGGTGACGTTGCGGACTCGTTCTGCATCGAATTGAATGTCCCTTTTTGATGCTTCGCCAACGATCAGAGATTAGCAATTCAGTCAGACGAGATCCATTTCCGTTGCGTGTCCGATCTGGTCCGGCATTTATGTCGCTCACCTAGAGTTTGATGTCCGCAGCCGCTGCGACCGGGCTCGGTTTCACCCTTGCGTCGAGCAACGCGCGATTGTGAAGGTTGTGGTCGAAGAGCCAGCTCCACAGGACTGACGTATTGCCATCGGGAATCTTCTCGCCGGCAAATCCGAGCTGGTAGGTCTCCTGGAAGCGCGCGGTCAGCGAAGGCTTGCAGCTTTCGCTTTGCGGCGGAACGGTAAAGCCCCATGAAAGGTTCTGGAGCCTGCGCAGGAGGCGTATCTCGGCCGCTATCAACGGGTCGTCGAGAACCTGCTGCTGGCTGACCTGTCGGGTCATCAGTGGTGCTCCTTCGATGACCGCTGCGCCAATCCAATTGATGTTGTATGGCGCGCCGGCATCCGCACACATGCCGATTTGCGCAGTCTCGCCCCAGCGCCAGTTGTCCGGTTGTGGCAACTCACCGTATTTCTTCGAAAGCGCAGCCAGGACCTGGCCCTGCGTCAACGATCCGAGCGGCGAGAACAGGCTGCGCGCGACGGCATAGACCCTGGGTTCCAGTGCCATGGGCCCATAAAGAATACCGACGAGGTCCGTGCCTCCAGCACCGACATACAGTCTCGCGCTTTCCGCAATGGCCGATGGATCAGCGCTGTCGCCCTTGAGTTCGAGCACCCGTTCAATCTTGATCTGTTCGCGTAAAATCGTCTCGGCCTGCGCCTGGCTCATACCCACTTCAACACCAAGGATGCTCAGCGATGCCGTTTCGACGGGCTTGCGTTCGACAGCTGCATCGATGGCGAACGTCGCCATGATGGTTCTCGGCTTGACGGCGGTCTTTTCTCCGAACCATCGGACTTCTGTCGGCACTGTGTCGAGAATGACGATCGGCTTGCCATCGCTGGGGTCCTTGCCGATCACCGCCCGCCGGATGTCGAGATCCAGGCTTATCGCCCGCGGAAACGCCTGGCTTGGCGGTGAAGGCAGGTTGTCGAGCGGGATGAAGACGTCTTTGCGTGCAGTCGGTGCCAACTGCTGGGTGAATGTGAGTATCGTCTTCGGCGTGACCGAGCGCCCGTCGAGGATGATCTGTTGATGAAACAGATAACCGCGATGTTGCGCGAAGCTCTGCTGGTCGATCCCGAGCTCGCGGAATGCGTCCAGGTAGGCTTGTGCCGGAGCCCCCTGATACTTGCTGAAGCCCGAGATATCATCGATGTTCTCGTAGATCAGTTTCTCTGGAAGGGTTTCTATCCTGAGCTCGGTCCAGCGCCGGAACTTTGGGCCGAGGCGCTTGACGTCGGCCTCTGTCAGTTGTCGGTAGTTCTTCGGAAAGAACCTGCCCCAGGGCGCTGGATCGGTGTGGATCACATCACGGCGATCAGCTTGTTCCTCCTCCCATCGGATCGACAGGAGCGCGCGAAGAGCATCCTCGTCGATGGGCGTCTTGCTGTATTTGGCAAGCAGAAGTGCCGTGGTTTCCGTATTAAGTGGAAGGCGTTGCGGTCTCAGTTCAAGAGCCACAGTCTCCTGACTGTCATCCTGGGTGGCCGCCGGCGTCGTGACCGTCGAATAGAGAACACGGTCGCGACGTTGGGGATCCATCAGCATGATCTGCTCGATCGAAACATCCAGTCTGGCAAACGGCGTCTGATCAGTCGACAACGCCTCGGCGCGAACCGGCTTTATCTTGAACAGGGCCGGGAAAGTGCGGCCGGGCCGGTCCTTCACTAGGCCTTTGGCTGCCAGGGGCGCGATGGGGAGAGCAGTCAGCGCCTCCGAATTCTCGGTCTCAATCTGGATCTGTCCCTCGGCGAGCTGTATGATATCGGGCGCGAGCGTGATGGCGAAACTGGCTGCAGTGATGGGAAATGCCTGAGCACCGTCATAGGTCCCCAACGTAACCTCTCCCATCAGGTAGAGGGGTTTCGAAACGTCCACCTTGCTGGCGGCCAACATGTCTTCGCCTTCCTGCACCGCCGCCTCGCGGGTGAATTCGTCTTTTTCCACGACAAAGCGCGACGCTGTCACCAGACGGCGCGAAAAACTTGGATCGGCCAGGCGTTCGGCGGTGATCGCAGCAATATTCCATCGTGACAGATAGGTACCGTCGGGGGCTTGGCTCCCGGGGAGCGCCTCCACCGGAGGCACGAACTCTGAAAGGTCCAGGGCCATGATGCGGCGTGTGAGGCCCGGGTCTTCGTAGAGACCGACCGCCGTGACCGTTCCGCTCATTTCGGCCTGGATCTGACCGGCTTCGAAGACGCCTATCCTGTCTTCGCGCAGTGCAACCTGTATTGCGCGCAGCTCGAGATCGAAGCCGTAATAGGCCGTGATTCGCCCCTGGTTTTTCTTCGCCTGCTGCACGATCCGTCGGGCAATGGTCGGATCGACCTTGACGAAATTCGGGAAATCCCCCTTGAGATTGGTCCTGAGACGGATGCCCGGTAAAAACAGATTGTTTCCAGGCCCTGCGCTGAAAGCGCGCCGCTCCAGGTCATAGGCCTTGAAATCTGCCGGTGTCGCAACGCGCGTCGCCACGGGGAGGCGAGGCGCATCCGCCTTGAGCTGCGGAAGCAGATCTCGGTTGAAGCGGGTGACGACGTCCTCCTGCGCAAACGGATCGATTGCAATCTTGCGCAGTTGTTCCAGTTCGTTGCGGCCTTCCGGGAAGAGCGTTCGATAGACGCTGGGCTCGGCATGCGCGAGCGCGATATTTCTGGCGGTGCCGTAGGACTTCGGTGGGACGGGAAGCTTGGAGATCGCCAGCAAGCCTATGGCCTTTTCGAGATTGGACGGCTTGTCGGTGCTCGATGCGTTTTGCGAGGTGATGAAGACGCGGCCAGCCTGTTGGCTTAGCCCGAGGCGGGTCCATGACGTCAGATTGTTCGTCGCAATCGGCTTTTCAGTTTGAGCGGAAGCGGGTTCCGGTTCCGCGAGAACCTCCATTTTCTGCAGCAGCGATCCCAAGCCATCCTCGAGAGCCTTTGGCTTCAGATGCAGACCGGCGCTCTCAACAATGCCTTGCGCAAAGATGCTTCTTTGACCGTACTGATCGTTCTCGGCCTTGAAGTTGCCGATCCTGAACCGCACCGCCATGAACACCGATCGGCTTCCGGTGGCGTTTAACCTGTTGGCGAACGCCACGGCGTCGTCCTTGGCCATCGGTAAGTTGAGGTCCGAACGCCAGCGTCCCGTCTCCACGATCAACCGGCCGCCGACGGCGTGAAATTGCATCTCGGACCCGAATTCGCCTTTGAGCAGCAGCGGGAAGTGCCCCTTGTCAAAGTCATAGCTGCCGATCTCAACCATTCTGACGCGGGTCACGATCATCGGTTTTGTGCTGGCATGTGCCGCCACAAAACTGCGCAGAGTTTCAATTGCCCTCGCCTTGTCGAATTCGGTGCCGTCCCGGTAGGATTGATAGATCGGCGCGATTTCGGCCGGGTTCCAGGCGCCTCTTTGTCGCTGGGCAAGGCGTTCAAGCAGGAATTTCAGGAATTCATCATCGTTCTGTAGCGCGGTATCGGCACCCAGGATGCGTCGAATGACCTGCTCGTTGAGTTCGGCTTCGGCACCATTGTACATCGTCGGCCCTTGCGGCCAGTCGAAATATTCGCCTTCGATCTCGGCTGCAGCGAGTTCTGCGCCGCCGGTTGTGCCAGTCGCCGAGCCATCTTGTGCTACATCCTCGGACATTGGCCCGCCGTCTGCACCCGTAGCATCGAGCGCCAATCGCAGGGCTTCCTGCGGCGGGGTCTGGTTCGCATCAAGACCGAGACCGGAAAGAAAGGCCACCACAGCCGCCGCCGTCTTGCGTCCTGCCCGCCCGTCGATGGCCCCTATATCATAGCCCAGATCCGCAAGCGCTTGCTGTAGGTCGGCCATCTCGTCCGACGTGAGCGGGATGTCGCCCGCCGTCGACAGCACGGTGTCTCCGGCGTTTTGACCCATCAGGCGATCGAACTGGGCGCGGGTCAGCACTCCGGTCGGTTTGAGCCCTTGCGAAGCCTGGAATTGTCGAATGGCCTCTCGCGTGCGTGGTCCTGGCTGGCCATCTGGCTCTCCGACATCGTAACCAAGCGCACCTAACTGGACTTGTGCGGCATAGAGCTGATCAACGCTCAAGCCTGAGCGTGCGTCCTGTCGGTGGGTCGAGCGCCTTGGGGACGGGGTGTTCCTGTGACTGCCGTCGAAGAGCTGCCAAAGCGCGTTGCCTCCAACCCGGCCCAGAAGTTCATCCGCATAAGCCACTGCTGGATAGAATGCCAGCCACAGAGCAAGGCTCCAAGTTGCCGCCGTCGCTATCGACATGGATCTCCCCCAATTTCCTAAGGGGCCACGATAGGGTCCGCCAGCGGATCCCGGCAAGTTGGCCGGGATACCGCTTTGGACGTAGCTGATCCACCAATTTTTGGCTCGCCTAAGGATCTCTGACGACTTTGGTTTTTCGCAATACTCCGCATGCGGATTCTTTGCTTGGCAGGGTAGGACATCCGCAGGCTCCACCCGATCAGCTCTTAAACAACACGGGAAGGTCGCGGCGTCCGTCCACGACCCGGACTATCTCGACGGTATGAACAGGAACATCAACGGCGTCGGGTCTTGTCTCATAGAGTGTCCACAATGCCGGTTTCGACCGGCCATTCTGCGAGGCATTTTCTCACCTGTTTTCTGGCAAGGCCTGGGCATGCTCCAACTCCGAGATCGACCGGTCGGCGCGGGGATGAAGGGACTAAGCTCGGATACCTGATCGGGCAGGCGGGCTATTTCCATGAGGGTCATCGCGCCGTCGATGACTGTTTCGCGCTGTTGGAGGTTCTCGCTCGGGAAGTCGATGGATCGGCTTCCACCGCTTTTGCCGAACTCTATGGAGCAAGCCAGAGGTCGCGTGTCCGGATATTTGCCGAGAACAGCCCCTTCGATATGAAGGACCACCTGAAGACTCGAGGCTACCGGTGGTCCGACGGCAGCGACGGCCGTCCCAAATCCTGGTGGATCGAGGTGGGTGAAGAAGCGCTCGACGAAGAGCGCTGCTATCTCCGGGCCGAAATCTACCGTTATCCAGACGCCGATCCGCCCATCAAACGCCTCACTGCCTTCGACCGGTTCCGGGCCTGACAGCCCCTTCGGCACATCTCTGATTGGACCTATGTCTTGAGCGCATGGCCGACCTGAGACCTTGTGCCTTATCGACGTGCGGACAAGAGCCTATATCCCAATCATCGAAACGACGTTGGAACCAAGGCAAGGTTGCTGGCGTCAAGAGACCTCACGAAAGGGGATCATCATGAACGTAGCACGCTCCTTCAACAACTGGCGCAAGTACCGTCAGACCGTTGACGAACTCGGCCGCATGAGCTCACGCGAACTGCAGGACCTCGGTATCAATCGCGCCGACATCCGCAGCGTTGCCCGCCATTCGGTCGCCCGCTAAGCGGCTTTTTCCAACTTGTCGAACTGATACTACGCCCGCTGATGACGCGGGCGTTTTTGTATCTACTTGCCACGATGGCCTGAGTTGGAGATTTCTTTCGTTATGTCAGGAAGAAGCCTTACATATTTCGCATAGCTGCACTGCAGCAAAGTCTATTTAATGTGCGGAGAGAATGGGTATCTTGGTTTCATCGAAGCAATGCACCTCCTCCCGCAGAGCTTCGAATTCAGACGGCCCACTCCTCCTCCCAAGGGGCGTCTGTCGGAACAGCGGCACTCCTCCTCCCAGTCGCTGTTCGGTTATTTTCGGAAAGCCTGCCGCACCTCCTCCCGCGGCAGGTTTTTTCGTTTCAGGACCGCCGTCTCAGAGTTCGAGAGCGAGCTGTGGTTCTTGCCCGCTCTCTTCGGTGTTCAGCGATGACAAGGTGATCCCAAGCAGCCGCACCGGATGTTTGAACGGGAACACTGAGGCGAGCAGGGTCTCTGCTATCTCCAGGATCATGTCGATGTCCGAAAAGGATCCCGCCACGGTCTTGCTGCGTGTCGCCTGGCTGAAATCCGAATACTTAATTTTGACCGTGATCGTCTTTCCCGTGATGTCGTGCGCCTCGCAATACCGCCAGACCTTCTCGGCCATGGGTCGCAGCTCGGCTTTGGCCAGATCGAGATTGTCGATGTCCTCGATAAACGTGTCTTCCGCGCCAACCGATTTGCGGATGCGATCGGGTCTGACGCGGCGTTCATCGATCCCACGGGCAATGCCATAGAAATACGGACCGGACTTCCCAAAATGCTGCTGAAGGAAGGCGAGCGACTTTGATTTGAGATCGAGCCCCGTTTCAATCCCGTGCTGTTTCATCCGCTCTGCAGTCGCCGGTCCCACGCCATGAAACTTCTTGACGGGCAGGGCTTCGACAAAACCCGGGCCGTTCTTCGGCGTGATGACCGCCTGGCCGTTCGGCTTGTTCAGGTCGCTCGCCATCTTGGCCAGAAACTTGTTGTAGGAGATGCCGGCCGAGGCATTGAGGCCGGTGACCGCCTTGATCTTCGCGCGGATCTCCAGTGCTATCTCGGTCGCGATCTCCATGCCTTTCCGGTTTTCGGTGACGTCGAGATAGGCCTCGTCGAGTGAAAGTGGCTCAATCAGGGGCGTGTACTCAGCAAAAATCTCTCGGATCTGCTGCGAGACCTGCCGATAGACCTCGAAACGCGGTGGCACGAAGATCAGATCAGGGCATTTCCGCCTGGCGGTCACCGATGGCATGGCGGAATGCACACCGAACGTCCTTGCCTCGTAACTTGCCGCCGCCACGACGCCACGAGCTGCTGATCCACCGACGGCCAGTGGCCGTCCGCGCAAGTCCGGATTGTCGCGCTGCTCAACCGAGGCATAGAAGGCATCCATGTCCACATGGATGATCTTACGCACCGGGGCGCTATCCATCGCTTCGGCTCGCAAAGTGTCCGGCGGTGCATCGCGTTCGGGTTGTTCGCTGCCCCGGTTGTGACGATTGGCGATGCTCAAAGCAACTGACCTTCATCGTCCAAATTGGGTTTGGGCTGAGGTGGTACGATCACCAGCATATTGGCGGGGAGGGGACGTTGCAGATGGCGGGCCTCCTCCCTGGGCGTTGTCAGCCAGATATCGACTTCCTCCGGCGTGGTCAGAATTGCCGGCATGGCTTTTTCATGGATGGGAGAAACGATCTCATTCGGCGACGTCGTCAGAAACCCGAACAGTTCGTATTCCTGCTCACCATCCCTGACTTTGCGTACACCCTTCCACGGTGTCCAGAGCCCCGCGAAGAACATCAGCGGCCGATCCTCGTTGCCGGCGAACCACGCATTCGGCATACGGCCGCCTTCGACCTTGCTGGCCGGATCCGGCTCTGCAAAGGAGGTGAACGGAACGACACAGCGGCTGGTGCTGCCAAGCCAGCGGCGCCAGTGAGGCGAACCGACATTGCGGATATTGGTGACACCAGGGTCGTATTTCTTCACATAGGCCGGTGGAGAGGGCATGCCCCAGGTTGCGCGCGCAATCTCCCGGTTCCCGTCCTTGGCTACCCGAACAACCGGTGCCTGATAACCCGGATAGACATCAAAGCTTGCTTCATTCCAGCCCGCGTGATCCCTGATTGCCTTTGTGAACTGAAGAACCGCCTCACGGGTGGTGGTCACATTGTAAAGATTGCACATTCGATCCTCCTATTTCCACATGGCGCGCATGCGCTCCGCGACATCGATGCGGATCTGCTGCGCGCTTCGCTCTGACCTGGTGGCCGAGACCTTTGGCCATGTCGTCACTTCGAAGAATTGCAACAGCATTGCCGGGATGAACCGCGTCCTTGCCGCATAAACGTGCCGATCCCCTTGAACGTTCTGACCGTGGGTAAAAAACCGCTGCGGCGTGATCAGCGAAAGGCTGTCTCTTGCGCGCGTCATGGCAACATAGAGCAGCCGGCGCTCTTCCTCGAGTTCCTGGGTCGTGCCGGTTCCAAGATCAGAAGGTATGCAGCCGTCGACCACATTGAGCATGAACACCGCTCGCCATTCCTGGCCCTTGGCCGAATGAATGGTCGAGAGGATCAGATAGTCCTCGTCAAGCAGAGGTACCCCGGCCTGATCGCTGGTGGCATCCGGCGGATCAAGCGTCAGTTCGGTCAGGAAGCGTTCGCGCGAGGGATAGCCGCTGGCGATCTGCTCAAGCTGGAGGAGATCGGCCTTGCGGGTCTCGGCATCTTCATGGATGCGATCGAGATGCGGCTCGTACCAGAGGCGTGCCTGCCCGATATCGGACGGCCAACCATCTTCGGTCTTGCGCAGGCCTGCCAGCAACTGAACGAAACCTGTCCAATCCTGGCCGGTCTTGGGCGGGGGTGAGATTTCGGCAAGGGCAAGCAGCGGCTCAGGATCGGCCGCAATCGTCTCGAGAATGTTGCCGGCCGTCTTCGGCCCGATCCCAGGTAGCATCTGCAGCAGCCGGAAGCCTGCGACCCGGTCGCGCGGGTTCTGGGCAAACCGCAGCACCGCCAGCATGTCTTTCACATGGGCGCTGTCGAGAAACTTCAGACCGCCGAACTTGACGAAGGGAATGTTGCGGCGGGTGAGCTCGACCTCGAGCGGACCGCTATGACTGGATGTGCGAAACAACACCGCCTGGTTCTTCAACGTCATACCCGTCTCGCGATTGGCAAGCACCTGGTCGACAATGAAATTTGCCTGCTCGGTTTCATCCTTGACAGTGACGAGCTTGGGTCGCTCCAGCGATTGCCGGTCGGTCCACAGGTTCTTGGTGAAGCGCTCGCGCGCCAGATCGATCACGCCATTGGCGGCCGCCAGGATCGGCTGCGTCGAGCGGTAGTTACGATCAAGCGTGATGACGTCAGCGGCCGGGCTGAAGGAGGATGGGAAATCGAGGATGTTGCGAACGGTTGCCGCCCGAAACGAATAGATCGACTGCGCATCATCGCCGACCACCGTCAACCCACGTCCCCCAGGTTTGAGCGCCATCAACACCGAGGCCTGAAGCCTGTTGGTATCCTGATACTCGTCGACCATCACATGATCGAAGCGATTGCCGATATCGTCGGCCAGATCGGGATCGCTGACCATCTGCGCCCAGTAGAGCAGCAGATCGTCGTAATCGAGCACGCTCTGGGCCTGCTTGGCTTCGACGTAAGCGGCAAACAGCTGCTTCAGTGGTTCTTCCCAAGTCGCCACCCAGGGATAATGCTGGCGCAGGATCTCGTTCAGCGGTGACTGCGAATTCACCGCCCGCGAATAGATCGACAGGCAGGTGCCCTTGGTCGGAAACCGGCTTTCGGTCTTGGAGAACCCGAGCTCGTGACGGGCAAGGTTCATCAGGTCGGCGCTGTCTTCACGATCATGGATGGTGAAATCGACGTTCAGCCCGATCTGTTCGGCATAGATCCGCAGCAGCCTTGCGCCAATCCCATGAAACGTGCCCGACCAGGAAAGCGCATCGGTGAGCACGCCTGAATTGGCGCCAAGCACCTGTTTACAGATACGCTCGACGCGGCGCGACATTTCCGAGGCTGCCCGACGGGAAAATGTCATCAGCAGGATTCGCCGCGGATCGGCGCCGTTGACGATCAGATGCGCGACCCGGTGCGCCAAGGTATTGGTCTTGCCGGACCCGGCGCCGGCGATGATCAACAGCGGTCCTGCCACCTGTCCGTCTGCCAGTCCAACGCCATGTTCCACAGCCTGCCGCTGTTGCTCGTTCAGTTTTTCCAGATAGGCAACCGTCATGCCATGATCCCCGATAAGTGCCTGTCTGTTCTGGCCGTTTTGGGCTGGATGCCCGTCGCTTGTGCCCAGCAACCCGCCATCCCCATATTAGCCGCTACGAGAATCAGCATTGACTCATGTGGCGGATAAGAACAAATAAAGAACATAACAGCCGCGATCGCTGCTGGAAAGCCCTGAACAGTATCGAGAAGATATCCGCAGCCTATGCATGACTCCGCCCTCAACCCGACCATCGCAGATCTTCGCGAGCGCATCCAGCGCCTCGAAGGGACAGCTGTGCGCAGGGGTGAGGTTCTGTCATTCGGTCTTGCCGATATCGACGCAAAACTACCCGGTGGTGGGCTGGCCTTCGGTGCCCTGCATGAGGTGGCCGGTGGAGGGGCAGATGCGGTCCATGGGGCAGCGGCCGCTCTGTTTGTCGCAGGCATCGTCGCGCGAACCAAGGGCGACGTCCTCTGGTGCCTGACACGGCCGGATCTCTTTGCGCCGGCTCTCGCCCAGGCGGGGCTCCATCATGACCGGGTGATCTATGTCGAGGCGGACCGGGAAGAGGACGTTCTGACGAATTTCGAGGAGGGCCTGCGTTTCGGCGGGCTTGGCGCTGTTGTCGCAGAACTGGTGCGACTGCCGATGACCGCCTCCCGGCGGCTGCAGCTTGCAGCCGAGGCTTCGGGAACGATCGGAATTGCGCTTCGACGATGGCGGCGCCCGACGGAGGCCGCGGACTTCGGTCAACCCACGGCCGCCACAACCCGCTGGCGTATCAGCGTCCTGCCTTCCGAGCCGCTTCCCGTGCCGGGCATCGGGCGGGCGAGATGGCTGGCGGAATTGATCAGAGCAAGAGCGGGAGAAGCCGC
>NZ_AHZC01000056.1 GCF_000247475.1 Rhizobium sp. PDO1-076 | reverse complement strand
GCATCTGGCTGATCTCATGCGAGGTGCCGATCGTCAGGTCGGCCTGGGCCTGGCTGTTGGGTAGGGGCCATGCGGAAAAGTCGTAGAAGGGGACCATCACTTCGCTGGCCTGCAGTGCCGATATTTTTGCGATGACGTCTTCCACGGCAAAACCATCCGCCATCAGCGCCTGACAGGCCTGCCACTGTTGTTCAGCCCATTCGCCGCCGCCCTCTTTCCGCAATGCCAGGAGCAGGGGGATCAGCGGCAATTCGATGCCGGTGAACACGTCAGAGGAGTTGGTGCGGATCTCAGGGCAGTTGTAGACGGTCGCCTTGATGCCTGCGGCCCATGCCTTCTCGGCAATGCCTTCCAGCCGCATCTTTGCATAACCCTGTGTGTAGTTGGTGTAGGTCTGCCAGCGGTATTCGCCATCGATGAGGATGCCGGTGCCATGGTATCCGTAGGCCGTGTACCTGACCTGGCCACCGGATGCTTCGACGCGCTCGCGGATCGCTGCGCTGGAATCGATCAGGTGGGCAAAGGTGTTGGCGGACACTTCGTCAAAATTCTGAAGAATCAGCTTGCCAAGGTCGCTGTCGAGCAGGACCTGCGATGACATGTGCCGGCTTCCTGTGCCCTTGTAGATGCGATTGGCGAGAACCAGGAAGACCTTTGCCTTCGGGATGCCGCCGGCCATCGTATGGGCGAAGAACACATTGCGGCCAGCCGGGATCATGCCCTCCAGAGTGGTCATGACCTGCGAGAGCGCATCGCTGAACCGCTTGGTTGCGATCTCCCGGCATTGTTCGATATAGGCCCAGTCCAGTTTGTCGCTTTCCCAGCTTGCAAGCGTCATTCCGGCCAGCAGATCGGTCGGGGTGGGGCCACCGGCAGGCGCGTCGAGATCAAAGCCTGCCATGAGGGGGATGTTGATGATCTTGCCGCCCAGCCGTGTTTCAGCGTCGGAAAGCTCTTCTGCATTCAACGGGCGCAGCGCGTTATGCTCGTCGCGCCGACCGACCGTGATCCCGACGATCTGCATGCCGGCCTTTCGGGCCTCATCCAGCAGCCCGGTTGCGTAGCCGCGTCCGAAGAGTTCGCCGAAGAGCACAAATACATCGCCCTTTCGAAACAGGCTGTTCTCGGAAATGTCTTGCAAAGCGATCGGAGTTTTCATGCTGCATGTTCTTCTAGAGGAGCGCCGACAACAGGCGCAGACAATCATTGAATTCTCTCATGACTGCTCTGGCACGGAAAAGGAACTCATTTTGCGTGACAGAACATTGCAGAACGTGAACCACCACTGACCGGCGCCGCATTTGCGTGGTTCAATCGCAGCCGATCGAAGCTCTTGGCGGAGGCCTCTGCTGAAGCGGATGCAGAATATCCGCAGGCCGGACGAGACGCGATCGATTGCCCGAAATCCCGATCGGGCATACACTTCCTGCAAACCGGGGAGGAGAGGACGATGGCCATTTTCATGGATCGTCATGATCTGAAAGGGTATAGCGCCGCAGACGTTGCCGAGGCACACCGGAAGGACCTGGATATCCAGGACGCCTATGGTGTCAAGTTCCTGACCTACTGGTTCGACCATGAGCGCGGGACTGCGTTTTGCCTGATCGATGCACCAGACAAGGAAACTGCCCAATGCGTCCATCGCGTGGCGCATGGCTTTGTCGCCGGCGAGGTTGTCGAGGTCGCTCTTTCGGCGGTGGAGGCTTTTCTTGGCCGGATCCAGGATCCAGATCCCCCAGCCGAACAATCACGCAACAATGACTGCGCCCACCGCGCGATCATGTTCACGGATATCGTTGGCTCGACGGAAATGACCGCCCGCCTCGGCGATCGGATGGCCACGGAACTGGTCAGGGCACACGATTCCGTCGTTCGTAGATGCTTGAAGAACCATGGCGGCAGCGAAGTGAAACACACCGGCGACGGCATCATGGCGTCGTTCATCTCGACGACGCAGGCCGTTGATTGCGCCACTGCCATTCATCAGGGGTTCCACCGCTACAACCGGGGCAATGCGGAACCGATCCACATTCGAATCGGCATCGATTGCGGAGAACCCGTCGAGGACAGCAATGATCTCTTCGGCACGACAGTCCAGCTGGCTGCCCGCCTGTGCTCCGCCGCCTCAACCGATCAGATTCTCGTGTCGGAAAGCGTGTTCCGTGACCAGCACAGCAGCGCCGCCTTCAGGCAAGCCGCTCGATTGCAGCTAAAGGGATTTCCCGCGCCGATTCCAACTTTCGAATGCGCCTGGGCCGGCCCTGTCGGCATTTGACTCGAGTGTCGAACTGCAGAACGATTTTTTTGCACGCTCGGTCGCGCTCTATATCATCACTACGCATCTTGACGGCCAGATCAGAAGACTTGGCCGTCCTGTCAAACGATTGCCGTTGCTGCCGAGGGGGCATTTTGCTCAGGCGGATTGGCGTTCCACCAGTCTACATTCAACCTTCAGCTGATCATGCGAACTTGTAAGCCCGCCGGCGAGATCGGCGATCAATTCGACCGCCATTGCGCCCATCTCGAACATCGGCAGGTGAAATGTCGTTAGCGGCGGCAGGGTGAACTGGGCGATGTCGCGATTGTCGAATCCGACGACGGAGACGTCGCGGGGCACGGATTTGCCGAGTTCCTTCAATGCCTCGATGCAGCCGAGTGCCATCAGGTCGTTGGCGCAAAAGATGCCGTCCGGCGGATTTTTCAGCTTCATCAGAGCGTGCGTTTTCTCGTAGCCGGACGAGGGTTCCCAATTGCCATAGTGGACAAGCTCGGGATCATAGGCGAGATCGTTGCTCGCCAGCGCCTGTTTGTAGCCGCGAAGGCGATCGCGCGGATTGTCCAGCCCTTCCTGGCCGTTGATCAGGGCCACCCTTTTTCGGTCGGCCGCGATGAGGCGTTCGGTCGCCGCGCGACCGCCAGCGACGTCGCCGGGAAGGATGGAGGGCAAGCGACGCTCCTGGTCGTAGCAGTTGACCAGGACCGATGGCACTTTCAGGAGGGGCTCTGGAGGGTCGATCTTGCGCGTCAGGATCGTTCCGAACACGTAGCCGACCAGGGCCTGACCATCACAGATCGAGAAAATGCCGCCATCCGGATCTTCGCCCTTCCGGAAGACACCCAGCGTTACGATAATTCCCAGTTCCAGAGCCTTCTCGCGCGCACCCTCGAAGGCCATGGACATCCAGGGGTCTGTGGTCAGTTCGTCGACGACAAAAACAATGACCTTGTTGGTGGGCGTGTTGCCGGAACCGTTACCCGCCGCCGACTTGTTGGAAAGCCGGTACCCAAGTTGCTCCGCCGCATCGAGCACCCTCTTGCGGGTAGCCTCGCTGAATCGGGCGCCGGAACTGCCGTTGAGAATGAGGGAGACGGTCGCCTGCGATACGCGCGCCAGTGCAGCCACGTCCATCATTGTCGGTTTCAAGGCATTCTCCATGAAGAACCGCGCTTCCCTTCGAATTTTCCCGTGTTCAGGACCGGAAGTACCGAACCCGGTCGAACGCAACGGCGACCAGAATGAAGGTACCTATGAACATTCCTTGCCAGAATGTCGAGATGCCGAGCAGGATCAGGGAGTTGCGAATAACTTCTATCAACAGGGCTCCGATGACGGCGCCCAGCGCGTTTCCTTCCCCGCCGGCCAGATTGGCGCCGCCGATGACAGCCGCGGCGATGACGGTCAGTTCCATCCCTTGTCCGAGGTTGGTGGTTACGCTGCCCAGCCAGCCTGCCATAAGGATACCGGCAAGGCCCGCAGTCAGCGCCGACACCACATAGATGCTCACCTTCATCCGACGAACTGGAATGCCGGTAAGCAAGGCTGCGTTCTCATTGCTGCCAATGGCGAAGAGGTGCTGTCCCCAGCGCGTCCATTTGTAGACGAGCGACATTGTGAGTGTCAGTACGGCCAGCACATAGAGAGGGTGCGGCACGCCGAGTGTGGAACCGCCGCCTACCCAGATCAGCAGGTCGTGGTCAGGGCCGAAGTTCCAGATCATCTTGTTGTCGGAAAGAACCATGGCGAGTGAGCGCGTAGCTGACAGCGTACCAAGTGTGACGACGAAGGGTGGCATGCCGGCATACGCCACGAGCACGCCGTTCACAACTCCCACAAGAATGGCCGCCAGAAGGGCGAGGGGGGCCGCGATCAGAAATGGAGTGCCAGCTTCCATCGTGACGCTGATCACCATGGCGCTCAGGACCACGGCCGATCCGACGGAGAGATCAATTCCGCCGGAGGCGATGACGGTTGTCATCCCGATCGCGATGATGCCGACAAAGGCAAAGTTGCGGGCGACGTTGAAGAGATTGCGTTCCGTGGCGAAGCTGTCGGTCAGCACGCTGAGTGCCAGGCATGCCAGCACGGCCGCCACGAGGACCCAGAACAGCTGCTGGCTTGAAACGCGGGCAAACCAGTTCCGGTGCTCGCTTTGGGCAATCACGTCTTCCAATGTGGTCATGGCGATTTCCTCTCAGGCCGCTTCGATTGCGCCGGTGATGAGTCCCGTTACCTCTTCAGGTGAAGACCGGTCGGCGCGTTTGCTTGCGACGAGTTCGCCGCGCCTCAAAACGGCGATGCGGTCGGAAACGCCGAAGACATCGGGCATCCGGTGGCTGATCAGGATGACACTGATACCCTGGTCGCGGAGCCTGCGGATGACGTCGAGCACTTCGGCCACCTGGCGAACCGAGATGGCGGCGGTGGGTTCGTCCATCATCACGATCTTGGGTTTCGACAGCAGGGTCCTCGCGATGGCGACAGCCTGGCGCTGGCCGCCTGACATGCGCCTGACGAGGTCACGAGGCCGCGTCTCCGATTTCAGCTGCTGAAAGAGGGTGGCTGCGACGCGGTTCATCTGGGCGAAATCGATATAGCGCAGAGGCCCGAGCTTTCGCATCGCCTCGCGACCCAGGAAGACATTCGATGCGGCCGAGAGATTGTCGCACAGGGCGAGGTCCTGATAGACGACCTCGATTCCCAGCCGTTGCGCATCGCGAGGGTTGTGCAAGGTCACCGGTTGGTCATCAATGTGGATTTCGCCTGTCGAGGGAGGGAAATTGCCCGCAATGATCTTCACCAGCGTGCTTTTCCCCGCTCCGTTGTCGCCCATCAAGCCCAGAACCTCTCCCGGCTCGATTGATAGGTTGACGTGAGAAAGCGCTTGTATTGCACCATAACTCTTTGAAATCGAATGCAATGATAGCCGTGACACTGTCCGCCCTCCCTCGGCTGATCTCACGATGACATTTCGCGGGCAGCATATCTTGCACGCCGCCGCTTCGCAATTTGATATTAATGATGCTTGACTTAATATTATTACTAATTATTAATTACTCAACTTGGACATGGGACGAGGGAGGCGTCTATGCGGTTGCTCGTCACGGGCGCCACCGGAAAGGTGGGGCAAGCTTTCCTTCCCGCCTTCCTTGCGGAACGGCGTTTCTCCGATTGGGGCGTCGTAGCGCTGTGCAACAACCGAATGCTCGCGCCGAACCCGCGGGTCTCGGTGATGAAAGGGTCGGTGGCCGATCCGAAGGCAGTGGCGAGCGCGCTCGAAGGTGTGACGCATGTGCTGCATCTCGCCGCGGTCAAGGAAACGCCGGACCAGGCGATCGATGTGGCGTTGAAGGGGCTCTATCTGCTGCTCGACGGGTTTAGCCGCTCGCCCGTGAGGCGTCAGTTCATGCTGTTGAGCGGCGACTGTGTCGTCGGGCACATCTTCCACGGCTACAGCGAGCCGATCACCGAACAGTCGCCGAGACGGGCCTATCGCGGGGTCTATGCCCTCACGAAGGTTCTCGAAGAAACCATGCTGGAACAGGTCGGTATCCAGGAGGATTTGAAATGGACGATCCTGCGCGCGCCCTGGATCATGGAGAAGGATGACTTTCGTTATGCATTCGAGCTGGGCGAAGACCAGTTCGGCGGGCCGTCATGGTCCAGCCTGATCGCAGCCGATGAGCTTGCCATTCTGAAGGAGCAGCGTGGGGTGCCTGCCATGCGGGACGCCGGGGGAGACTATCTGAAGCGAAGCTTCATCCATGTCGATGATCTCGTGAAGGCGATGCTCGCGGCGCTCGACAACCCGGTCGCCTTCGGCGAGCTGTTCAACGTCGCGATGGATCGGCCGGTCGACTACGGCGATGTGGCGGATCTGTTGGAAGCGTCGGGAAATCGGCAGCGCCGCGATGTCACGACATCGTTTCACAGCAACTGGCTCGACAATTCGAAGGCCCGGATGGTGCTCGGTTGGCAACCTGAGATCGACCTCAAGCGGCTTGTCGAGCGGGCCTGGAGTTACCGGCGCGCGGCGAATGACCCGCGCATCGTTTGGTATCCCGGTTGAGCAGGAGGGCTTGGCCGGCGATTTGGAGGAGGAGAAAGGCAATGAACATCCGATTTATGGCATTCACTGCAATACCTATTCTCATGTTGCTGGCCGGCGAAAGCGCTGCGCAGGAGAAGAAGACCTTGGCGATCGTCGTCAAGGGCCTCGACAATCCGTTCTTCGAGCAGATCAATCTCGGCTGCAAGAAATGGCTCTCGGAAAATCCCGACAGCGAATACGAGTGCCTCTATACGGGACCTGCTTCTTCGGCCGACGAGGCCGGCGAAGTGCAGATCGTCGACGACCTCTTGACGCGCGGCGTCGCGGCCATCGCTATCTCACCGTCGAATGCGCCTGCCATGGCAAACCGGGTCCGCGAGATCGCCCCGACCGTGCCTGTCATGACTGTCGATGCGGATTTCCTCGAAAAGGACCACGATCTCCGCAAGACCTATCTCGGCACCGACAACTATCTGATGGGCGTCAAGATGGCCGATGAGGCCAAGAAGCTGAAGGCTGAGGGTGGCACCGTCTGCCTGCAGCTCGGAAATGTGGCCGCCGCCAATATCAACGCCCGCGCCCAGGGCTTCCGGGATACGATCGCCGGCGCCAAGGATGTCGAGCGTCTCACTGGCCAGAACGGCTGGTCCGAGATCGAGGGCTGCCCCGTCTATACCAACGACCAGGCGGATCTCGCCAATCAGCAGATGTCCGATGTCTTTACCGCGCATCCGGATCTCGATGCCTTCATCCTGATCGGCGGCTGGGCGCAGTTCGCACCCCAGGCCTATACGCAGGTGACGGATCAGGTGATGGACAAGCTGAAGTCCAAGGAACTGGTCATCGTCGCCGGCGATACACTTCCACCACAGACCCAGGCGTTCCGTGAGGGGCGCAGCCATGCGCAGGTCGGTCAGCGGCCTTTCGAGATGGGCTACAAGGCGCCTGACGTGATGATTCAGCTGATCAAGGGTGAAGCCGTCGAGGATCCGTTGTTTACCGGTCTCGACGTCTGCAACACCGAAGATCCCGGCTTCTGCAAGGACAACTAGCACCCGGAGGAGAGAGCGACGCTCTCTCGCCGACCTCGTCCGGCATGCGGATGGCCCGGGAGGAGCCTTCTCGCATGTTGCGGTTCAACAGGATGCAGCCCGAGTGGAGAGGGTTGCGGGAGGATAACATGAAGAAGAGACTATCGATCACGGCCCTTGCGGCCGCACTCGCCATGGCGACGACGCCTGTGCTCGCGCAGGAAAAACAGGCACTCGCCTTCGTCGTTAACGCGGCTTCCGACTTCTGGAAGTTGGCCGAGGCCGGCGTCAAGGCGGCGCAGGCCGAGCTTCCGGATTTCGAACTCCAGTTCCGCTATCCCGCACAGGGCACGGCGGCGCTTCAGAATGCGCTGATGGACGACCTTGTTGCTGCCGGCACGGATGCGATCATGATTTCCTCGGCCGATCCGAAGAACTCGATCGACGCCTTCAATCGTATCGCCGCGCAGGTTCCGCTGTTCACCACGGACAGCGATGCCCCGCAGTCGAAACGGATCGCCTATCTTGGATCGTCCAATGTCCAGGCGGGGATTCAAGCAGGCGAGATCGCGGCCAAGGCCCTGCCGAATGGTGGAAAATGCATGGGCTTTGTCGGCTTCCTCGGCGCTGACAATGCCAAGGAACGTATCGACGGCTTCCGCCAGGCCGTCGACGGCAAATCGATCGAACTCGTCGACGTACGTGGCGATGATGTGGACTTCGCCCGGGCGCGTTCTAACGTCGACGACGTGCTTGCGGCAAACCCCGACATCGACTGCATGGTCGGCTTCTATTCCTACAATCCGCCGAAGATCTACGAGGCGCTGCAGGCGGCTGGCAAGCTGGGCGCGATCACCGTGATCGCCTTCGACGAAGACCCGATCACGCTGGGTGCCGTGCGCGAGGGTACGTTCGCGGGCACCGTGGTTCAGGATCCCTATCAGTGGGGCTACCAGGGCATGAAACTGATGGCGGCCTATCTCCAGGGTGACAAGTCGCAAGTTCCGGCAGACGGACTGATCATCGTGCCGACACAGGTGATCGACAAGGCGAATGTCGATGATTTCGAGAAGCAGCTCAAGGAGCGGGTCGGCGGCTGACAGGTCTGCCGGTCGCCTGCGCGGATGCTTCGGGTCCGAGCAGGCCTCAACCTTAGCCGAGGTGCGATATCGATGTTTGCTGCTCGCATATCCCTCGATCTCGTCGGGATCACCAAGGTCTATCCGAGCGCCGTTGCGCTCAACTGCGTGTCGCTCGGCATCCGGGGTGGCGAGGTTGTCGGGCTGATCGGCGAAAACGGGGCTGGAAAATCCACCCTGATGAAGGTTCTGGGTGGTGCGATTGCGCCCGACGAAGGCGAGATCGTGATCGATGGCCAAAGCGCCGCCTCTCTGACACCTTCAGCGGCGCTGGCGCGCGGAATAGCCTTCGTGCACCAGGAACTCAATCCCTTCTCCAATCTCGACGTTGCGGGCAATGTCCTGCTTGGGCGCGAATTGCGCAGCCGTCCTTTCGGCTTCATCGACCATGCCGCGATGGCGGATCGCGTTCGACCGCTGCTCGACATGCTGGGTGCCCGCTTCCAGCCATCTACGCCTGCTTCAGAACTGTCGCTTGCGGACCAGCAATTGATGGAAATCGCCAAAGCCCTATCGACGAATGTCCGGCTGCTGATCCTGGACGAGCCAACCTCCAGTCTTACCCTGGCGGAGACCCGGCGGCTGCTCGACGTCATCAGGCGCTTGCGGGCGGATGGTGTTGCCATCCTCTTCATCACCCACCGTCTGGCGGAAGTCGAAGAAGTGGCGGACCGGGTTGTCGCGCTTCGGGATGGGCATAATGCGGGTGAGCTTCCGAAGGGTGGCATTACCAGGGATGCCATGGTGCGCCTGATGATCGGGCGCGACGTCAAACAGTTCTACACCCCTCCAACCACCAAGGAAGGGTCGGTTGTCCTGAAAACGCAGAGGCTTCGGACGCGTACCTATCCCGACGTCTCCGTCGATCTCGACGTCAGAAGCGGCGAAATTCTGGGTCTTGCGGGCTTGGTCGGCGCGGGACGGACCGAGTTGGCGCGCGCGATGTTCGGCATCGACCCGGTCGAGGCCGGACATGTCGAGGTGGATGGGCGGCCGATCGCTGCCGGATCCGTGCCTGCGGCGATTGCAGCCGGAATCTGCCTCGTTCCGGAAGATCGCAAGTCCGAGGGGCTGTTCCTTGATTTCTCGCTCGCCGAGAATATCGCCCTGCCGAGCCTGTCCCAGATCGCCACCGCAGGTTTCGTCGATCACAAGGCCGAGCTTGCCATGGCGGATCGCTTCCGCACTCGCCTCTCGATCCGAGCCCTCCGCCTTGATCGACCCGTCGGGGAACTGTCGGGCGGCAATCAGCAGAAGGTGGTGCTGGCGAAGTGGCTCGGGCTCAAGCCCCGGGTGATCATTCTCGACGAACCGACGCGGGGCATCGATGTCGGTGCCAAGGCTGAGGTCTATCGCCTGATGCGCGATCTGGCGGAGGCCGGTGCCGCTGTGCTGATGATCTCGTCGGAC
>NZ_AHZC01000057.1 GCF_000247475.1 Rhizobium sp. PDO1-076 | reverse complement strand
GTATAAGCGGGGTGAAAAGTGGCAAAAACGTGCCCTTGAGTGATCACGTAATGTTACGTGACGTAACATGCGTGATTGATTCGCAGAAAATATTCACCTTAATGAAGTCTAAACGGGAAGAAAAAACCTATTGAATCCAGTTGGAACGGAGGAATCCCATTCCTCGAGTCGCCCGGAGATGCGCGATCACAAAATAAATGAAGAAAAATTCTTCCAGTTCGTCACATTTGCCGCCCTAATTGTGGCTGGCTTGTGGTGGAGGCCCAAACTGTAGGGTCTGCCGGGGGTGATCCAGATGCAGCCCGACCTTCTAAAACGGCTATCAGGCCGGTTTGTTCCAGCGACCCGAGGACAGTAGATCCTGCAGGGACTGGTAGTAATTCGGGAAGTGGAAATCAAATCCGAGCGCCTTGATCTTGGCGTTGGAAACCCGCTTGTTCTCGCCATAGAAGGACCGCGCCATGGGGGTGAGGTCCGCGGTTTCGAACGACTGCTCGGCCGGTGCTTCTACCCCCATTAGCCGGGCTGCCTCGCTCACCACATCCTGCGGCGGGCTCGGCATGTCGTCCGTGACATTGAAGACACCGGCTGTCCGGGGAACGGCCAGAAACGCTGTGGCCGATGCGATGTCCTCGACGCGGATGCGATTGAACACCTGGTCTTTCTTCACCAGCCGCCGCGCGGTTCCCTGTTCGAGATTGATGAAGGTGTTGCGGCCGGGGCCATAGATGCCCGATAGCCGCAGGATCGCAAGCGGCAGGCCGTCGCGCTGAGCGAGAGCCGTCCATGCCGTTTCGGCTTCGACGCGCTCGACCGAGCGCGCGGAGACCGGCTTGAGTGCTGTCTCCTCATTCACCCAGGCGCCGTCATGATCGCCGTAGACGCCGACGGTGGAGAGATAGCAGAGCCATTCAAGTTTGGGCATGGCGGCGCGCAAACCGGTTTCACCAAACAGACGGATCAGCGGATCGCCGTCGCGGCCCGGTGCGATCGACTGGACCAGATGGGTGACGCCGGCCAGCGCCTGCATCAGTTCGTCGGACAGAACCTGTCCATCATAGATATGGGGTTGAAGCCCGGCTGCGCGAAGCGCCTCGGCCTTCTCCGCGCTTCGGCTGGTGCCGCCAACCCAGATGTCCTGGATGGCACCCTGCGCGGCCATCTGGCGGCCGATCGCCTTGCCCGAGTAGCCGGCTCCGAAAATCATCATGCGCATGTATCAGCTCTCCATCATCCATTCAGCCCGGACTGTGCCGTCGACTTCCCGGGGCAAATGTTCCCCGCGAAGTGCGGCAAAGCGATCGGGCAAAACCAGCCGCGCCAGCGCCCAGACGGCCATGCCGCGCACATCGGCCGAGACATCGTCCAGTAGGCTTTCGCAGGCCGGAACAAGGGCTGCCGAACCGGAATTGCCGGCGGCGATCAGCACATTGCGCACGAAACGGTCTCGACCGATGCGTTTTACCGGTGAGCCGCTGAAATAGGTGCGAAACCCGCTGTCGTCCAGCGTCAGGAAGAAGGCAATGTCCGGCGCCTTCAGATCGTCGCGGGCTTTCAGCTTCATCTCGCGCGCTTCGGCGGCGAACTTGTTCCACGGACAGGCCGCCAGACAGTCGTCGCAGCCATAGATCCGGTTGCCGAAAGCTGGCCGGAGTGCCGCGTCGATGACGCCCTTGTGCTCGATCGTCAGGTAGGAAATGCAGCGCCGTGCATCGATCTGGTAGGGTGCGGGAAAGGCGTCGGTCGGGCAGGCGTCGAGACAGGCCCGGCAGGAGCCGCAATGGTCGCGCTCGCCCTCATCGATCTCAAGCTCTGCGGTGGTGAACAGGCTGCCGAGAAACAGCCAGGAGCCGAATTCGCGGCTGACCAGATTGGTGTGTTTGCCCTGCCAGCCCAGGCCCGCCGCGGCAGCCAACGGTTTCTCCATCACCGGGGCAGTGTCGACGAAGACCTTGACGTCGGCACCGGCTCTGGCGGCAAAGCGGGTGGCGATCTCCTTCAGCCGACCCTTGATGACGTCATGATAGTCGCGGTTGCGGGCATAGACCGAAATGGCAGCCTTGTCCGGCAGCGCCTGCAGCGCGCGCGGATCTTCATCTGGACCGTAGTTCATCCCGAACATCACGATGGAGCGGACGTCGGACCAGAGCACGCGCGGATCGCCGCGGCGCTCTTTCGTCTCTTCCATCCAGGCCATCGTGCCATGGCGCCCGGCATCCACGAATTGCTGAAGTCGCTCCGGCGCCTGGGGAATGGCATCCGGCAAGGTGATCCGACAGAGATCGAAACCTTGCGCCTCCGCCTCCTTGCGCAGGAAGCCGGTGAGATTGGTCCGCCGCTTGATGACCTTCGGATCGTTCTGCGGCTCGTCCATGGCCGGATCCGTCAGAAATCGAGATCGGCGTAATGCGAGACGGGGGTCAGGCCACGCAAGCGCTCGGTCAGCAGCGGGCGGAAGGAGGGGCGCGACTTCAGCCGCTGATACCATTCCTTGGCGACGGGGAATTCCGCCCAGTCGATTTCGCCGAGATAATCGAGAACGGATACGGCGGAGGCCGCCGCCAGATCGGCATAGCTCAACCGTTCGCCCGCAAGCCATTGCCGTGATCCGGCAAGCCAGCTCAGATATTTCATGTGCTGGCGAATATTGCCGCGGGCGGTGCGCAGGATCTTGGAATCCGGTGCGCCGCCACCAAGGCCGTTCGGAATGATCAGCTTGTGCACCCGTTCGCGCACCAGCGGCTTGGTGACGTCCTGCTCCATCTTCTGCAGGAACCATTCCGTCAATCGGCGGATTTCCGCGCGCTGGAACGGATCCTCGGCCAGCAGCCGCCGGTCGCGCTTCAAGACGCCATGCGTCTCGTCCAGGAATTCGGAGATCACCATCGCCCCACACAACGCGCGCATATTGTCGTCAACATAGACCGGCAGGGTGCCGGACGGATTGTAGGCCAGGAACTCGCGACGCTTTTCCCATGTTTGTTCTTCGACAAGATCGACCTGGTAGCCGTATTCGGAGAGCACCAGACGGATAAACCGCGACGATGTGGACATGGAATGGTGGTAGAGGGTCGGCATTGTTACTCGAATTCTTGGAATTTCGCCTGCCGGTACGCCCGTGCGAGAGGCGACTGGTCATGACCTCGGCTTCCAAGCTATAGGAGCTTGGTTACCGCAATACAAGCAAATCGCTTCGCCATCCCGCCCTGAAAGAGTTTCCATGGAAGACCAATCCATCATCAGCGCCCTTGTGCTCGGACTTATCGAGGGTCTGACGGAATTCATTCCCGTTTCCTCGACGGCTCATGTTCTTCTCGCCGGCCATTTTCTCGGTTTCGAATCACCAGGCAATACCTTTGCCGTGCTGATCCAACTGGGCGCGATCCTGGCGATCCTCAGTGTCTATTTCACCAAGCTGCTCGGCATTGCGCTGTCGCTGCCGTCCAGCCCTGAAAGCCGCCGTTTCGTGATGGCCGTGCTGATCGGCTTCCTGCCGGCAGCCGTCATCGGTGCGCTGGCGCATGACTTCATCAAGACCGTGCTGTTCGAGACGCCGATGCTGATTTGTGTCGTTCTGATCCTCGGCGGGTTCGTGCTTTTGTGGATCGATCGCCAGCCTTTGACGCCGAAATATACCGACGTCACGCAATATCCGTTGTCGCTCGCCCTGAAGATCGGTTTTTGCCAGTGCGTGGCGATGATCCCTGGCACATCCCGCTCCGGCGCCACGATCGTCGGCGCGCTGCTGCTCGGTGCGGACAAGCGTTCGGCGGCAGAATTTTCGTTCTTTCTCGCCATGCCGACCATGGCCGGCGCCTTTGCGCTCGATCTCTACAAGAACCGCGATGCGCTGAGCTTCGACGACGGCACGATCATCGCGATCGGCTTTGTTGCGGCCTTTGTCACGGCGCTGCTGGTGGTAAGGTCGCTGCTGGATTTTGTCTCGAAGCGTGGCTATGCGCCGTTCGCCTGGTGGCGCATCGTGATCGGCAGCATCGGCCTTGTTGCCTTGCTTGTCGGCCGTTGAGCCGCGTCGTATCTGTCTGCAGGACACAAAAAAGGCCACCGACGGGGTGGCCTTTTTTGTTGTGTCTTATTCGGACGCCGTGATCGAGCTCGTGCTGCACGGATCGACGCCATAGGCCGGGGAGCAATTGCCCTTGCGCGCTGCCACTGTCGACGGTGCGAGGAACGAACCGGCGATGATCACCAATGCCGCACACGCAAAGAACAGTGCGATGGACTTGCCCATAAAATGCCTCATGAGGTGTAGAAGACTTGGGCTAGCGTTCATTCTCGCCCTGCCGTTGGGGCCGAGTCTTTACGCATTGCCATCGGAGGCATCAATAGAGGATCTTGCTTTATCCGCGGTTAACGCAGGTGTTTCCACGACTGCGTCATTTGTGCAACGTCGAAACAGTTGGCCGTGCAATGGGCCGCCCTCAGGCGGCCTTACCGGAACCGGTGAACTGTCCGTGCGGACGGAAATGCACCAGATAGGTCGGCAGGATGGAGGCGACCTTCACCGGCTGGATCCCCATGCCTTCCAGCGTTCGGCCTTCGGCCTTGGCACTGTCCGACACGACATTGTCGCGCTTCAGCAGCGTCACCTGGTCGCTGGTCAACGGCGGAGTGATCAACGGAATGGCGGACGCGATGCTGCCGATCATCGAGGCAATGCCGAAAGGCATGGGCACGAGTGCACGCTTGCGGCCGATCACCTCGAGCATGGTCTGCAGACACTGCTTGAAGGTCAGCACGTCGCGCCCACCGAGTTCGTAAATCTTGCCGGAGGCAATCTTGCCGTCGACCGAGAGCGCAACGGCTTCGGCGACATCTTCGACATAGACCGGCTGGAACTTGGTCTTGCCGCCGCCCACCAGCGGCAGGAAGGGTGAGATGCGAGCCATGGCGGCGAACTTGTTGAAGAAGCTGTCTTCCGGTCCAAAGACGATCGACGGGCGCAGGATCGTCGCATCGGGGATGATCGACTGGATCGCCGCTTCCGCACGGCCCTTGGTCGAGGCGTAGATGGACGAAGACTGCGCATCGGCGCCGATGGCAGAGATATGCGTCAGGCGGGCACCGGCTGCACGCGCCGCTTCGGCGACGGCACGGGCGCCGAATTCCTGCACGGCGTCAAAGCTGTTGCGGCCGTTTTCAAAAAGGATGCCGACGCAGTTGACCACATGATCGGCGCCCTGCACGGCCTTGTCGATCGATCCCCGGTAACGCAGGTTCGCCTGGACGAAGGAAATCTGGCCGACATTGCCGAGCGGCTGCAGGAAGCCGGCAAGGTCCGGACGGCGGACAGCGACACGGATGCGGTAGCCGCGACGTGCCAGAGCCCGAACGACATGCCGCCCCACGAAGCCCGAGCCTCCGAAGACGGTGACGAGCGGCGGAAGGTTCGACAAGGTCATGGTGGGTTCCCCTGGACTGAATTTGGACTGCATTTGAACTGCGATTGAACGGCATCGGCGCGCAAGACGCCCATGGATTGTGGCCTGTCTTAGCCGAATCGCAGCTCTAGCGAAAGGGCTGATCAGGCCCGCGCGGGCGAGACAAACAGCCTCAGATACCCGCAACCACCATCATGTCCGCATCGGCGACTTCCTGGCGGATTTTTGCGGCAATCTGGTATTCCGGTGAATTGTAGCAATCGACCGCCGCCTGATGCGACGGAAACTCGATGATCACGTTGCGCGGCCGGACATTGCCCTCCAGCTCGGTGACATCGCCGCCACGAGCGAGGAAGTTTGCGCCGTATTTTTCAAAGGCCGGCTTGGCAGCAGTGACATAGTCCTTGTAGCGCTCCGCGTCACGAATGGTGACATGCGCAATCCAGTAACCCTTGGCCATGTTTGTTCTCTCCATTTTCCGATTGCGCAGCCGGTCAGCGAGCGGCTTGAAGTGCGGCGTCCATTTCCGCAAGGATTGCCGTTGCTGCAGCCTTCGGATCCGCAGCCCTGACGATCGGCCGGCCGACCACGAGATGGCTGGAGCCGGCTTTCAGTGCATCGGCCGGTGTCATCACCCGCTTCTGGTCACCCTTGTCGGCACCGGCGGGCCGGATGCCGGGTGTGACCAGCGCCATGTCCGGGCCGATGATCGAACGCACGGCAGCGGATTCTTCGGCCGAGCAGACGATGCCGCCCATGCCGGCGGCGCGCGCCTGTTCGGCGCGCTTCAGCACCAGCGTATGCGGATCATATTCGTAGCCGGCATCGACCAGATCCTGCTCGTCCATCGAGGTCAGCACCGTGACGCCGAGCAGGCAAAGATCCGAACCTTTGGCTGCCTCGACGGCGGCGCGCATTGCTTTCGGATAGGCGTGCAGAGTCAGCATCGACATGCCCATCTTGGCGATGTTTTCGACGCCGGAGGCGACCGTATTGTCGATGTCGAGCAGCTTCATGTCGAGAAAGATCTTCTTGCCGCTCTGGGCAAGGTCGCGGGCAAATTCCAGGCCGCCGGCAAAGACCAGCTGGTAGCCGATCTTGTAGAAGGAAACGCTGTCCCCGAGCTTGGCGACGATGGCCTCGGCCTCGGTTATGGTTGGGACGTCCAGTCCGACGATGAGACGGTCTCGTGCGCTCAAGGGGTTTACTCCTGTCAGATCTCCATGGCCGTCCAGTCGCACGGGACGAAAAGATCTGCAAGAGAGAAGAGACCGCTTTCATCGGTGCGGTCGACTGAAGTGGCAGGCAGGGCGAGCATAGTCTGGAAACGGACATGGGCGGGAAGATCCCGCCCATGTCATCGGCTTGGAAGGTGGTTCTAGGTCATTCCGCAGCGACGGAATGTTCAACGCCTGTGGCCGTCTGGCTGTTGGCCGGTTCCCGGTCATGCTGCACCAGCGGCCGGTTGCCGGCAAGCCTGCGCAGCAGCACATAGAAGACCGGCGTCATGAAGATGCCGAAGAAGGTCACGCCGATCATGCCGGAGAACACCGCGACACCCATCGCCGAGCGCATTTCCGCACCCGCACCGGTGGAGACGACCAGCGGCACGACACCCATGATGAAGGCCATCGACGTCATCAGGATCGGGCGCAGGCGCAACTTGCTGGCCTCGATCGCGGCCCGGACCGGCGTCCGTCCTTCAAACTCGAGTTCGCGGGCGAATTCGACGATCAGGATGGCGTTCTTCGCCGATAGTCCGACAAGCACTACCAGACCGATCTGGGTGAAGATGTTGTTGTCTCCCCCCGTCAGCCACACACCGGTCAATGCAGCGAGCACGCCCATCGGCACGATCATGATGATCGCGATCGGCAGGGTCAGGCTTTCATACTGGGCAGCCAGCACCAGATAGACAAGCAGCAGCGCCAGCGGGAAGACCACGATGCTGGAATTGCCGGCGAGGATCTGCTGGTAGGTCAGATCCGTCCATTCGAAGTCGATCCCGGCGGGCAGGGTTTCCGCCGCGATCTGTTCGATGGCCGCCTGGGCCTGGCCCGACGAGAAGCCCGGAGCCGGACCGCCGTTGATGTCGGCAGCCAGGAAGCCGTTGTAGCGCGTGGTGCGTTCCGGTCCGGTCGTGGCATCGACCTTCAGGAGCGCCGAAAGCGGGATCATCTGGCCCGACTGCGAGCGCACCTTCAACTGACTGATATCCTCCGCCTTGGCGCGGAACTTGGCATCGGCTTGTACACGCACGCTGTAGGTGCGGCCAAACGCGTTGAAGTCGTTGACATAGAGCGAACCGAGATAGATCTGCAGCGTTTCGAAGACATCCGAGACCGAAACACCGAGCTGTTCAGCCTTGGCACGATCGAGATCGGCGTAGAGCTGCGGCACGTTGATCTGGTAGCTCGAGAAGATCCCGGCCAGTTCCGGTGTCTGGTAGGCCTTGGCGATGAATGCCTTGGTGGCTTCATCCAGAGCCTGATTGCCAAGACCGGCACGGTCCTCGATCTGCAGCTTGAAGCCGCCCGTCGAGCCGAGGCCGTTGACCGGCGGCGGCGGGAACATGGCGATGAAGGCATCCTGGATGCCGGCATATTTCTGGTTCAGCGCCATGGCGATGGCACCGCCCGAAAGCTCCGGCGATCTGCGTTCCTCGAAATCGTCGAGAACCGCGAACACGATGCCGGCGTTGGAGCCGATGGTGAAGCCATTGATCGACAGGCCTGGGAAGGCGATCGCATGGGCGACGCCGGGCTGTTCCAGCGCGATGTCGCTCATCTTCTTGATCACCTCTTCCGTGCGGTCGAGGGTGGCACCGTCCGGCAACTGGGCAAAGCCGATCAGATACTGCTTGTCCTGCGCCGGCACGAAGCCGCCCGGTACTGCGGTGAAGGCCGTATAGGTCAAAGCCACCAGTCCGAGATAGACGATCATCACCAGCGACTTGCGCGACAACAGTCCGCCGATGCCACGGGCATAGCTGTTCGATGCCGCGCCGAAGGCCCGGTTGAAGCCGCGGAAGAACCAGCCGAAGATCCGGTCCATGAACCGGGTCAGCCAATCCTTCGGTGCGTGATGGTCCTTCAGGAGAAGCGCAGCGAGTGCCGGAGACAGGGTCAGCGAGTTGATCGCCGAGATGACCGTCGAGATCGCGATCGTCAGGGCGAACTGGCGGTAGAACTGGCCGGAGAGGCCGGAAATGAACGCCAGTGGCACGAAGACTGCGACCAGCACCAGCGCGATCGCGATGATCGGGCCGGACACTTCCTTCATCGCCTTGTAGGTCGCATCACGCGGACTGAGGCCGTTTTCGATGTTGCGCTCGACGTTTTCGACAACGACGATCGCGTCATCGACCACGATGCCGATGGCCAGCACGAGGCCGAACAGCGTCAATGCATTGATCGAGAAGCCGAAGGCATACATCACGGCGAAAGTGCCGATGATCGAGACCGGCACGGCGATCAGCGGGATGATCGAAGCGCGCCATGTCTGCAGGAAGATGATCACCACGAGCACGACGAGGGCAACGGCCTCGAGCAGCGTGTCGACAACCTTTTCGATCGAGGCGCGCACGAACTTGGTCGTGTCATAGGCGATTTCGTATTTCACCCCTGTCGGCATTGCCAGCTGCAACTCATCCATGGTGGCACGGACATTATCGGCAATCTCGATGGCGTTCGAGCCGGGCGCCTGGAGAACGGCCACGGCAACTGCAGGCTTGCCGTCAAGCAGCGAGCGCAGTGTATAATCGGCTGCACCAAGCTCGATGCGGGCGACATCGCGCAGACGCGTGATCTCGCCGTTTGCACCGCTCTTGACGATGATGTTTCCGAACTCTTCCGGTGTCTGTAGGCGGCCCTGAGCATTGACGTTGAGTTGCAGGTCGACGCCGGGCACGCTGGGCGAGGCACCGATGGTGCCGGCAGCGGCCTGGACGTTCTGGCCGCGAATGGCATCGGTGATGTCGCTGGCGGCGAGCGAATGCTCGGCCGCCTTCTGCGGATCGATCCATACGCGCATCGAGTAGTCGCCGGCGCCGAATACCTGTACCTGGCCGACACCCTGGATTCGGGCGAGCCTGTCCTTGACGTTGAGCGTCGCGTAATTGCGCAGATAGGTAATGTCGTAGTCATCCACGGTCGAGACGAGGTTGACCACCATGATGAAGTCGGGCGAACTCTTGACCGTGGTCACGCCGAGCGCACGCACTTCCGCCGGCAGGCGCGGTTCCGCCTGCGAGACGCGGTTCTGCACCAATTGCTGCGCCTTGTCGGCATCGGTTCCGAGCTTGAAGGTCACGGTCAGCGTCAGCACGCCGTCCGATGTCGCCTGGCTGGACATGTAGAGCATGTCCTCGACGCCGTTGACCTGCTCTTCGAGCGGGGTCGCCACGGTCTCGGCAATCACCGTCGGGTTTGCGCCCGGATAGACGGCGCGCACCACGATCGATGGTGGAACG
>NZ_AHZC01000058.1 GCF_000247475.1 Rhizobium sp. PDO1-076 | reverse complement strand
CTTCGTTGTTCGGCAGGTTGGTCTCGTTGTTCACGTATTCGTGGTTGACGGCGATCACCTGGTGGGTGCCGATCAGGAAGCTCTCCATGCCATCGGTATTCTCGCCAAAGACCTTGTCGGAGGCTTCGAGCGAAACGCCGTTGACCGGATCGATGTCAGCGACATTCGAAAACAGCGGCTGGCCCCACTTGGCGAGCGGCCTCCAGCTGTAACCTTCCGGCACGTGGATGGTTGTGTCGGTGGCGATGGCGATCGGCTTGAACGGGAAGCGCGAGGCGGCTTCCTGCGCCTGTGCCGAGGTCGAGTTCATCAGGTTGCCGACCGAGCCCATGGCGACAGCGGCCGAGCCCATGGCCAGCACGCCGAGGAAACCGCGACGCGAGATCGCACGCTCGACGACGCGGTCGAAATCGGTGACGGCCGGGGGCGGGTTCTGCAACTCGTCCCATTCGTCCCAGGACAGGTGGTTGGTGTTCGTATCGGTCATGTTGGCCTCCAAGGTTGGATTGGAATGGTTCCAGCCTTTGGGTTAGTCAGTGGCGATGACAGACATGTGACGAATTGATGGCACGCCGATACATCGCATATGCCTGAAACACCGGTTGCGCAGCACTTCTACCATGGTTTGCAGGGCCGCCGAGGGCGGGGTCAGGGTCAATTCATAAGCCTACCGCGGTGCGCCGCATGCAGGGTCTGCCGCTGTAGCCATCGCAAATAGTTTGACGTTTACGTAAAAATAAATTAGCCAAACTGGGAAGCTTCGCGCATCCTGGGTGGGGGATGATCGCGTGCAGCTGCACATGAGATATGGAGGAGAATGCCATGTACAAGGCGCCCGTGGAGGAGATTGCGTTCACCTTGAAGCATGTGGCCGGTCTGGCCAAGGCAATCGACGACGGAAAGCTCGGCGATCTGAGCGACGACCTCGTCGATGCCATTCTGTCGGAGGCCGGACGCTTCGCTTCGGACGAAGTCGCACCGCTCGCCGAAATCGGCGACGCGCAGGGCGCCCGCATGGTCGACGGCAAGGTCATCGTTCCCGACGGCTGGGCCGATCTCTATCGCCACTGGGCCGAAGGCGGCTGGAACTCGCTGACCGCTGCGGAAGAATTCGGCGGCCAAGCATTGCCGCACATGCTCAATGTCGCAGCGCTTGAAATGTGGAATTCCGGCTCGATGGCCTTTGCCCTCGGCCCGACGTTGACCATGGGTGCGGTCGATGCGGTCACGGTCCACGGTGCAGACAGCCTCAAGCAGACCTACCTTCCGAAAATGGTGTCCGGCGAATGGACCGGCACGATGAACCTGACCGAACCGCATGCCGGCTCCGATCTCGGCGTGATGAAGTCGCGCGCCGAGCGCCGCGACGACGGCACCTACCGCATCTTCGGCCAGAAGATCTTCATCACCTGGGGCGAACACGAGATCACCGAAAACATCATCCATCTGGTTCTCGCCCGTCTGCCCGATGCGCCAGCCGGCACACGTGGCATCTCGCTCTTCCTCGTACCGAAATACCTAGTCAACGAGGATGGTTCGCTCGGCGCCCGCAACGACCTCCATTGCCATTCGCTCGAGCACAAGCTCGGCATCCACGGTTCCCCGACCTGCACGATGATCTACGGAGACGGCAAGTTCGGCGATGAGCCGGGTGCCATCGGCTACCTGATCGGCGAGGAGAACAAGGGCCTCAACTGCATGTTCACGATGATGAACAATGCCCGTCTTGCGGTCGGCATGCAGGGCGTTGCCATCTGCGAGGCCTCCACCCAGAAGGCCGTGCAATATGCCAAGGACCGCACCCAGGGCAAGGCTCCGGGCTGGACGGGGCAGGGCATGAGCCCGATCATCGAGCATCCCGACGTCGCTCGCATGCTGGTGACGATGAAGGCTTTGACGCAAGGGGCGCGCGCCATCTGCTACACCTGCGCCCACGCGACCGACATGAGCCATCACGAAGAGGGTGAAGCTGCTCGTCACTGGGCCGAGCGTGCAGCCCTGCTCACCCCGATCGCCAAGTCCTTTGCCACCGATGCCGGCGTCGAAGTTGCCTCGCTCGGCATCCAGACCCATGGCGGCATGGGTTTCATCGAGGAGACGGGTGCTGCCCGTTTCTGGCGCGACAGCCGCATCGCTCCGATCTACGAAGGCACCAACGGCATCCAGGCCGCCGACCTCGTCACCCGCAAGCTGTCTTTGTCGAATGGCGCACAGGTACGCGGCTTCATCCAGGAACTGAAAGACACCGTCTCCGCCGTTCGGACTTCTAATCTCGAAGGCTTCGGTGAAACCGCAGACCGCCTGGAAGCAAGCCTTGCCGACCTGGAAGAGACGACGGAATGGCTGCTGGCCCAGCTTGCCGCCGGCAATGCTTCGACAGCACTCGCCGGTGCCACGCCCTATCAGCGCCTCTTCGGGCTGGCGCTCACCGGCGTATATCTCGCCAAGGGTGCACTCGCCGACGAGGAGCACGGCCGTGACAATCGCCTGGCGCTCTGCCGTTTTGCCGCCGAGAACATCATCGCAGAAACCGCAGCCCTGAAGGACCGCGTCATCAATGGCGCGGCGAGCCTGGAGGCGGCACGGGCTCTATTCGCTTAATCTTTGGCGTCGCGCGAAACGCGGCCCCTCATCCGCCTGCCGGCACCTTCTCCCCGCAAGCGGGGAGAAGAGCGAAGCGGAGGCGGGGTGAGGGGCTTTTCGCAGCGACGGGTCTAATTGAAGAGGGACAAGCATGACCGACCACATCCAGATCACCCGCCCAGACACCCATCCCGGCGTGCTCGTCCTGCGCTTCCACCGCCCGGACAAGAAGAACGCCATCACCCAGGCCATGTACCAGAAGCTCACCGCCGGTCTGCTCGAAGGCGAGGCGGACGAGAGCATCCGGGCCATCGTCTTCCTCGGCTCGGAAGGCTGTTTCTCCGCCGGCAACGACATGGCCGACTTTCTCGGTTTCGCCATGGCCGGTGCCGTGGGTGAACCCGCCGCCTTCGGCCTTTTGAAGGCGCTGACTGAAGTCACCAAGCCGCTGGTCTCCGGCGTCGATGGCCTCGCCATCGGCATCGGCACCACGCTGCACATGCATTGCGACCTCACCGTCGCCTCCGACCGCAGCCTGTTCAAGACCCCCTTCGTTGATCTCGCCCTGGTGCCGGAAGCGGCCTCCAGCCTGATCGCGCCGCGCATCATGGGCCATCAGCGTGCCTTTGCCATGCTGGCCGCAAGCGAAGGTTTTTCAGCCGAGCAGGCCCGCGAGGCCGGCCTGATCTGGAGGGTGGTTGCGCCCGCAGACGTCGAAGCCGAAACCCTGAAGATCGCCGCCGCGCTCGCTGCAAAGCCGCCGGCCGCGATGAAGATCGCCCGTGCCCTGGTCCGGGGCAATCCGGGCGAGGTGCGTGCCCGCATGCAGGAAGAGCTGGTGCATTTTGTCGCCCAGTTGAAGAGCACGGAAGCCCGCGCCGCCTTCGAGGCCTTCATGAAAGGACGCTAGGCTCGGGCCGCACTGAGGAAATAAATGACGTTCGTCAGTTTATTTGCCAGCGTGAGCTTTTGCTTAAATTCCTCTTAATTCTCTCGGCCTATTCATCGGTGAATGGCGATCCAAAAGAATCGCAGCATCGACATGAGGTCGCATGCTTGTCACACCATGACCCAATGGCAGTGTCCGGCCCGGCTGCATCTGCATGCCGAAATGGCGGATGAGAATCTCAGGAATTCCTCGTGAACGCCCGTTCCAATCTGATGACCAAAATCCTGCTGGTCGCGTCCCTGGTGGTCGTGGCCGCTCTGACCGGCTTCTCGGTCTATATCGACAGCCTCCAGCGCCGGGCCGCCACCGATGCTGTGGAAAGCGAGATCAGCTCCTCCGGCCTTCAGGCCTCGCAGAGCATCTCCAACTGGCTGGGTGCCCGCGTCATGCTGACCGAGCTGGCCGGCAATGCGGCCGCCAAGGCCAGCGATGCAGCCGGTATCACCGCGGCCTTCGACAATCCCGTGCTGATCCGCGAGTTCATGTCGACTTATGTCGGCGACGAGCAGGGCGTGTTCACCTCCGTTCCGAACCAGCCGCTGCCGGAAGGTTATGACCCGCGCAAGCGCCCGTGGTACCAGGATGCCGTCAAGGCCGACAAGATGGTCCTGACCGACCCTTATGCCGATGCATCGACCGGCAACCTGATCATTAGCGCCGCCATGCCGGTCAAGCGCGACGGCAGGCTGTTCGGCGTCGCCGCCAGTGACTTCTCGTTGACATCGCTGGTCGATATGGTCAAATCCGTCGACATGGGCGGCAAGGGCTCGGCGTTTCTCGTCAAGGCCGATGGCACCATTCTGGTTCATGCCGACAATGCGCTGGTGACCAAGAAGCTGGCCGATGCCTTCCCGGCCAACACACCGGTGATCGGTAGCGGCATCAGTGAAAGCACATTTGCCGACAAGTCCGTCCTGGTCAGCTTCCTGCCGATCAAGGGCCTGCCGATGGGTGACTGGTATCTCGGTGTCACCGTCGACAGCGCTCTGGCCTATGCCAGCATCGGCCAGTTCCGCGTGGCCGCCACCATCGCCACGATCATCGGCGTCATTGCCATGACGGCTGTGCTTGCAGCGCTGCTGTCGCGGCTCGTCGTGCGTCCGGTCGTCGATATGACCGGTGTCATGGGCAAGCTCGCCGGTGGCGATGTCTCGGGCGATATTCCGGGCACAGACCGCGTCGACGAAATCGGCCAGATGGCCGCAGCCGTTGCCGTCTTCCGCGACAATATCATCGAACGCGGCCGCCTGGCCCGTGAGGCGGATGAAACCCGCACGATGACCGAACAGGAGCGCCGCGAGCGCGAAGCCCTGAAGGCGCGTGAATCCGAGCAGGTGTCCTTCGCCGTGCAGGCTCTGGCCGATGGCCTCGGTCGCCTTGCCAATGGCGATCTCGTCCATCGCATCGACACGCCGTTTGCCGGCGATCTCGATCGCCTGCGCGCCGACTTCAACAATTCGGTGACCAAACTGCATGACGCACTGGCCATGGTCGGCCGCAATGCCCGGGCCATCGACAGCGGTGCGACCGAGATCCGGTCGTCCGCCGACAATCTCGCCCGCCGCACCGAGCAGCAGGCCGCCTCCGTCGAGCAGACCGCGGCAGCCCTTGAAGAGATCACCACCACGGTCAAGGACAGTGCCCATCGCGCCGAAGAAGTCGGCCAGCTGGTCACCCGTGCCCGTGGCGGTGCGGAAAAGTCCGGCGAGATTGTCCAGCGCGCGGTCGGCGCCATGCAGGGGATCGAAAAGTCGTCCGGCGAGATCTCCAACATCATCGGTGTGATCGATGAGATTGCCTTCCAGACCAACCTGCTCGCTCTGAATGCAGGTGTCGAGGCGGCCCGTGCCGGCGAGGCCGGCAAGGGTTTTGCCGTCGTCGCCCAGGAAGTGCGCGAGCTCGCCCAGCGCTCGGCCAATGCCGCCAAGGAGATCAAGACGCTGATCGGCGCATCGGGAGATCAGGTGCGGGCCGGCGTGGAACTGGTCAACCTGACCGGCCAGGCGCTGGAGGTGATCGTTCGCGAGGTTCAGGAGATCAACGGCCATGTCAACGCGATCGTGACCGCGTCGCGCGAGCAGTCGACCGGCCTCTCCGAGATCAACACCGCCGTCAACACCATGGACCAGGGCACTCAGCAGAACGCCGCCATGGTCGAGGAGCAGACGGCGGCAAGCCACGGTCTGGCCACCGAAGCCGCGGCCCTGACCGGGCTTCTCGCCCAGTTCCGCATCGATGAGCGGGCAAACGCGCAGGAGACGCGCCGTCGCTACGCGGCCTGATCTTTTTCTTCACCCTGAAACCCAGAAACGGCACCCATCGTGGTGCCGTTTTTGCTTTGCCGCCCGTTCCATCCTTGCGCTCACGCATCGTGTTCGAATAGTTCAGGTTCTGTTCACCGGTTCTGCGGATAGTGGTCGCACAAACATCCGTCTCATGCGTTTATCGAGACGAAGCGTGAAAACTGTTCGAGGTCACCATGTTGCGTGCGTTCCGCCTTGCCCTTTGCCTGGCCTGCCTGGGCCTTTCATCCGTCGCCGGGGTCGCGCAGGCGGCCAGCCGGACCCAGGCCGATCTTCAGCTGGTGAATGACAACGGTGATGTCATCATCCAGAGCCAGTCCCGGCGCCAGAGGCAGCCAGGTGTGCGGCCGCAGCGCTATTACTGTGTCATTCCGCCTTCGGGCACCCGCAATGGCGGTGCGGAAGCATCTTGCCCGGCCAGTCCCGGCCGCGTCGGCGGCAGTTGCCGCTGCGCCAACGCAATCGGTTCGGGCGTGCTCCAGACCTACTGAGACACAGCGGTTCAGCCGATCGGGTCGATGTCACCGACGAAGCGGATGAGGTCGACCATGGTGAAGTGGCCGGACGAAGCACCCGGCAACTCCGGCTTCCAGTTCGACTGCCGCCAGAGGAAGGAATCGTGATCGCCGTGGACGAGACCGATGAAGGTCTCCGCGACGAGCGTCGATCCCATCGGACCAAGCCTTAGGCCCTTGTGATAGTGTTCGGCCTCCTTGAGCACGTAGTACCAGAGCGGCGTCTTCTTGTGAAAACCGTGCTTGGCCGCCACCGTCCCGTCCGCGCCGGTGGCGATTTCCGCAGGCTTCATCGGCACGATCCCCATGGCCCGACAGACATCCTGGCCCGACGGCAAGCCGATCTGAACGCCGCGCTTCAGGTTGCGGAAGGGCAGGACGAAGTCGCGCGCTGCGGTCTTGTCTGTCTCCGGCCGTAGCCCCGGCAAGGTATGCAGTTCAGGCACGATAAAGGGATCGAGGCGCCGGGCGTGGTTGAGTGTGAAGTTGGGCTCCGGCGGCGTGCCAAGATCGAAAAAGCGCCGCCAGTCGATGATCCAGTTGGAGGGGAGATCCCGCAAGGGGCCGGGACCGCCGCCGGTGTTGACCGCGCCTTTGTCTATCAGTTCGCCGACGATCTGGCCTGACTTGCCGGTGAAATTGAACAGGAGCTTCAGCGTCCCGTCGGTGAAGGCATCCGGACCCGGGTTGAACGCCCGGTTGTGGCTGTAGCTCTGCCGCACCATCGAGTGACCGAGGCGGTAGGCGGCCGCTGCAAATTCCGCCGGCATGTACGGCCGGCTGCGGAACCGATAGAAACGACGGCCGTCATGCTTGATCCGGCGCACCAGCCCCGGTTCGGTCAGCCGTTCGACGAAATCGAAGAGCACGATCCACTGATAGTGCCAGGTGACGATGCGCCGCGCCTCGTGAAACAGCGCCATGCCCTTCAGCGCCGGCTGGCTCGCCTGCAGGCCGTCGACCACCTTGTTGTGGAACTTCAGCATCAGCAGGTGAAACTGCGCGATCAGCAGGTTTTCGTCATTGCGTTCGTCGAAGATCAGCGCATGGCCAACCTGGTTGCGCGGCAGGTCGTTGGGAAACGCCGCGATCGGGTTGCCGGCCTTGTCCGCTGACGCGGAGGCCTTGCCGATCAGGAATTTCTCGATGACGCGATGCGTCGCCGGATCGCGGTCGTAGAGATAGGGATGGATGCCCGGCCCGTCGCCATAGAGCGAATCGAGATCCAGCGCTGGCGTGCGGAAATTGCTGGTGGCCAAAGGATCGGCCTCCTGCTGCTCGAGCGGCGTCGTGTCGAGCGTGATGTCATGATCGACGAATTGGCCGAGATAGGTAAAGCCGGCGGGCACATTGGGATTGTCGCCCGCGGGATCGGTATTGCCGTCCGCACCGACGGCATCCTTCATCGCGACGGCAAGTTCAAAGAGGTCGTCTTCGTCCGCATCGAGCGCTGTGAGCGTTGGAAAAATGCGGCCGAATTTTCCAGGGTCTGCATTGCCGGCAAGGGCCTGCAAGGCGGCACGGTTCATCCCACGGACGCCGTGTCCGTGCATCGCAACTTCCGACATGGGATTCCTCCATTCAACCACTTCGGTTGGCAAGTATGCATTGGAGCTAATACGATGACACAGGATCGCGATGCGTGCAACGGCCATGATTAATAATCTTGGGTTGCATTTTAACTAATTCTTAAAGAGCGGTGCCCGACAGCTGTCCGGAACACCATCAGCCTGCGATCGTTGCGGGTCAACCCTTCGAGAGGGTCACGACCGCTTCCACATGCGGCGACCAGAGGAACTGGTCGATCGGGGTTACCTGGTCGATCCTGTAGCCGCCGGCAATCAGGATCGACAGGTCGCGGGCCAGCGTCAGCGGATTGCAGCTGATCGCCACGATCTTCTTCACCTGCGATCGTGCAAGCTCGGCGCATTGCGCTTCGGCACCGGCGCGCGGCGGATCGAACACCACCGCATCGAAATGCTTGAACTCCGACGTCATCAGTGGCCGGCGGAACAGGTCGCGCCGTTCGACGCTGAAGGTTTTCAGGCCCTGTGTATTGCGAGCGCCGTGATCCAGCGCCTTGATCGCCTTCTCGTCACCTTCCACGGCATGCACCTGCGCCTTGCGGGCAATGCGCAATCCGAATGTGCCGATCCCGGCAAACAGGTCTGCGACGCGCTTGGCCTTGCCGATATGGGCAATGGCGATCTCCGCCATCTTTTCTTCCGCTTCCAGCGTCGCTTGGGTAAAGCCGCCCGGCGGCAGCGATACGCGCGCGCCGCCGAAGTCCAGCATCGGTTTATGCGGTTCGATGACGATTTCACCATTGGCCGAAACGCGCGCGATGTCGCGCAGCCTGATCACCGCATCGCTGACGGCACGCCGTTCGCGATCGCCCAGACCGCCGCGCAGGCCGTCGAGCGAAATGTCGAGGCCGGTCAACGTTTCCGTCACCGTCATACGGAAGGCATCGGAACCTGCTGCTTTGGCGATGATCTTCATCGCGTCGAGCCGGGAGATGATCCCGTTCGACGCGATGGGACATTCCTCGATCGGCACGACATGGTGTGTCTCGGCCTGGTTGATGCCGATGACCAGATCCTTTTCGCGCCGGCGCACGGTAAATACGATCCGGCGGCGCTGGTGCGCATGCGCCTCGACCATGTCTGCGACCGGCGCCTCGATGTCCTTGGATTTCAGCGCCGCGATCAGGATCTGCCGCTTGAAGGCGTTGTAAGCGGGTTTCGCCAGATGCTGCAGCGAACAGCCGCCGCAGGTGCCGCCGACGCCGTCGGGGCCGAAATGTTTGCACACCGGCGCGATCCGGTCCGGCGAGGTCGTGGCAAAGGACATGATCGTGCCTTCGCTCTTGACCCGTGCAATCGACACGGTTTCGCCAGGCAGCGCAAAGGGCACGAAGATCGGCCCGTTTTCGCCATGCGCGACGCCGTCACCCTTGGCGCCGAGGCTGGAGATGGTCACCGTCTCGGCGCTCATTCGGCGTCCTCGCCCATGCTGTCATCGGCCTCGTCACCGGTGTCATCCCCAATGTCGTCATCCCCAATGTCATCATCGGTGTCGTCGTTGCCATCGCCAAGCGGCTTTTGACCGGCGAGCAGGAACTCCTCGTTGCCGTCGCCGCCTGAGATGGGAGAGGGGATCATACCAAGGCTCGTCCAGCCCATGTCTTCGGTGAGCCACCGTTCCAG
>NZ_AHZC01000059.1 GCF_000247475.1 Rhizobium sp. PDO1-076 | reverse complement strand
AGGCTTCGAGATGGACCAGTTCACCGTCCACCCAAAGTGACGCAACAGCATCACCGAAATGCGATCGTGCAATCCAACCATCGCGCAAGGGGGAACGAGCAATGCGCTCGTCAAGACGCGTCAATGCCGCTGTCGCGGCAGAGACGGGAACAAACAAGGTCGCAATCGGTAGCTTGGCAAGATCGTATCGCATGAAGCGATCGTAGGTGACTCGACTAACGAAAGCGAGGAGACCCTTTCGTTTCGTTCCAGAGATTTCTGACAATCACCGGCAATCGGCATTGCTGACATAGCCCACATTGCCCAAACCAACCGATCTCAGCATTGACGAATGCGACGCTCAGTCGATCAGGAAAGCCCTGAAATCATTGACATTGGTTCCTGTCGGCCCCGATACGAACAGATCACCGATCAGGTCGAAGGCAGACCAGGCGTCATGATCCGCGAGAAAACTGCGCGCATCGCCGCCGGCAGCCCTGATCCTGTCGGCGGTCGTTCCGTCGCAGAAGGCGCCGGCGTTGCTTTCAGACCCGTCGATCCCGTCCGTATCTGCGGCCAGACCAGTGACTTGTGCCAGGCCCTGCAGATCCATTGCGGCAGACAGAAGACACTCGGAATTGCGTCCGCCCTTGCCATACTTTCCATGACCAATGGTGACCGTGGTCTCGCCACCCGACAGAAGGACCAGCGGCCTTGCGAAGGAACCGTTCTGCGCAAACTCACGCACCAGGGCGGCATGCATGCGGCCGATATCCTTTGCTTCGCCTTCGATACAATCCGACAGGATCAAGGGCTCGACGCCCATGCCTCGGGCTTTTTCGGCTGCCGCATCCAGGGAAACACGCGCAGATGCGATCACATGAACCTCGTTGCGACGAAAGATCTCGTCCGATGGATTGGGCGCCTTTTCCCGGCCGATGGCATCAATGACCGCTTGAGGCAGGTCGATGCGATAGTCGCGGATCAGCCGCATGGCTTCGGCGGCATTGGAGGCGTCAGGCACCGTGGGACCGGATGCGACCAAAGCCGGATGATCGCCCGGCACATCCGAGACAATCAGACTGACGACTTGTGCCGGATATGCGCGGGCGGCCAGCCGGCCTCCCTTGATCCGGGAAAAATGCTTGCGAAGCACGTTCATTGCCGAAATCGGCGCCCCGGATGCCAGCAGGGCTTCATTTAGAGCGATTTCGTCGGCGAGTTGAAAACCCTGCGGTGGGGCAGGCAAAAGTGCGGAGCCGCCACCAGAGATCAACGCAATGACAAGGTCATCCTTGGTCAGCCCCTCGACGTGATCCATGAGCGCTTGCGCAGCGTGTAGCCCCGCAGCGTCGGGCACGGGATGCGCTGCATGCAGGATCCTCGTCTGTCGACAGGGTTCCAGAGGACCGTGACGATCAACCACAAGGCCCTCGAACGGACCGTCCCAGGCGCGCTCGAACGCCGCGGCCATCTTTCCGGCAGCCTTGCCCGCGCCGATCACGATCGTGCGTCCCTTCGGCTTTTGCGGCAGATGTCGCACGATAGCGTCATAAGGATCGGCAGCCATGACCGCAGCCTGAAAAAGAGAGGTGAGAAAGGACCGCCCGTCGATCGACATCTCAATCTCCTTCTATCGTTTCATCATCTGCAAACTAACCGCCAATCCTGCCGGTTGCCGCCGCGTTTGTCCCTGCTTCGGTTCGACGACACTGATCAAGGTGCAATGACTGATCATTGTCAACGCAGTTCGGTCAACGCGCATCGACTCGTGCCCGCGGGCGCGTGTCGTTGCGTTCATGGGAAAAGATCGTACGTGGTAAAGCAGGCAGATCGCGGATCATGTCTGATGCCTTTTCGCCCACCATGATCGTTGGAGCATTGGTATTGCACGATGGCACGCGCGGCATGACCGAACTGTCGCACACGCGCAGGCCATCGAGCCCGTGGACCCGCAAATCGAGCCCGACAACCGCGTCCGCGCCCCTGCCCATCTTGCAGGTTCCGACCGGGTGATGGTCGGTCTTGGCATTCGCGCAGCCGTAGTCGAACAGTTCCGCCTCCGTCTGAACCTTGGGTCCCGGCAGGCGCTCTGCCTCGATAAACGGTTTCAGGGCTGCTTGCTGGAAGATTTCACGGGCAATGCGCAACCCCTCAAGCGACATCGTCCGGTCATGCGGATCGGACCAGTAGTTCGGATCAATCAGGGGTGAGCTCGAAGGATCAGAGGATGAAAGCCTGACCGTGCCGCGTGAGCGCGGATGAAGATAGGCCGAATTCAGCGTTACGCCGGCGTTCTTGAGCTTCTCGACGCCTGCCTCGATACCGGAACCAAGACCAAGGTGAAACTGGATATCCGGAGAACGCGCTTGTGGATCGGCATACCAGAAGCCTCCGGTCTCAAAGAGCGAGGAGGCAACCGGTCCAGACCTGAACAGCATGTATTCGAGACCCGCCCAGACTGTGCGATGCAGCTTCGCCACACCGTCATAGGTATGGTCACCGGTGCATTCGGCAATGACGAAGAGATCGAGATGATCCTGCAAATTGCTGCCGACACCGGCGAGATCATGTTTGACTTCGACGCCGACCGAGCGCAGGTGATCGGCTGGACCGATGCCCGATTGCAGCAGGAGTTTCGGCGAGCCGATTGCACCGGACGTAACAAGGACCTCACGCTCCGCACGAACAACCTCAAGCCCCCTGGATGTGACGACTTCCACGCCGACGGCGCGCGTTGCCTCAAGCAAGATGCGTGCAACCCTTGCTCCCGTGCGGATCGTCAGGTTCTTGCGGTCCTTGATCGGCGAAAGATAGGCCAGTGAAGCCGACGAGCGACGCCGGTTGCGCTGGGTCAATTGATAGAAACCGACGCCAGCCTGCTGGCTTCCATTGAAGTCATGGTTGTAGGGAATGCCGAGTTCCTGGCCTGCCCGTATATAGGCATCGCAGATCGGCAGGGCCGAAACCGGCATGGACACGCCAAGCGGACCACCATAGGCGTGATAGTCATCCGCAAACCGTTGATTGTCTTCGGCGCGCTTGTAATACGGCAGGATCGAACGGTAGTCCCAGCCTTCGCACCCGTCTTCAGTCGCCCATAGATCATAATCCGCAGCATTGCCGCGCGTATAAAGCTGGGCATTGATCGATGATCCGCCACCGATCACCTTTGCCTGGGTATATCTGAGCACGCGGCCTTTCATGTGTTTCTGCGGCACGGTCTGCCAGCCCCAGCTGGCCACACCCTTGGTCATCTTGGCAAAACCTGCCGGCATGTGAAACAGGGGATTCCAGTCGCCGCCACCGGCCTCCAGAAGCAGCACATTGACGTCCGGGTCTTCGCTGAGCCGATTGGCAAGTACGCAACCGGCCGGCCCGGCGCCCGTAATGATATAGTCGAAACGCATCTTGATCCGTCCTGTTACAAACGTGGGATTGAAAGGCCGCCATCGGCGTCGATCACGCTGCCCGTTGCAAATGCAAAACTGCCGGACGCCAAGGCCGCGCAGATGTCGCCAATATCCTCCGCCTGTCCCCAGCGCCGCATCGGAACCAGACCATTGGCAATCAGGCTGTCGTATTTCGAGGTGACGGCGGCGGTCATGTCGGTGCGGATGATGCCGGGACGCACTTCAAACACCGCAATACCGGTTTCAGCCAGCCGCAGGGCGAGGCCTTGTGAAAATGCGGCAAGGCCGGCCTTGCTGATACAGTAGTCGAGACGTTCGGGAGAACTCGATTGGGCCGACACCGATGTAATGTTTATGATCGATCGGGCATGCAAGGGCTCTGCGATAGCCAGCATCGCCTTCACCACCGCCTGCGTAAAAAAGACAGTGCCCTTGAGGTTGGTGTCGATGATTGTGTCAAAATTTGAAGGCTCAAGCGCCAGGAAATCACCGCGGACCACCGACGCAATGCCGGCATTGTTGACCAGGCAATCGATCTTGCCGAAGCGTTCCAGGATCGCTTTGACTGTCGCTTCGTGACTCGCGACGTCAGACAGGTCGGCATGCAGATAGAGTGCATCGCCACCCTGCGAACGCAGAAATGACAGGGTCTCCTGTGCTGACACCGCGTCACCGATGCCGGTGACGGCGATGTCATAGCCGGCTTTGGCCAAAGCCGTTGCGATGCCAAGTCCGATGCCGCGCCGGCCACCTGTAACAATTGCCACGGGTCTGTTCATTTGATCTGTCATGATGCCAAATCCCTGGATGCAATATGATCGGCGACGCGCAATGCCTGGGCGGCCACGGTCAGTGCCGGATTGACGGCCGCCGACGTTGGTAGGAAGCTCGCATCAACCACGAACAGATTGGCATGGTCGAAGGATCGGCAATAGACATCAAGCGGCGCCGTTGCCGGGTCCTTGCCGATGCGAACAGTACCGCACTGGTGCGATGGCGTGCGTTTGTCGAATGGGCGCGACAGCACGAGAGGGAAGCCGGCCTTTTTCAGCACCTGCTTCAGCTTGCGGACAAGCTCGAGATGCGCCTCCCAATTGGTCCGGTGCCATTTCAAAATGATACGGTCGCCTTCCACCATGACGCGGCTTTCCGGATGGGGTACGTCCTCGCTCATCGCATAGAAATCGACCGCATGTGCAGAGATGCGATTGAGCAGCCATTCAGGCACTTGCGGCAGATTTGCCTTGAGGATGGCGCCCGAAATTCGGCCCAGCAACTGGATATTGCCCAATGGAGGCCCGCCATTTCCGTCGGAAAGATAGAAGTCGTTGAACCCGAACGTCTTCTGATAGACAGAGTCATTGCGAAAGAACGGCGAGAGCGCCAGGACCGCACTCGAATTGTGATTCATGAAATTGCGGCCGACCTGATCTGAGCTATTGGCCAGTCCGTTGCGAAACTGCGCGTCCGCCGAACGCAGGAGCAGTACCGAAGACTGGACGGCGCCAGCCGCCAGGATTACGAGTTTTGGCGAGACCGATCTAATCTCGCCGTTCAGGCGGTAGTGTACAGTTTTTATGGTCTTTCCATCGCTGGCCGCTTCGAGACGGACCACGGGCGAATTGGTCTGGAGCCTGACATTTCGATGCAGCAGGGCCTTTGCCAATGGCGCAGTTTCTGCGTCCAGCTTGCCGTCGTCGCAATTGGGATGGGCGTCCCATGGCGTGCGGGCCTTGTTCAGCCATTTGTCGATATCGATGGCGAGCGGCAGCGAGAAGGGATGCATGCCCACCGCCTTCAGGCGGGATCGGACACCGGCGATTGCGGGTTCGTCCGGCACAGCGGGAAACGCATATGGCGTTGAATGAAAGGGTTCCGTCGGGTCCTGCCCTTCGGCACCGCGCACCTGAAACAGCCGTTCGGCGCGACTGTACCACGGCTCGAGCTCCTCATAGGCAAAGGGCCATGCGGGCGAAACGCCTTCGCGGTGCCGCATCTCGGCGAAGTCTTCGCGTCGGTAGCGCACCAGCACCGCACCATAGAACTTCGAATTGCCGCCGACATAATAATAGTTGCCCGGATTGAACGCCGAACCACCGTGTTCGTGCCACATCTCCTTCGGGCGAAAATGACCACGCTGGAAAATCGCGCGCTGGTCGCGGTTTTCCGGCCGATCGGCCAGATGATCGCCGGCCTCCAGGATCAGGATCTCTGCCCCGGTCGACGCCAATCCGGCCGCAATCGTCGCGCCGCCGATGCCAGAGCCAATGATCACGATGTCAGGTGACTTTGTCATTTCAATACGCCTGCCGTCGATCACGCGATCCGCAACTGTGTCGTCGGATCGAAGAAGACAGCCTTGTCGAGATTGAACGCAAGCCTTGCCGTTTGCCCTGCATGGATGTGGGCATCGGCGCGCAGGCGAGCGACCACTTCCTTGCCGCCGAGCTTGGTCACGGCAAAGGTGTCGGAGCCAGCCGGCTCCACCACCTCAATCAGGCATTCACCTTCCGCCACCGCCTTGGCGTTGCGATCAGCACCATCAGGGTCGGTCAAGGCTTCCGGCCGGATACCGAAGACGATCTGCCGACCGGCATGAGCCTCAAGCTGTTCACGGCCCTTGGCAACGGGAAGCCGGATCGGATCGCCATTGGGTCGGGCAAGTGAAACCGAAAGACCGGCCGCGTCCTTCTCCAGCGTACATGTCAAAAGGTTCATGGCCGGCGAACCCATGAAATCGGCGACGAACATATTGGCCGGGTTATTGTAGATCTCCGCCGGTGAACCGAACTGTTGCAGCACCCCATCCTTCAGCACCGCGATCTTGGACGCCAGCGTCATCGCCTCGATCTGGTCATGGGTCACGTAAACGATCGTCGTCTTCAGCCGCTGGTGCAGGCGTTTGATTTCTGTTCGCATGTCGACACGCAGCTTGGCATCGAGATTGGAAAGCGGCTCGTCGAAAAGGAAGACTTGCGGATTGCGCACAAGTGCGCGTCCCATGGCGACGCGCTGGCGCTGGCCGCCGGACAGCTGGCTTGGCTTGCGATCCAGCAGATGGCCGATCTGGAGAATGTCGGAGACTTCCTTGATCGCCTTGTCGCGCTCATCTTTCGGCACTTTCCGAATTTCCATGCCAAACGCGATGTTTCCGGCCACGGTCATGTTCGGATAGAGCGCGTAGGACTGGAAGACCATCGCGATGTCGCGTTGCGACGGAGGAAGATCTGCGACATTGCGGCCATTGATGGCGATCTCGCCAGAGGTAATGGGCTCAAGGCCCGCAATGGTGTTCAGAAGCGTGGACTTGCCACAGCCGGACGGGCCGACAAGCACCAGGAAGCCGCCTTCCTCGATTTCGATATTGATGTCCTTCAGGATCTCCAGCGCGCCATAGGACTTGCGCAGATGGGAAATTTTCAGGAATGACATGATCTTATCCTTTCACAGCACCGGACATCAGGCCGCGCACAAAGTAGCGACCGGAGACGATGTAGACGATCAGGGTTGGCAGGGCGGCGAGGATGGCGCCTGCAAAATGCACGTTGTATTCTTTCACGCCTGTGGAGGACGAGACGAGATTGTTGAGTGCCACTGTCATCGGCGTGGAACCCGCTCCGGAAAACGACGCACCGAACAGGAAATCATTCCAGATATTGGTGAATTGCCAGATCACCGAGACGACGATGATAGGCGCGGAAGACGGCAGCAGGATGCGCCGGAAGATCTGGAAGAAGCTCGCACCGTCGATCTGAGCGGCGCGCACGAGTTCGGTCGGAAACGCTTCGTAATAATTGCGGAAATAGAGTGTGGTGAAGCCGAGTCCATAGATCACGTGAACAAGGATCAAGCCCCAGATTGAGCCTGCCAGGCCGAGCATTCCAAGAATGCGGGCCATCGGGATCAGGACGATCTGGAATGGAATGAAGCAGGACAGGAGCAGCATGCCAAAGAAGATGTTCGAACCGCGGAACTGCCACTTGGTCAGCACATAGCCGTTCAGCGCGCCGACAATCGTCGATATCGCGACGGCGGGGATGACCATCAGGATCGAGTTGATGAAATAGGGTTTCAGGCCGGTCGGCGAGACACCGATCTGGGCTGCCGACCAGGCCTGTCTCCAGGGTTCCGTCGTCCAGATCCCGGGCAGATTGAGCATCCCGCCCTGGCGGATCTCTTCCAGCGGCTTCAGTGAATTGACCACCATGATATAGAGAGGCAGGAGGTAATAGACCGCAAAGACGATCAGGGCCGTGTAGATCAGCGCTCTGGTGAGCAGACCGTGCGAAACTGCATTTTGGGGATTTTCCGCGCCGCTCATCAGCGTTTTCCTCCGCGAACTTCCGAATAGAGATAGGGAATGATGATCGAGAAGATCATGATCATCATGATGATCGCAGACGACGCACCGATGCCCATCTGGTTGCGGGTGAAGGTGTAGGAATACATGAAGGTCGCCGGCAGTTGCGTCGCCTGCCCCGGCCCGCCGCCGGTCAAGGCGATGACAAGGTCGTAAGCCTTTATGGCAAGGTGGGCGAGCACGACAAAAGCCGACAGGAAGACCGGACGCATCAGAGGAATGATGATCCGACGATAGATGGTGAAGGTCGAGGCGCCGTCCATCTGGGCGGCCTTGATCATCTCGTTGTCGACGCCACGAAGGCCGGCGAGAAACATCGCCATGACAAAGCCGGATGATTGCCAGACAGCAGCAATGACGACGCAGTAGATCGCCATCGTGTTGTCCTTGATCCAGGTGAAGGAAAAGCTCTCCCAACCCCAGATATGCATGGTGTTCTGCAGCCCGATACCAGGGTCGAGGAACCATTTCCACGCAGTGCCCGTGACGATGAAGGACAGTGCCATCGGGTAGAGGTAGATGGGCCGCAAAAAGCCCTCGCCCCTGATCTTCTGGTCGAGCAGGATTGCCAGAAACAGACCCAGAACCGAGCAGATTAGAATGTAGAGCGAGGCAAAGATCGCCAGGTTCGATATCGATCGCCACCAATGAGGCAAGGCCCAGAGCTTGGCATAATTGCTCAAGCCGACGAAATTGTAGGAGGGCAGCATCTTGCTGTCCGTTAGCGACAGGAAACCCGTATAGGCGATGAAGCCATAAACAAAAATAATAGTGACCACGAAGCTCGGCGCCAGGACTAGCTTGGGCAAAAACTCCTGAAGTCTGTCACGACCTTGCATCGCTCTAACCACCCTTATTGTGTCGAACAGTGAAGCGGCATGTGCCCGATCCGCGCGAGGCGGGTCTCAAGGTAGCCACGCCCGCTGCGGCGGCACATTCTGCCGTCGACATCGCTTCACTCCGGATTTCGGTATCGGCAGAATCTGTGGGAGGACGCGCCCCCCCACAGAGCTTACTTGCCTGCCTACTTCGCAGCCTCGACGGCTGAGACGAGTTCCTTGACGGCATCTTCGGAAGAAAGCTCGCCATTGAACTGGCGGGTCACGACGTCGTAGATCGCGTTCTTCACTGAGGCCGGATTTGCATGGCCATGGGCCATGGAACCATAAAGCGAACCGGCAGTGTTTGCCTCGGCGAGGTCCTTGATGGCCTTCTTGCCGCAATCATCAAACGCTTCGTCAGACACGTCCGTGCGCGCAGGGGCAGAGCCCTTGACCACATTGAACGCCGACTGGAAAGCCGGGCTTTCGATGGCGGTTGCCATTTCAAGCTGCGACGGGATCTTGGCTTCCGCAACCTTGAACATGGCGAACTGGTCGGAATTGAAGGTCACCGATCCTTGTGTGCCCGGGAAGCGCATGCAGACGAAATCGGTGCCCGGCTTCTTGTTCGCCTTGATGAATTCGCCCTTGGCCCAATCGCCCATGAACTGCAGGCCGGCCTTGTTCTCGATGACCATGGCGGAGGCGAGGTTCCAGTCACGACCGGAGAAATTGTCGTCGACATAGGACCGCAGTTTCGTCATGCGGTCGAAGGCCTCCTTCATCTTATCGCCACTCAGTGCTGCCGGGTCGAGATCGATGAAAGCCTGCTTGTAGAAATCATTGCCAAGCGAGAGCACGACGGCATCGAAGATCGTCGCATCCTGCCAAGGCTGGCCACCGGTGGGACCGG
>NZ_AHZC01000060.1 GCF_000247475.1 Rhizobium sp. PDO1-076 | reverse complement strand
CGACAAGCTCGTCCCAGTTGGCAGGCTCCTTGCCGCCCGCCTTATCAAGGGCCGCCTTGTTGATCCAGACCCAGTTGGTCGAGTGAACGTTGACCGGCGCTGCGATCCAGTGTCCGTCATATTTCGAGAACTGCTGGAGTGCCGTCGGGATGACCTTGTCCCAACCTTCCTTGGCCGCGATGTCATCGAGATTGCCGAGTGCACCTTCCTTGGCCCAGTCGAGAATGTCGAAACCGAGCATCTGTACGGCGGTCGGCGCATTGCCGGCCGTCACACGGGCGCGCAGGACGGTCATCGCCTCGGTGCCGCCGCCGCCGGCAACCGGCATATCGGTCCAAGCGATCCCCTTACCTTCCAGATCCTTTTTCAGAACGTCGAGCGCCGCAGCCTCACCGCCCGATGTCCACCAGTGCAGAACCTCTACGCCTTCGGCCGCGCGGGCACCGCCGTGCGTCACTCCCAGTGCCAATGCCATTGCTGCCGTCGTCATCAAAAACTTGCGCATCGTATCCTCCCGTTTGCAAGTCAACATCGCGGGACAATTCCCCGCTTTCCCAAGCCAACCGTCGATAAGAACAGTCGGCAACTCCTCCCACGGCAATGTGCCGCCAACCAATTTAAAACGTTACAAATTGCGCAGAGTCAAGATCTCCAATTGGCCTCGAAATCACATCAGATCATGATTAACTTGCCGCAATGCAGCAAATTCGCGCTGAACAACTGACGAAGCGTGAAGAATTGGAAACGTTTTAAATTCTACGCAGGACGCATTGTCCGAGCACGGGTCTCGCGCTATCGTCACATCGAATTTCATCCGAAAAGCAGTACCCGCGTGCCGAAAGAAATAACCTCCCCGACCAGCAGGCAGCCGACGACCGGAAAAAGGTCCGGCAGGCCGACGCTTCGAACGATTGCCGAGCTTACCGGCCTGGCGGTCACCACCATTTCGCGGGCTCTTTCCGACGACCCGCTCATCAATCACGACACTCGCAAGCGGGTGCGTGAAGTGGCCCTCAGCGTGGGCTATTCGCCGGACAGGGCAGCGCAACGCCTGAAGACTGGCCGCACCAATGTCATCAGCGTCCTGCTCGATCCGCATGAGGAAATCCTCGGCTTTGGCACATCCCTGCTGTACGGACTCACGAAGGCCCTGCAAGGTACGGCCTATCATCTGATCGTCATGCCCAATTTCGTCGACACGTCGAATGTGGAGGCGGTCGACTACATCGTTCGCAACAATCTCGCCGACGGCCTGATATTCACCCGCACGGAACAGCTCGACACTCGTGTGCGCCTGCTGCTGGAAAACAACTTTCCCTTTGTCAGCCACGGCCGCACGGAGTTTTCCACGCCGCACCCCTATGTCGACTACGACAACTATGCCTTCGCCTACGAGGCAGCGCGCCGCCTGATCGCCAAGGGACGGCAAAAGCTGACGATCATCCTGCCTTCCCGCCGCCTGACCTTCAGCCAGCATATGCTGCATGGGTTCATGACCGTTGTCCGCGAGGCGGGCGTCGCCTATGAACTTCCTGACAACATCACGCTCGATTCCGCAGCCGGAGAGGTGCGCGACCACTTTCGCGCCCGGGCGCAGCAGCCGGACAGCCCGGATGGACTGATCTGTCCCGGTGAAGTCTCTGCCATGGCGGCGATCACCGGGCTCAACGAGTCCGGTTGGGCGCTTGGCAAGCACTATGACATGGTCGCGAAACAAACCTCGCGACTGTTGTCCGATATCCAGCCCGGCGTCGAGACCATCTACGAGGATCTTACGGCCGCCGGCGAACAACTCGGCCGACTTCTGATCCGTCGTATCGCCGACCCGCATGCGACGGACATGCAATTGCTGATGCCGCCGCAGATCGGCTTTGCCACTTCCGGCCATTGATCCGGCCGTTGCCCATCGATTTCGCGTAGATACTTTGGCCATTGCCAATCCTCCCAGAAACGCCTCAGGCGCGCGGCATCCACCAGTTGGTACGGCTGCCGATATGCATATTCAGCGTCTTGGTCTCCGTATAGTCCTCGACGGCATGGCGACCGAGTTCCCGGCCGAGGCCTGACTGTTTGTAACCGCCGAAGGGAAGTTCCGAGGCACCGTCCATGAAGGTGTTCATCCAGACGGTCCCGGCACGCACATTGCGACCGACCGTTAGGCACGTGTCGAAATCCCGGCTCCAGACCCCGGCCGAAAGGCCGTAGTCGATGGAATTGGCAATTTTGATCGCCTCCGTCGTCGTCTCGAATGTCAGAACCGACAGCACCGGACCGAAGACCTCCTCACGGGCGACGGCCATGTCGGGTGTCACGCCCGACAGGATCGTCGGCGCCATGAACTGGCCCATGCCGAAGTCGAGCGTCTGGCCACCATGGGAGATTGCAGCACCGCTCTCTGTCGCGCCGCAGACATAACGCGAGATCTTCTCGAGATGCTGTGGCGTGATGATCGCACCGACCTGGGTGGTCGGATCAAGCGGGTCGCCAACGCGCACCTTCTTCGACAATTCTGCAATGCGCGCAACCACATCGCCGGCAATGCTCTTGTGCAGAATGAGCCTGGAACCGGCATTGCAGCACTCGCCGGCATTGAAGTAGGCACCGAAGACGGCCGCATCGACGAAAGCGTCAAGGTCACAATCCGGAAAGACGATCTGCGGGTTCTTGCCGCCGAGCTCCAGCGAGACCTTTTTCAGCGTCTCTGCTGCGTTTCGCATCGTCAGTTTGCCGACACCGGTCGAACCGGTGAATGACACCATGTCAACATCGGGATGCGCGGTGAGAACGGCGCCGACCTCCGGGCCGGTTCCCGTAACGATGTTGACGACACCTGGCGGCACCCCCGCTTCAAGCAGGATCTCGCCCAGCACGATGGTCGACCCAGAAGACAGTTCGGATGGTTTGACCACGGTGGTACAGCCGGCCGCCAGAGCGAAGGGGAGTTTCTGGCCGACGATCAGAAACGGAAAATTCCATGGCGTGATAATCGAGACGACCCCGATCGCCTCGCGCAGCACGACACCGAGAGTGCCATCTCCCAGCGTATTGTAGCTTTCGCCATGCAGGTCGCGGGCAAGGGCCGCAGCATAACGCCAAATGTCGACGGAACCGGCGATTTCACCGCGAACCTGGCTGATCGGCTTGCCGGCCTCGATCGCATCGAGATAGGCAAGTTCTTCGGCACGCACGGCGATAAGATCCGCGGCCTTCAGCAGGATGGCGGAACGCTCGGAAGCGGTCATGCGTGGCCATGGGCCCTCATCGAAAGCCTTGCGCGCAGCGGCGATGGCCCGTTCCGCATCGGCCTTGCTTCCCGCCTGGAAACGGCTGACGATGACGCCATGGCTTGGTGCCACGCGCTCGATTGGCGCATCCCCGCCCTCTACCCACTGACCATCAATCAGCATCTTGAAGTCGCGCGCGTTCGTGTCGCTCAGCGCTTTCGGGCGCACCAGGACTGTCATTACCATTCTCCCTTGAAATGTGGCGGGCGCTTTTCGCTGAATGCGGATACGCCTTCTTTGAGGTCGCCAGTCTTTGCCGCCAGAATAGATCCGAGCGCTTCTACTGCAGCGCCATTGTCTTCGCCGCTCGAAACAGCAATCATCAGCTTGACCACTTCAAGCGCTGCAGGACCGCGATCAGCAACCCGCCTCGCATAGTCTTTCGCTGCGGCAACAGCGTTTCCGGTCGCGGTCACACTATCGACGATGCCGAGTGTATGGGCCTGTTCAGCCGTGAAGATCTCGCCGCCAAGTGCCATGCGGCGCACCGCCTGCGCACCGAAGCGCTTCACCAGCCTCTGCGTACCGGACCAGCCGGGCACCATGCCAAGCCCAGTCTCGGGAAGACCAAGCCGGATCTGCTCTTCGGCGATCCGGATATCGGCAATACCGGCAAGCTCCAGACCACCGCCCAGTGCATCGCCGTTGATCGCCGCGATCAGTGGCATGCGCAGCGTTGCCAGCCTTTCGAACACACGGTGACCGTGGCGGACCCAGGCGTGGCCGAATTCTTCCGGCCGCATGCCGCCCCAGGCCTTGATGTCGCCGCCGGCGCTGAAACCTTTGCCTTCACCGGTGAGGACGGCGGCGCGAATCTGGCCATTCGCCTCCACTTCGTCTGCGGCATCGGTGAGCGCTTGCAGCATGTCCAGGTCGAGCGCATTGCGCTTTTCCGGCCGCGACACTGTGAGTATCGCCACATGCTCCTCGATATCGATCCGGACCGTACCGCTAGCCATGGAAACGACCCTCCAGAACACGGGGCGCCTTGGTCGGCAGATCAAGGCCGATACGGCCTGCGCCAAAGAGCGCCGCATCCATCGTCTTGAGATCCGGGGAAACCGCCAGCTGGAATTCCGACTGGTCGAAAATATCTGTCTGAAGGTCGATACCCGGCGCGACCTCGGTCAGCATGATACCGGCCTGCGTCAGCTTCATTACACAGCGCTCCGTGACATAGGTGATGTCCTGACCCTGTTCGATCGCACGCTTGCCTGAAAAGGTGACATGTTCGACTTCGTTCACCAGTTTCTTGAGCTTTCCTTCCTTCTCGATCACCAGCTTGCCGGCATCGATGCTAAGCTTTGCGCCGGCGTTGAACATGCCGGAAAAGACGATTTTGCGAGCTCTGGCCGTGATGTCGACAAACCCGCCCGCCCCTGCCGTCACATGCGGGCGGAAGGACAGCTTTGAAACGTTGACGGAGCCATGCTTGTCGATCTCCAGGAAGGAAAGCAGCGAGGCATCAAAGCCGCCGCCCTGGAAATAGGTGAACTGGTAAGGCGACGGCATGTAGGCATCGGCATTCGACGCACAGCCGAATGCAAAATCGAGAAGCGGCACGCCCCCGACAGCGCCCTGTTCGATCACCCAGGTCACCGCCCCATGCAAACCTTCTTCCATCAGGATGCGCGGTACATTGGCAGAAATGCCAAAGCCGAGATTGACGCAGCTATTGGCCTGCAACTCCTGCGCCACGCGCCGAGCAATCACCTTCTGGATGTTGAATTCCGGCAAGCTGAACGTCTCCAGCGGACGGAAGATCTCGCCGGAGATCGCCGGATCGTAGACGGTTTGCGTCGTCTGCTTCTGGTCGGGATCGACCACGATGTAATCGACAAGCATACCGGGCACACGCACATCATGTGGCTTCAGCGAGCCCTCTTTGGCAATTCGCTTGACCTGGGCGATGATGATGCCGCCATTGTTGCGGGCGGCGAGCGCCTGGTCGAGACCGCCGAGATAGGCGCCTTCGTGTTCATAGGTCAGATTGCCATGCTCGTCGGCGGTAGTTGCCCGGATGATGGCCACCTGCGGGATGATCGACGGGAAAAACAGCCATTCTTCACCCTCGAATTCAACGCGCTTCACCACCGGCTCGCCGGCGGCGGCCGCATTCATGGCACATCCCTGGCGTCGCGGGTCGACGAATGTGTCCAGCCCGACCTTTGTCAAGACGCCCGGACGCTTGGCGGCCGCCTCGCGGTGCATGTCGAATAGAATGCCCGAAGGAATGTTGTAGGCCGGTATTTCGTTTCCGGTGATCATCTGCCAGATCAGCGGCGGCTCTGCTGTCGAAGGGCCCGATGGATAGGAGCCGCCGAGAATACGCTTCAGCAGCCCTTTCCTGGCGATGTGGTCGACACCCTTGATACCGCTCATGTCGCCGGCGGCAATCGGATGCAGCGTTGTAATGTCGCGCGGATGGCCGGTAGCCTCAAAACGCTCACCGATGGCCTTCAGCATCACGTCCGGGCAACCGAGGCCACTTGACGATGAGACGGACACCACGACCCCATCCGGGATCAAGTCTGCGGCTGCGGCGGGGGTGATATGCTTGTTCATGGCGGCTCTACTCAAAGTCCGGTTTCAACGTTTACGGCGCGGCCGGACCTCGCGGCCTCGACAACCGCCAAGCCTGTCGCCAACGACCAGATGCCGTCATCGCCGGTAGCCGACGGCCTGCCCTTGCCGGCAATTGCGGCATGGAAGGCTTCAATGCCCGCCTCGTAGAGATTGCGGTTTCCAAGCTTGAGTGGCAGTTCGCCATCAGCATTGCGAAGCATGACGGAACCAATAGGACGCTGGGTCATGACGTTGCGGGCGACAAGGGAGCCCTCCGTGCCATGAACTTCAAAGCCGGTCTCTGCAAACCGGGTGGTAAAGCCATCGTGGAACTGAGCAAGGATGCCATCCTCAAAACGCATGACACCCATGACCGCATCCTCAAGGCCTTGCCGGCCCATGCCGCCGGATTGCGAAAATGCCGTCACCTCGAGCGGATTGCGACCCAAAACGAAGCGCAGCGTGTCGGCGTCGTGCACGGTGATATCGAGAATGACCCCGCCGCCAGCAGACGGCCTGTCGAGACGCCAGCCCTGCAGATGCGGCGGCAGATAGACGGCATGAAAGACACGGGCAGCAAGCGGCTGGCCGATCATGCCAGCGGCGATCGCATCGCGCATGGCAATGTGGCTGGACGCATTGCGCAGATGGTGATTGGTTGCCAGAATGACACCGGCCTCACGAGCACATTTCACCATCGCATGCGCATCCGTAAGGGTCATCGCAAGCGGCTTTTCGCAAAGTACATGCTTTCCGGCCCTGGCTGCAGCAATGGCCTGCTCGCAATGCTTCTCGTTGGTCGTCGAGATGTAAACGGCGGCAATTGCCGGATCGGCCAGCAGAACAGACAGATCGGCGGTCGACTGCTCAATCCCATTTTCCCGCGCATAGGTTTTGGCGCGTTCTGCATCCGAGCTCATCACCGATACGACCTGGCCACGAGTCGCGCGGAACGCGCCGATCACCCATTCGCGTGCGATGGTACTGGCACCGACCAGCCCCCAACCTATCGTCATGATGCTTGACTCCCAGAACCAGCTTTCGTCGCTCCGCAGCTCTCCCGGACGACGAGACGAACAGCCCCCACCAGGGATTCCGGTTCCGGCTTCCCGGCATTGATCTGCTTGAGGAGAAGCTGCGCGGCGCGGCGGCCCATGCCTTGCGGATCGACGGATATCGTTGTCAGCGCAGGCACAGTCGATTTGGCTTCGATGACGTCATCGAAGCCAACCACAGCAAAATCAGCACCCGGCTCCAGCCGATGGGACCTCAGGCCGTCGCAAACCCCGAAGGCGACCGCGTCGTTGAACGACACGCAGGCGGTAGGCCGATCGGCTATGGACAGGGCACGTCCCAGGGCCTCCACTCCCCCGGCGCGCGATGGCGCAGACGGAAAGACGAGCTCTTCGTCAAAACCAAGACCGGCTGCAATCAAGCCGTCCCGGTAACCTGCCAGACGCTCGTCGAAGATGGACATATCAGGGAAGCCACCGAAAAAGGCGATGCGCCTGTGGCCGAGCGAGGCCAGGTGCTCGACGGCGGCATAGATACCGGCATGATTGTCAGACGTAATCGAGGAGACTTTGGAGCCCTGAATGTTGCGGACCATTAGCACGACCGGAATTCCGGCATTGACGAGGGGTTTGAAATCCGCAGCCTTCGAGCCGCGCGCCGGCGACACGATCAATCCTGAAATGCCATGCTCGCGCATTGATGCGATCACCTCGAGCTGGCGATCGACGCTTTCATTTGTATTGGCGAGAAACTGCACAAATCCAGCCGATTGCACAACCATGTCGACGCCAACCGCGACCTCAGCGAAGAAGCCATTGGTCAGATCATTGACGACAACGCCGACGATCCTGGACTTTGCGCTCGATTGGCGAAGGTTTGCTGCACCGCGATTGTAGACATAGCCCAGCTCCCGCATCACAGCCGTCACCTTGGCGCGCGTCACTTCATTAACCAGCGACGACCCCTGCAGAACAAGGGACACCGTGGACTTGGAAACACCCGCTGCTTTCGCAATGTCGATGACGGTTACCCGTGCTGCACTCATCAATTCCTCCCGCGAACCTTCGCAAGTCCATCTTCACTATTTGGAACGTTCCAATTCGTCAAGGGAAAAATCAAGCTGCGATATTTGGCTATCCGCACCCCAGCAAAGACAGGAATCAACTACCGCACAATGCATTTATGTACTAAAATCGGCTCATTTACTCGGCATACCGCAAACTGACTAGCAAACTTGAGCGAGTATCCATCTTGAAATTTGGAACGATCTAAATTATTGGCGGTTGGCACGGACGAGGAGAACAGCCATGACCCTGACATTAAACCTGCCTGCTGCGGACGGAACCGCCACCCCATACAGGCTTGTCGGAACACCGATCGAGAAACCCACCAGCCGACCGAGCTTCAATCGCATCGCCTATGCCGCCGCCCATGTCGCCTCGGCCCCGCTCATTGATCGCGACCCCTGGAACCGGCCCGCGATCGACTGGGACACGACTATGGCTTTCCGCCACCATCTCTGGAGCCTCGGCTTCAAGATCGCCGAGGCCATGGACACCTCCCAGCGCGGCATGGGCCTGGACTGGATTGGCGCGCAGGAACTTATCCGCCGCTCTCTGGCGGAGGCAAAGGCCGTCGAGGGCGCCGATCTCGCCTGCGGTGTCGGGACGGATCATCTGGCACCGGCGGACACGCGATCAATCGACGACGTGATCGCCGCCTATGAAACACAACTCGAATACGTGGAAAAATTCGGCGGCCGCGCCATCATGATGGCAAGCCGCGCACTGGCCCGCGTTGCAGTGTCGGCAGACGACTACATCAAGGTCTATGGCCGGATCCTCTCCCAGGCGAAGGAGAAGGTCGTGCTTCACTGGCTCGGCGACATGTTCGATCCCCAGCTTGCCGGCTATTGGGGCAGCAGCGATTTTGAACAAGCGCTCGACTGCGTGCTGAACATTATCTCTGAAAACAGGGACAAGATCGAAGGCATCAAGATCTCGCTTCTGGAAAACAGTAAGGAAGTAGCGCTGCGCGACCGGTTGCCGCAAGGCGTACTTTGCTTCACCGGCGATGACTTCAACTACGCTGAGTTGATCGAAGGCGACGGAAAGCGCCACAGCCACGCCTTGCTCGGCATTTTCGATGCGGTCGCCCCTTCGGCATCCAAGGCGCTTGCCTGCCTTGCCAGCGGCGACGCGAAGACATTCCGTGCCGTTATCGAACCCACAGTCCCCTTGTCGCGAAAAATCTTCGAGGCTCCAACGCAGTACTATAAGG
>NZ_AHZC01000061.1 GCF_000247475.1 Rhizobium sp. PDO1-076 | reverse complement strand
AGTGATGCGTCAGAGTTGTAGAATGATGTTGTACGCCCATAAGGTCTGTGGTCAGTTGATTCCGATTTCTTCCGCGTAAAGAGATATTAATGAAAGATCTCCGCCGTACTCGTGTTGCCTGGGTCAGCCCGCAGCTCAGCTACTTGGTGGCGAGCACGCGATATCGCTGCTTCTACCCTGCGTTTGCGCTGCGTGACCATCATATCGACAGTGTATTCTTTAGAACTTCGAGCGAAGTTCTCCCGCTCCTAAAGGAGATCGACGCAATCGTTTTTGTTAAGCTCCTGGATAGCGAAAGCCTCAAATTGGCGGGCTTGGCCAAAGATCAGGGCGTCAAAGTTTTGATTGATCTTTGCGACAACGTGGTTGTGGCGAACTATCCTATGTCGCCGGATTTTCACCCGGCACTTCGCTTGGCTGGGATTGGGGCATTTGCGGACGCGATCGTTGTTCCAAGCCCGGCACTTGTCGAGGCGTTGAAGCCTTTGGTGAGGCCCGGATTGCCCTTCGTCGTTATCCCGGATCAGATCGAAACTGAAGAGAGCATCGCGGCCGCCGCGCAACTCCAGAAGCAGTCCGTATCAGCGCCCGTGAAACGGTCCCTTAATATCGTCGAACGTGTGGCACGTTTTGGTCTGTTTTTGATCCGCGATCGTCCGGCTGCCATGGCGGTCCTCAAAGGTAAAATCTCAACGGCCTACCGGCTGAATTGGATGCGCCTTACCGCTGTTGCCCGTTCGCAGGGTACGCAACCAAGGATAAGTTCGGCGTCTGGTTTGAGCGCTGAAGTCGTTGCCGAACGAGTAAATCCAGTTCCCCATGTACGACCAAAGTCCGTTCTGTGGTTCGGAAATTTTGGGGCACCGCACAGCGATTTCGGTATGTTGGCTTTGATGCTTGCAGCTCCGGCTCTCGAAGCAGTGTGCCGCGATATCCCACTTGAGTTGACTGTGATCTCCAATAAAAGGCTATTATTTGATAACGCGATTTCCCAAATCGGCGTGCCAACACGTTACGTGGAATGGTCCGAGAATACAGTTTTTGAAAAGCTTAAAGATGCCGACGTGTGTTTGCTGCCCTTTGGCATGGATGCGTTTTCTTTAACAAAGTCAGCGAACAGAGCCGTGCTTGCCCTTGAATATGGCGTGCCTGTGGTTACAACCCGTCTTTCTTCGATGGAACCACTCGAGGGCGTGGTGGCATTCGATGACTGGGAGGCCGGTTTGCGCCGCTTCCTTGGGCCGCAAGGCAACGCTGAGCGCGAGGCAGCTATCGCCGCGGCTAGTCCAATATTGGAAGAAAATTATTCGGCAAAGGCAATCGGCGAGGCCTGGGCAGCCCTCATTTGCAAGCCGACGACAAGGCCCCGCCCGGGCTATGCTAGTATACCCGCCGCCGGAGAGGTCGCTGTCTTGCTCGATGCCCCGGAGAGTTTCGAGCTCTTGATGTCTGTAATTGACGTACTGCGTAACCGGCGAGATGTGCTTCTTCGTGTCCTAGTGACGCCGAATGCGCTTGCGGCATCAACGCGCGCCCTAATCGAGCGACAGATAATTCCGTATGCGCTCGACGAGAAGGCCATATTTTCCGGCGATGACCGTATTCTGCGTACAGTAAACTGCATCCTGACAACTGACGGACATGGACACGGTACAGACCTATTGACGGACGCTGTAAACAATATTGCCGTGGAGAGGGGCGTACGGGCATTCGTACTGGGAACGGGTGCAGATGGCACCGGCATTTTGGCTCGCTCGCTACCCGTAAGCGAAACGGCGCAAGTGCTTAACGCCGGAACGGCCAGTTCCTTCACTGACTTGTTATTCAATCATTTCCTGTTGGCCAATACGCGAAAGTCTACTCGAGCGAATTCGGCGGATGGTTGGGATGACAATGTCTTGGACGTTCACGAAATGGCTCTTGCAAACCAAAGTCAGCAATCTAGAACGGATCTTGAGAAGCTGACAGGTGACTGATGAAGATTGAGACTTTGCCGATAGCTGGATTGGCCAAAATTATCCCAGCAAGATTAGGCGATCATCGTGGATATTTTTCTGAAGTATTCAAGGACGGTTGGTTTCGCCAAAATGTGTTGGATACTACTTTTGTGCAGGAGAATGAATCTCTTTCTGCGGCGGTCGGTACAGTTCGTGGTCTCCACTTCCAGCTCCATCCATTTGCACAGGGCAAGCTAGTTCGTTGCATTGCCGGCAGAATTTTCGACGTAGCTGTCGATATCCGTATTGGTTCACCCACCTACGGTAAGTGGTACGGTACGGAACTCTCGATGGAAAACGGCGAGCAGTTGTGGATACCGGCGGGTTTCGCCCATGGCTTTGCCACGCTCGTACCCAACTGCATCATTTCCTACAAGGTTACAGCACCTTATGACGCCACGAGCGATCGCGGCTTGCTGTGGAGCGATCCGGATATCGGGATCCAATGGCCGCTCCCTCTCGACAGTGCAGTCCTGTCAGACAAGGATAAGATGCAGCCGCGGCTGGCCGAATTGTCGTCCTCCTTTTCATACTGACCATCGGCCCTGAGGGTGGTAACCGGAGTAGAACATGCGTATTCTCGTCACTGGCGGGGCAGGCTTTATAGGCTCGGCCCTTGTTCGCCACTTGGTCAAAAACGTCGGCGCGGAAGTTCTGAACGTCGACAAGTTAACCTATGCAGGCAACCTCGAGTCGCTGAAAGAAATCGAAGGCGCGTCGAACTATAGTTTCCTCCAGGCGGATATTTGTGATCTCCCCAAAATGTCGTGGGCGATTAACACTTTCATGCCCGATCGGATTATGCATCTTGCAGCCGAAAGTCATGTCGATCGGTCAATCAGCGGCGCCAGCGACTTTGTTCAAACCAATGTTATGGGAACATTTAGTCTGTTAGAGTCGGCTCGGCACTATTGGAACGAATTACCTTCAGCTCGCAGAGAGGCGTTTCGCTTTCTTCATGTCTCAACCGACGAGGTCTATGGTTCTCTCGGTGCGGAAGGGTTGTTTCAGGAAGTGACAGCTTATGATCCGTCATCTCCTTACTCAGCGTCCAAAGCAGCAAGTGATCACCTTGCCGTCGCGTGGTATCGTACCTACGGTCTACCGGTCATCGTTTCAAACTGTTCTAACAACTATGGGCCATTTCATTTTCCAGAAAAGCTTATTCCACTGATCATTCTAAACGCATTAGATGGAAAGCCACTGCCGGTCTATGGTCAGGGTGTCAACGTCCGGGACTGGCTGTATGTCGAAGATCACGTCAGGGCCCTAGATCTAATTGCCTCGCGCGGTAAGCTTGGTGAAAAATACAATGTTGGGGGTCGGAATGAGCGACGCAATATCGATGTGGTTCGTCGAATTTGCTCTTTAATGGACGAATTGCGTCCCAGGGAGAATCCTCACAGTGACCTCATAGCTTATGTGGCCGATCGTCCAGGTCACGACGCACGATATGCCATCGATGCAACCAAGCTGGAATCGGAGCTAGGCTGGAGAGCACAGGAGAGTTTCGACAGTGGCATCGAACGCACCGTTCGTTGGTACCTCGAGAATGAGTGGTGGTGGCAGCCACTCAGGAAGAGTGTTTATTCCGGGACGCGGCTTGGGACGCTTAAAGATGCGTGATTGGCTCCGCATCGCAGTTACGGGGAAGCAGGGACAGGTAGTCTCGTCACTAGTGGAACGCGGGGCGTTATCCGGTGCCGAGATCATCGCTGTGGGGCGGCCGGAACTTGACCTTATCGATCATAAATCGATCCGTGCATCCCTTTTGAAAATCAAGCCGGACGCGATAGTTTCGGCAGCGGCTTACACCGCTGTCGATAAGGCAGAAAGCGAGGAGGCACTGGCTTTTGCCGTCAACGCGCATGGACCGACGACGGTCGCGGAAGTCGCGAACGAACTAGGCATCCCAATTGTACATCTCTCAACTGACTACGTTTTTACGGGCGACAAGGATGGTTTCTACAATGAAGCGGATGAGACCGGCCCAGTATCGGCGTATGGCCGATCCAAACTTGCTGGCGAGCTTGGCGTCGCCGCAGCAAATCCCAACCATGCAATATTGCGCACCGCCTGGGTCTATTCACCCTTTGGCGCCAATTTCATGAAGACAATGTTGCGCCTAGCAGAGACTCGTGATTCGGTGAATGTTGTAGCCGACCAGTTTGGTACGCCGACGAGCGCGCTTGACATAGCCGATGCAGTAATCTCTGTAGCTAGGCGCCTTTCCACTGACCTGGATCCGAAATTGCGGGGCGTCTTTCATCTGACGGGTGGCGGTGAGGCCACCTGGGCGGATTTTGCCGAGATGATCTTTTCGGGACTGCATGCCCGCAGCGGCAAGCACGTATCTATCGGCCGTATCACAGCGGCGGACTATCCGACGCCAGCAAAACGCCCTGCCAATTCGCGGCTTTCAAATGAGAAACTGAAACAAACCTACGGAATCACCGCACCTGATTGGAAGGAGTCTGCAAAGGTCGTATTGGATCGTCTGCTTTAGCAGTTTCAGCTTTCAAGCTCATCACCCTACAAAGGAAAAAGAATGAAGGGCATTATCCTTGCTGGCGGTTCCGGAACACGCCTTTACCCAATAACGAAAGCTGTCTCAAAGCAGCTCATGCCCGTTTACGATAAGCCGATGATCTATTACCCGCTGACGACCTTGATGCTGGCGGGAATTAAGGAAATTCTGATTATCACGACGGAGCATGACAACGAGGCATTCAAGCGATTGCTTGGCGATGGCAGCCAATGGGGAATTTCGATCAAGTATGCGACGCAGCCAACGCCAGACGGTCTTGCGCAGGCTTTTATTATTGGTGCTGATTTCGTTGGATCGAGCCCGTCGGCGCTTATACTTGGCGACAATATCTATCACGGACACGGATTACCGCAACTTTTGCATTCTGGCGCTTCTCTAATAAACGGAGCGCGAGTCTTCGCATACCAGGTCAGCGACCCAGAACGTTATGGTGTTGTTGAGTTTGATAACGCCATGAAGGCGCTTTCGATCGAGGAAAAGCCGGTCACGCCTAAGAGCGATTGGGCCGTCACCGGCCTTTACTTCTACGACGAGCAAGTGATCGACATTGCCGCCAATCTCAAACCGTCGCCGCGCGGTGAGCTGGAGATTACCGACGTTAACCGTGTCTACCTTGAGCGTGGGCAGCTTGCTGTAGAACTAATGGGCCGCGGCTATGCGTGGCTCGATACTGGAACGCCCGACAGCCTCCGCGAGGCCGCTGACTTTGTTGGCACGCTAGAAAAGCGTCAGGGATTCAAGATCGCATGCCCAGAGGAAATCGCTTACCGAATGGGGTTTATCGGTGAAGAGCAACTATATCAATTGGCAATTGAACTCGGGAAAAGTGCCTACGGTCAATATCTGTTGAAGGTGGCAAAAGTAAAATAAGATATGCAGTTTTGAACCACCCTGATGACCAGGGATGCGCGCGGGGCGTTGGGCATCCCGTTGCACTAAGTGGGGCCGCTAATTGCCTTACTGATGTCACGATATACGCCCCGCACTTGCTCCATCACTATTGCCTCGGTGAAGCCTTGGATGACTCGTTGCCGAGCTCTATTACCGGCGACATGAACGCTCTCCTTGTCGAGCGCTAGGGCGCAGATTTGGTCCGCAAGCGCCGCGGCGTTGTCGACGGGAACCAGCCATCCTTCACATCCGTTCCTGACGAAGTCTCGGCAGCCCGGTACGTTCGTCGTGAGGACTGGCCGGCCACAAGCTGCGGCTTCCAAGATGGAGCGAGGTAAGCCCTCTCCACCGCGTGTCGGCATGCAACATATGTCATGCTCCGCCCATACTTCTCGTACGTCGGTAATTGATCCCCTCCAATTGATGCCCGGAAGGTTCGACCACGCATTTAGTGTCTCGGTAGAAAGTGAGCGCGGATTGGAGGGGTCGGGAGTGCCAAAAAGTGATAGGCTCACATCATGCCCGCGCTCGCGCGCAATTGATACGGCTTTCACAGCGAGGTCGGCACCCTTCGACCATACCATGCGACTGACAATCGCGATCTTGATGTCTTTCCCCGGGTGCGGCGGGAGCGGTGTGTAGTAATTTGGGTCCACACCGGCTCCGCCTACCACAGTGACGGCCACATTTGGGACTTTGATGCCAAATGTGGGCGGGTCCGAAATATTTTCGAACAAAAAGTGGTTCGTACCGCGGCTTCTTATCAACCGAAACAAAATTCGGATGGCAAAGCGTCCAGCGCGCGCTTTTATGCCGGTATCGGCAGCCAGGAGTCCACCACCGGTAACAGCCAGAACTTTACCTCTTATGCCGCCGACTAGCGCAGCGAGGCCTCCAGTGACCACGGCGCGGAGAGCAATACAATGGACGATGTCGATTTTCTCAGTCCGTAGCGTTTGAGCGATTTCGCCGATAGACGATGCGACAGACATTGGACCAAGGTGACCCCTCTCAATGTTGAGAGGCACTACTCGAGCGCCGAGGTTCTCGATTACGTGCCTGTGTTTTCCCACGCGCGTGACCACGATCACGTCCAAGCCCACTTCCTTTGCCGCGCGTAGCATAGGCAGAAAATGCGACACGAAAAACCAGTCTTCAGTTACGATAAAGGCAATACGAGTTTGTGTTCGGGGCAGGTTCACCATCGTCGACCTATGCTTCGCCGCAATAGTCGAATGGAGCTCTGGGGTAATGCCGTATAGATTCCATGAGCCAGTTTCATTAGCGTGGGGTGACGTCGCCAGAATTCACCCAAGGGGAGCACGAAAGGATTATCATGCACAAGGCTGCTTTCGATCACTTCAACAAGTTCCTGCCGGGACAGCAACTCACTTCGGCGATTGAGGATTGGCTCTACGTTTTCCATGCCTGCCGCGATCAAGCCTTGCTGTTCTACGATGAGCGCGAACAGACGCTCGAAGGCGTGCGCGGCAGTCCCGTCTAGTTGGCTCTTCTCACGGACGAACATATCGCTAAAGTCAATGTTGATTAACTTTCGCAAGCCTGTGCGACGGAACCAGAACATCGCTCCCGCCGGGAACCGGCTGCTCTGCAAGATAGATGATCGGAGTTTTCCTTGGCTGATCATTTCCGATCTGAAGAGCGGTGGAACTCTCATCCTCTGACTGCTCTATGCGGCAGAGTGTCTTCAGCATGAATTTTTCGTTCATGGAAGTGCGACCGCCGAGCGGCAAGAGATGCGCCCGAGGCGCGACAAGGCCAATGCTTGGTTCGCACTGGAGCAACTTGTGGCCTAGCAATCGTCCCTCGATTTCCGGCTGCAGCAGCGAGCCCACCAAATAGCGGCGCCAACCATCACCATCTTGGCGATGCGGAGATCGTTTGGTGTGTATTTTGAGGCCGATGTCGAACGGGGTCATAGTTTCGTTTCTCAGGGCCGTGAGGAAGGGTAGAATATCGCGGCCTTTGTTTTCGACCTCCAGTTCGGTCGTGGCGCAAAGATAGGAACTCTGAGGGCGAGCCACCGGACGAGAGCCGATCGGCCGGGTTATAACCAGGTTGAACGGCTGCTGGATTCCCGCGTCCAGATCGTTTGCCATTTCCTCCCATGTCTCAGGATAGTAAACGTGGGCGAAGATCGTGAAATCTGTGTGGCGGGTGTTGTTCATTTGGCTGCTCCGCACCCCTTTATAATCCTCAGCACAAACCCAAGTCGTCGCTGCAGGCCATTCAGCTACGTGGAAACATCCATGTAGGGATGCCTTTCAATTGTCCACGTATTCAACGTTTTGATGCATATACTCAGCCACGCTCAGCGATCAAGCTACTTCTGCAATGCCGGAGGTACGTACAACCAATTTCAGTGAGCGCAGGGCTGGCGGCAGCAACGCGCCAGTGTCAAGGGATATCAGGAGCGCGCCCTCCGATCGGGAGCGGTCGCTCACTCTTGATATAGCAGACCCAGCCTTGACGCTCCGCAGTTGGCCAAAGACACGAACATTTTTGTGCGTCAGGGCGCCGTTTCTGCCCTAACAATTGGCCGATTGGGGCCACTTCAAATTTGCCGAATGCCGAGCAAAAAATGGCCTTGCCGGTTATCCACTTGAGTCGAGGAGCCTCATGAGATACATGACCGTCCAAAGGAAAACGGAAATGAATGTGTTGAAGAAGATTCTAAGTTCTTTCAGCGGCGCTTCTACGAATCGCGCCACCGAGCGACAGTTGGTAAATGATGCGACGCCACCGTTGGCTGTCTCGCAAGCGGGGCACGCAGACGCGGCCGACGTAGGTGAAGTCGCAATCCCAGGAGTGGATAATCTTCCCGATGACGAGCTTGAGCGCTTGAATAAGCTGCTGCCATGGGCAGCCTTCGTGCTGGATCGGAAAGGGCGAAAATTCGGAGTTGCGCATTCCGCTACAAAGCGCAACGTGCCGCAGGCTATGCCTGATGCACGCATAGTAGATCTTGATCGCCGGGTACCGCTACGCGACCTCACCGTATTCGAGATTGGTTGTTTCGAGGGAATCCACACGACGGCGCTCGCGATGCGTGCCAAGAAAGTGCTTGCTTGCGACAGCCGGATAGAGAACGTCGTCAAGACGATTGTGCGGTGTTCTATGTATGGCACATCTCCGCATATTTTCCGCTGGGATGCGGAAGAGGCTTTGCCAGCAGATGTTTCGCTTGATTGCGATGTATTGCACCATGTAGGTGTGCTTTATCATCTTACAGATCCTGTCGGGCATTTGAAGGCGCTTTTGCCTCATGTGCGCAAGGCCGTCATGCTCGACACACAGATCGCGCCGGAAGATGCCAAGAGCCTGACTTACGAAACAGGTGGGCGAGAATATCGGTACTATCACTACAGGGAAGCCGGTCGAGACGCGCCGTTCGCTGGTATGCTCGATCACGCCAAGTGGATGTTTAAAGACGATTTGCTCGCGACGTTGAGAGAGGCTGGATTCGACTCGATCGACGTTGCGAACTTTGAGATACAGCGTAACGGGCCACGTATTCTTATTTACGCAACCCGTTCTAGCAGTGAACGTTAACACGGCGGGGCGCAGCGGTCTGCAGCAGCGTGTGAAGCGTAATCTGAGGCGATGAGAAGGCCCATCGAGCAATGACGCAAACTTTTCGTGCGATGACACGCAGCGCACAGCTGGCGTGGGATCTCGCTTATCG
>NZ_AHZC01000062.1 GCF_000247475.1 Rhizobium sp. PDO1-076 | reverse complement strand
ATGCCGGGTTGAACGGGAACCGGAAGAGCGCCTGAGGCGCGGGTTAGCTGGGACGTAAAACGATGTCGGATTACGCAATCCCGAGAGCTTTTTTCGGAACATCCGCCTCAGCGGGTGCTGAAATGGCTTATCAGGCGTTGGCGAATAAGATTCATCGACGGCTCCGCAGCCTGCGAGCTCGGCCGCATGCCGGCATCGAAGCCCTCCGAGATGAAGCGCTCGACAAGTGCCATATCCTTGCTGACGATGTGAATCGGGACAGCGCGCGAATCATCCGTCCCCGTGATGAGCGGGGCGGGTTGATGATCGCCCAGAACCACGAAGACGGCATCCCGGCCGAAGCGGGCGATGTAGTCACCCAGGGTTTCGAGCGTGTAGTCGATGGTCTCGATATATTGTCTGCGGACGCGGTCATGATCGGCCCACACCACCGCCGGCGGGTCACCGCTTTCGGCCTGGCCGTTGAAAGCGCTGCCGTCGCCGACAGCACTCCAATCGATAAGCTTCGGCACGGGCGTCCATGGCGCGTGGCTCGAAATCAGCGCGATCTCGGCCATGACGGCCTTGCCGTCCTTGCGAGCCGGTTCGCGGACCAGGCGCTCGAAGGCCGAAAGCGTGTACTGGTCCGGCATGGTCACCCAGTTGAAGGGCTTGCCGCCATAACCCAGATCCTTCGCGGCGAAAACCGCGTCATATCCGTAGTAGGCAGCCTCCGGCCAATCCATCGTGATGGCGGGCATGATCGCGACGGTCCGCCATCCGGCATCGCGAAACAGCCGGTTGAGGCTTGCCCGGTCGCTTTTCATCAACCGGTCGTAACGCGCCTGGCTGTCGACCCACAGGCCGGAAAGGAGCGTGCCGTGTGCAAGCCAGCTGATGCCGGCGACAGTCGGCGAACGCGTCCACCCGCTCGCGGCAGCAAAACCCGCCGACCGCAGCCGTTGTTCGATGCTGTCGAGGCGTGGCTCGATCATCGCGCCGTAGCGCGGATCCTCGATGGCGCTTCGCCCGTAGGATTCGACGAAAACAACGATCACGTCCCGTCCCCGGATCGCGCCGAAGAGATCGTCGCCGCCGGCATGCCCCGTATCGGACGCCAGTTCGCCTTCGAAGGCCCGTATGTCAGCGACCGAACGGGCCACGAGCGAAAGCCGCTCGGTGAAATAGGACGCCACCCTCAATTCGGCGACATCTTTCAGTCCGGCCTGCGAACCGGCCGCCAGCAGCCCGAGACCAGCGGCGAGAAGGACCGCGAAACCGGCAAGGGCCGCGCGCCGGGTCTTGCCGCCAAGCCGCGTCATCCGGATGCAGGCCCACCCGAAACCGGCTATCAACGCCGCCATCGCCCCCGCGGCAAGACCGATTGCCAGAGCCGCAACGGGAGGATCGACCATTCTGGAAAGAAGGTTCCCGCCGTCGCGCAAGAGCTTCATGTCGAGATAGGGATTGAAGCGGCGCTGGAACACGGTGAGCACGCCGATGTCGGCGAGCTTCAGAAACAGAAGCGAAAAGACGGCGGCCACAGCAAAGACTGCAACGGCCACGGCAGCCGGCCTCGGCAGCAGCAGCAGCGCCAGCGCAATCAGCGGAGCCTCGACCGGCAGGCGAAGAAAGGCATAGGGATGGAAGGCATCCGGACTGTCCGGCATCGTGCACGCAACGACGCCAATTGTGACGAAGACCAAAACCGCAAGGACGGCCTTCCATTCAAAGACATGCATCTGCCCCTCATGCGATCCGTATTGCGTCATCCGGTTCGCCTTTCTATGAACGGGGACATTTTTTCGAACGCTGAAAGGAGACCGCCATGCGCAAGTTGAAGGCATTCGCCATAGGCGCCGGCCTCCTGCTCCTGGCGCTCCTTACCCTTGCCGTCGATCCGGCGGGCGTCATCGAAGCACTCGACAAGGTGTCGCCCGGATACGTGGTCGCCGCGGTGCTGGTGGTCGAGGTGCAGGTCGTGCTGTCGGCGCTGCGCTGGCGCTTCACCGCGGCCCGGCTCGGCCATCAAATTCCCGTGCTCGCGGCGGTCCGCGAATATTATGTCGGCAGCGTTCTCGATCAGATCCTGCCGGGCGGCATCGCCGGCGACGCGGCCCGCGTCTACCGCAGCAGGGACGAGAACCCCGGCGGATGGAAACGGGCGGCGACCGCCGTCGTCCTGGAGCGGCTGTCCGGCCAGTTCGCCTTCTTCCTGCTGACCTGCTTCGGCCTGATAGCGTGGGCCATCCTGCTTCCCGAGAGCCTGCCCATCCGATTGTCGCTGGTGTTTTGGGTGGGGATGGCCCTTCTTGCCATTCTCGGCGCGGCCGCCGCATGGTTCGGCACACGGCTGAGGGCGCGGCTCGGCCAACTGGGTCCCGATTTCGCGGCTGCGTTCTGGAAGGACGGGGCGCTGGCGGTACAGGTTTGCCTCAGCACCCTGATCGTCGGCAGCTATGTCCTGACGTTCCTGCTGGCGTCTCATGCCGTCGGGGCGACACTCTCGCCGATTGCGGCCGTAACCGTCATTCCGTTCTGTCTGCTGACGATGCTGATTCCCGTCGGCATCGGCGGATGGGGAACGCGGGAAGCCGCCGCGGCAGCCCTCTGGCCGCTCTTCGGCTTCACCGGTGCGGAAGGTCTCGCCGCGAGCCTTTTGTACGGCATCTTTTCTCTCGCGGGCGCTGCCGTGCCGGGCCTGCTCGTTCTGGCGGGGCTCCTGCTTCGCGAATTGCGCCACGACACATAGATCCGGGCCGCGCGTCACGGGGTCAACCGGGCATAGACGTCTCCGGACGGACTTTCGGGCGCCAGCGTGGCAAGATCTTTCATCAAGGCGTCCGCGCTCTTCCACTCCGGATCGACAAAGCGGTGCCTCTCGCCGATCACCCTGTTGAAGCGATAGTTGCCAAGGGACTGGAGCCGCTCGATCGCTTCGCAGGCGATCTCCGGCAGGGCCGGAATATATTCGAACGCGACTAGCCCGATCGGTTGGGAGAGGCCCCGCAATATGTCGCTCTCGGCCCCCTCGACATCGATCTTGCAGAACGCCGGAAGCCCGTATTTGTCGATCAGCCGGTCAAGCGTCGTCATCGGCAGCCGGATTTCGCTGTCCCAAACCACTTTCCGAAACCCCTCGACGCGACTGACCCCGTCGATGAAGCGCTCGGATATGGTCGTGACCGTCGGATGGCGGCTCGAAATACGCAGCGTCGCCTCGCCCTCGCTGGCGCCGACCGCTACACGCTCGAAACCCTTCAACCGCCCGGCCAGGCGCTTGGCGAGGATCCGGGCGAAGGCCGGCTGCGGCTCCACCGCCACAACCTCGGCACCGAGCGAAAGCAGCGTCCGGCTGCGGCTGCCGACATGGGCGCCGATGTCGAAGGTGAGATCGCCGGGTGAAATCAGGTCGCGGTAAAAACGCCGAAGCTGCCGCCTGCGCCATGGCTGGCCGTAATAGATCAGCAGCGAGCGGGCAACGCCAATGGCGACGTCAAGACGGGCCGTCGCGCTCATGGGCGCGCTTCCGGCCGACGCAGCAGATAGAGGATGTCGACGGCAAAGGAATAGCAAAGCAGCAGGAGGGCAACGGCCGCGAGCCATGACGAGGCCGGCCGCAAGACGGCCGGGACGAGGAGAAGGCACATCGCCGCGATCTGCACCACGCAGACGAGCTTGCGCCGGAATGACGGGGGCAGCGGTGCCCGCAGGCGTGGCAGAATATACTGTCCCAGCACGAAGCCGTAGCGCATCAGCCCGATGAGCAACACCCAAGGCCCGGCCTTGCCGAGCAGGAAGGCGGCGGCGGAAAGACAAAGGATCAGCAGGGCATCGATCTCCATGTCGAACCGCGCGCCGAGCACGGATTCCTGCCGGTAGCGACGCGCCAGATAACCGTCGACACCGTCCAGTGCGAGGGCGGCGAGGACGAGGAACACGAGCACCCAAAGCGTGGTTTCGGCGCGCTCTGCCGCGCCGGGAAAGAAAACCGCCGCCGCGACCATGCTGACAAGCGCGGCGCGGACCGCCGTGACCGCGTTGGCAGAACCGAAACGCTCGAAGCCGTGATGCCGCAGCCCGCACACGACCGTCGCGAAGATGACGAACAGCAAGACCGCGGCGGCCGCGATCGCCTCACGGCCCAACGGCAGGTGGAAAGCCGCCAGCACATAGGCGACAAGTGCGATGGAAAAGACGCTGCCGAGAACGGCCAGCGCGCTGGCCCTAAGCGCGGGCGGCGGCCGGCTGCCCGCAGACATCAGCTCTTTCGCGAATGACGGCTGCTTCGAATGCATATTCGCCTACTCCGCCGCAAGAAGCGCGTCGATCTCCAGCAAATGGCCGGCACGCGTCTTCTTTGTCTGCAGATAGGCCGCATTTTCGGCCGTCACCGCGCCGTTAAGCGGAATGCGACCATCCACCTCTATGCCGCCGTGGGAAAGGGCGGCAATCTTGGCCGGATTGTTGGTAAAGACGACAACCTTCGCGATGCCGAGCAGGCGCAGCATCGCGATCACCGCCTTATAGCGGCGGTGGTCGCTGCCATAGCCGAGTTCGGCATCGGCGTCGATCGTGTCCAGGCCGAGATGCTGGTATCCGTAGGCCCGCATCTTGGCGCCGATGCCTGTACCGCGCCCCTCCTGGTCGAGATAGAAAAGCACGCCCCCGCCCATCGCCTTCATCGAGGCGAGACCGTTGCGCAACTGGTCGCCGCAATCGCATTTGAGCGAACCGCACAGATCGCCGGTCACGCAGGAGGAGTGGATGCGGATCGGCACGGGCGCGTTAAAATCGGGCTGACCGACCACGATGGCGACCTGGTCCTTCTGCGCCAGTCCGCCGCGGAAGACGACGAATTCCGCATCGCCGAGTTCCCGCAGCGGCACGCGGGTGCGCACGACCAAGTCGAACCTCTGGCGCGCGGCACCGGCGGCCGTTAGAAGGTGTCTGTCGAGTGTGCAGCAGGCTGCGAACCGGTCTTCGAAGCCGTTGATCCCGGCGCAGACCATGGCCGGCAGTAGCAGCGCCAGGCGCGCGAGTTCGGCGGACGCGCCCATCAGCGGGTCGGCCTCGCGCCAGCGAGCCGGTGCCTCTGCCTGAAGCCCGTAGGCCAGGCGCGACACCTGCGCGAAGGAAACCCCGCCGAGCGGGATCGATATATCGCCGCTCGTAGCCGGCAACAGCCGCGCGGCGCGATGCGACGTTACGAAAAGCGAGTGCTTTCCATCAACGGCTGCGGCGAATTGATCGTAGACACGGGGTTGTGCACTGTCGAGCGCTAGTACGGCGAGCCGGTTCGAGCCGTCCCGCAGGATGACCAGACGGCCAAACCGCAATTCGGCTGCTGCGCGTTCCACCTGCATGGTGGGCGAGGCAAATAGAAAACCCGGGTCGTCGGAAAACGTCATTGCAGTCTCCAAAATTTTCCAGCAGAAATCTCTACATCGGGAAGCCCCGCCAGATCATTCAAGCTGCCCGTCTTCTGCGGGATTTTCCGGCGGGCCGCTATGTCAAATGCGGCTCCGCGCACAAAACGACAAGGAGTTTGCACGCGCGCGCAGTCACATAGGGCGACTTCGCACGATCAACTGTGATACCGGAACCAGCCGGTCAGCGAGACAGATGCGGTTGCGGAGATTCTTTTCGCGCCAAGGAGATCACCATTGAACCAGGACACGGAGTCCGCTGAAAGGGCACGCGCCAATACCGCCCGCGCATTGTGGTTTCCGACCGCCGGCACATGCGAAATACGCGATGAGGCCCTTTCGCAGCCTGCCGAGGGCCAGGTGCTCGTGGGCATGCAATTCAGCGGCATCAGCCGCGGGACGGAGGATCTCGTTTTCAAAGGCTGCGTGCCCGCAAGCGAATTCGAGCGCATGCGCAGCCCCCATATGGGCGGGGAATTCCCATTTCCGGTAAAGTACGGATATTCGGCCGTCGGCCGGGTTTTATCGGGCAGCGCATCGCTTTTCGGCAGGGCCGTGTTCTGCCTTCACCCGCATCAGAATTTCTTTACCGTCGACGATGCCGCCGTGATCGCCCTGCCCGACGGATTGCCGCCGGCGCGGGCCGTGCTGGCGGCGAACATGGAGACTGCCCTCAACATCGTCTGGGATGCCGGCATCCTGCCGGGAGACCGGGTGGCAATCTTCGGCGCAGGCGTCGTCGGTGCTCTCGTCGCCTGGCTCGCGTCGCATATCCCCGGGACCGAAGTCCTGCTGATCGACCACAATCCGGAAAGGCGGGCGCTGGCCGCAAGCCTCGGCGTCGACTTTGCCGGCAACGAAGAGGCCGACGGCGAATTCGACGTGCTTGTCAACGCCTCCGGCTCGGCCGAGGCGCTCGCCAGGGCCCTTGACCTGGCCGGGCACGAGGCGCGCCTCGTCGAGGCGAGCTGGCACGGCGACAGGCCCGCCAGCCTGCCGCTCGGCGGCGCCTTTCATGCACGCCGGCTTACCATTGCCAGTTCGCAGGTAGGCTGCATTCCGCCGGCGAGGCGTGCGCGCTGGACCTATGCCCGGCGGTTGCGGAAGGCCCTCGATCTTTTGCGCGACGACCGCCTCGACGCGCTGATCTCCGGCGAAACCCGCTTCCGCGACATCGAGACCGCCTATCCAGCCATCCTCGCCGATGCGCAAACCCTTTGTCATCGTATCAACTATACGGAGTGAAAACCCTTGTTCGTAGTAGAAGTCCGCGATCACATTATGATCGCCCACAGCCTTCCCCGCCCCGTATTCGGCCCCGCCCAGGGCTTGCATGGCGCGACCTTCGTGGTCGATGCCGCCTTCTTTACCCGCGACCTCGACGACGACGGTCTGGCGGTCGACATAGGAGCCGCGACCACCGTACTCGGCGAGACGCTGAAACCGCTCAACTACAAGAATCTCGACGAACTGCCCGCCTTCGCCGGCAAGGTCACTACGACGGAGGTGATCGCGAAATACGTCTTCGACGAACTCGCCCGTGCGGTCGCCGACAAGAGGCTCGGACCGGGCAGCCAGCGGATCTGCCGGCTGAAGGTCATGTTGCACGAGTCCCACGCCGCCCGCGGCTGGTACGAGGCCGACCTTTGAGCGACGGCGTCACATTCGCCTATCCCGGCGACCTTGCCCTGAACACCGGCGGCTATGCCTATGACCGCCACGTAATCGCCGGACTTTGCGAAAACGGCTGGTCGGTGCAACGCCTCCCGCTGGGCGACGGCTTCCCCGCCCCGCCGAAGGACGTGAAGATCGAGGCCGAGCGCATGCTTTCGGAACTGCCGGATGGCGCCCTTGTCCTGGTCGACGGCCTCGCCTTCGGCGTGCTGGACGAATGGGCCGGACGCGAGGCCCGCCGGCTGAACATCGTCGCCCTTGTGCATCATCCGCTCGCGCTCGAGACCGGCCTCGATCTTCGCCAGCGGGGACGGTTCCACCGCTGCGAACGCCAGGCGCTTTCCTTCGCCAGACATGTCATCGTGACCTCACCCACGACAGCCGAAAAACTGGAAGCCCATTACGGCGTGCCTGTGCGCAGGATCACGGTCGCGGTTCCGGGAACCGACCCCGCGGCGGCGGCAAAAACCTCCGACGGCGATCCGGCCCATATCCTCTCCATCGGTAGCCTGATCCCGCGCAAGGGTTACGACGTCCTCATCGCGGCGCTGAAGCAGGTGGAGCATCTGCCATGGCGGGCGACTGTGGTCGGCAGCCATGCACTCGATCCGCTGACGGCCGCGCTCCTGCGGAGCCAGGTCGAGACGCTCGGCCTTACGGCGCGGATTTCGCTTGCCGGCGAATGCGACGATCCGCGTGCGCTCCTGGCGGGTGCCGACATCTTCGCACTCGCCAGCCGCTTCGAAGGTTATGGAATGGCATTCGCGGAAGCGCTTTCGCAGGGCTTGCCGATCGTTGCGTGCCAAACCGGCGCCGTTCCCGATGTCGTGCCGGAGGAGGCAGGAATTCTGGTTCCCGTCGACGATGCCGGCGCCTTCGCCCGGGCCCTCGACGGTCTTTTGACTGATAAGCCTCTTCGTCGCGCCAAAGCGGAAGCAGCAAGACGCGCGGGCGCAAAACTGCCGGGCTGGGCAACGACGGCGGATATCATCTCCACTACATTAAAGGCGCTGCGATGAGCGGATTCGATAAGGACTGGCTGGCGCTGCGCGAGCCGGCCGACCACGCGGCCCGTCACGAGGGACTGGTGGACGCCGTGGCGCGCCATCTCGCCGGCCTGACGGATGCGCGCATTCTCGACATCGGCTGCGGCACGGGTTCGACCTGGCGCAGCCTCGGCGACCGGCTGCCCGCCGGGCTGCACTGGCGGTTGCTCGACCACGACCCGGCCCTGCTTGAAGAAGCCGCGCGCCGGATCGGTGCAAGCGGCCTAGTGGAGCTCCGTCGGCACGATCTGAACGACATCGCCTCCCTTCCCGTGGAAGGCGCCGGCCTCGTCACCGCATCCGCGCTGTTCGATCTGTGTTCGAAGCATTTCTGCGCCATCCTCGTTGATCGACTCGCATCGGCGCGCTGCGGCCTCTATGCGGCGCTGAACTACGACGGCATCATGCGCTGGTCCCTCCCCCATCCGCTCGACGCGCAGATGGTCGACCTGTTCAACGGGCATCAGCGGACCGACAAGGGGTTCGGCCCGGCGCTCGGTCCGGATGCCGCCGCCTGCCTCGCCCGCCAACTGAAGGCCCGCGGCTTCCGCGTCAGGGTTGAAGAAAGCCCATGGCGGATGGATGCCGGTTCGGCGGCCCTGCAGGCCGAGCTGCTGAACGGCATGCGCCGGCCGCTTCTTGAGCAATTCCAGCAAAAGTGCGCAGCGATTTTGCGCCTGAAATTGCGCAAAAACAAAGATGGAGAGCCTTATCGCCATTCAAGGAAAGGCGGAAGGGCTCTGGACGTTTCCGGTCTGCCCGAAGCGGCAGTCGACAGTTGGCTGGAATACCGGCTGGCAGCGATCGGTCAACCCGGCAGTTCATGCATCGTTGGCCACGCCGACCTTTTGGCCCTGCCGGCCTGAGGCGAGCTCCCGCCCGAACTGGCCTAGTGATACGCGTCCCCACTGATGGTGACTCTTGGGCTTCCCAAAGCGCGA
>NZ_AHZC01000063.1 GCF_000247475.1 Rhizobium sp. PDO1-076 | reverse complement strand
AGCTGCCGACAAGGTTTTCGGCCAGCGGCTCCAGACCAATAATCTCGGCAAGCTTCAAGGAAAGCCGGGTCTTCGATGCCGTGCGCACAAGCGCTTCCATTGCGGACTTACTCTTGGCGTCAAGCCCGGGTGTGGCGAGGATCGCGCGAAGAAGGCTGCCATAGGAAATTTCCGTTTGCAGCAATTCATCATAGGTGAGCGCGGTCAGGCCGAGATTGATCGCGAGCGCGTCGAGGATGCCGAGTGCGTTGACCTGGCTGTCAAGCAGAGCCCGGTAATCCATGACATCCAGATCGACTGTGGTGCCGAGCAGTCCGGACAGAACCGCATTGAGAATGCCGTCATGCAGGCTTGCAAGTCGGGAACCGATGGAGAAGGCGGCAACCTTGTTTGCCGCTGCGGTTCCGACAGCGCCGAGTGTGGGCGGATCAGTAAAGGCACTGGCGAAAAAAAGCTGTCCTTTGCCATGAATTTCCACCCGTGCGGCGTCGGCATAGCTGCGGGTTCTGACAAAGCGAGCCGCGACGGAAATTGCGGGATCCGCAGTGTACCGACCTGGAGTGACCGTGGCGACGATGCCCGGCGTTTCATTGGGATCATATGCAATCAGCCCTTGATCCGTCAAAAGACCCTTGGCGGTAGCGACTGGAATATCGAGGCCGTTCATCTGGAAATACTCAAGCGTGGCCTTTTCGGGATCGGACAGGTTTGCGGCAGCCGCAATCGCGGCCAGATCCGCTGCCTGCTGTAGTTCCCGCTGCTGGAGCGTAAGGCTGCCGTAGTCTACGCCAAGCGCGAGCGCCCCGATGAGCAGCGGTGACACCAGTGCCGCGGAAATGGCGATATTTCCTCGGTCGTCGCGGATAATCGCCTTTAATGCCGAATATCGATCACGCATCTAAATCCCTCCCACTCTGATCGTAGCGAAACGTCGGATCGTGCTATCGGGCATGGCAAAACTGTAGAGCTGCCAAATCGGCAATCCGGACGCGTCATAGTAGATGTTGACCGTGAACTGGTTCGGATTGTCGGGACTGTCGTTGACCGCGACGCTGAAGGCTTCCGAGTCCAGAAAGGCATAGTCGGACGTGACTGTTTTTACGTAGTCTTCCGCGAGATGCTGGCGTTCGCGCAGGCTCAGTCCGGCAATGGCGGTGCGGGCCGCATCGGCTGTTATCTGCTGAACGGCATGGCTTGCACTGAGGTAGACTGCGTAGCCAAGCATGGAAAATACCACCAGAAAGAACAGGGGCGCCAGAATGGCAAACTCGATTGCGGAAGATCCATTTTCGTCGCTGAGGAAACCGGAACGGCAACGCATAGGATCTCTCCATTTGATGTTTGTAATTTAGATGATCATAAAAATACGGAAGGATTTAACGCTTGGTTACTCGGTTGCATAAGTAATAATCTACACGTAGATGTTTAGCCGAAATGCTTGTAATGGTTGCATAATTTATTTCACGGCAACGTCTCTGGTTGCGCTATCAAATACAGTGCTTCATGCGAATGTATGCTTCGGTTGCGCCAGTTCTGGCGCGAGTGCCGGGAGATTGGTCAACATCGGCAAGTTTTTGACGCAGAATGATGCCTTCTGGGGGGTGCTTTCCGCACTGCAAATGTCGTGAACGTTAGTTTCAGCTTTCTTGGTTTGACTTGATGCCTGTCCGCGGTGATGGTGAGCCTTGCACGTTTTTGGAGAGCGCCATGACGGAAATACACCACGGCGGATGTCTGTGCGGTGCGGTTCGCATCACTGTCCGGGGAGGGCTGAGCCCGGTCAGCTTTTGTCATTGCTCGCAATGCCGTCGGCAGACAGGACATTTCTATGCGACGACCGATGCTGCGGTGGACGACGTTTCGATCACCGGAGAAGAGGCGATATCACGTTACCGCTCAAGCCCGGAAGCGGAGCGAGGTTTCTGCAGCAAGTGCGGTTCTGCCCTTTTCTGGCGGGCAGATCATTCCGGGCGGATGTCGATCATGGCCGGGCTTTTTGACATGCCGACCGGAATTGACGGCGGCTATCACATCTACTGCGCCGACAAAGGGGATTACTACGCGATCAATGATGCGTTGCCGCAGTACGCGGCAAGCAGCACAGTCTGAGGTCGTTCCATTGCGCGCGGCGTGAGGCCGCTTTTCCCGGCCTAGTCAGGCTGCAGCATCCTGCTCGATGGTCAGTTGTTGGAGGCTCTCGCGATAAGCGACATCAAGCGCTGCGAACTTGGCGGACTGCCAGGTGAAGTAGTCCTCGATGAAGCGCTGGCTTAGCCAGAGGTTGCCGCGTCTGCGGGGCAGGTCCCAGCCGAGCAAGTCTTCGCTTTCGGCCTTCTTGAACATGCGCTTGAGATTGGTCGCGGAGATCATGTAGATCTCACTCAGTTCGGCAAGCGTGACCGGGCCGACTGGAGTGCGCGGTGCCGCGCGGTCAAACTCACCCAATCGGGCGATCAGGTCATGCAGGACCATGCCGCCCAGATCGGACCAGAGGAAGTGACCGATGGTATCGGGCGGATCGCGCCAGAGCGGATCTGCAACGAGGATTCCCGCCGCGATCGGTTGGCCTAGCTTGAATATACGTGGATCTGCGATCGTCGTTGCCTCACGATTGCCGCCATCGAGACGGTCGAGACAGGCCATGTGACCATTGAACCACCGCTTCATGGCGGCATTGGCGACTTCCGTTGTTTCGAACACCCGCACGCGCCTATCAGGCACATCCGGCACCTCGCGCAGGAATTTATACGCCAGTAGTTCTGCGAGATAGGCGGTCGCCGTGTTGCGGCTGGCGGCGGCAAGCCGCATCACGATCTCAATGAAACGCGTCGCGGTCAGGCCGGACATGGGATCATCGTCACGGCGGCTCAGCGATAGCGCGAACATCGCATGGGTCATCAGCCACTTGCGGTGCGACGCCTTGAGGCGCGACAGCCTGGGGGTCTCGTTGTGAATGGTAATCAGATGCCGGGCGATCTGTTTCTCGATGGCGGGAAACAAGGCATGGGCTGCTATGGAGGCGCGCGTAAGTTGCGGCATGGCTTGTGCTCTGTTGAACATGCTTGCGTTCAAGGCTTGCCGGGCGCGGGGACAATCCGATCAAGACGAGCGGATGACGATACAATCAGGCGCGCTGCAGTTTGAACAAAAAAAGTCAGTGAAGTTAAATTGACTTTCCCGCAATAGTGCAACTGAGCAGAACTTGTCAAGCTGGGCAAATGTAGAGAATGCCCGTTCGCCTGATCAAGTCACCGGCTGCAGTCGTTCTGCCTGCTCGGGGAAGAAACGTTCAGTTCCAAAGCCTTCGCCAAACATCATGTCGTGTTGCAGTAGTCGATAGTCGCGGATCATCGGATCAATACGACCTGACACGGACCAATCCGGCTGGGCGCGATTGTTGCGCTCGATCAACTGATGCCGATCGATGACAGTATAACGTTCCTGAACGCGGCCGAGCATGCCTGTGTAGAACGGATGCCGGTAGCCGCTCATGCGGACGATGAAATGCGGCAGTTGCGAGGGGCTGACCGAGCCCAGGTTCTTCTGCACGCCACGCTTGGATGACCACACAACCAGAGGTGTTTCGTGTTCACGCTTCATCGTGGCGACTGAGGCTTTGCGGGTGGCAACCTGATCGGCCATGTAACCGCTTTCCGGGTAGACCATGCCGAGCGGCGGCAGGTGGTCGCCAAACAGCACAATGATGGTTTCGCGCCGACGCTTCTTTGCCCAGTCCATCAGCATCTTCAGGCTCTGGTCGGCTTCCTTGACGCCTTGTGTGTAGGTCGCAAGTGCGCTGGCGCTACCATCGGAAAGCGTAGGGCCGTCGACCTCGATCGAGTTCTTCTTGTACCGGTTCGCTTCATAGGGGCCGTGGCCCTGTAGGGTGACGGCGAAGAAGAAGAACGGCTTTGCCGTATTGTCGGCCTGGCTGATGATGTGGCGCGTCAAGGCATCGTCTGAGGCGAAGATGCCGCGCTTTTCCATGGCCGGCATGTTTTCCTCGGACTGGAAGCTCTGGAAACCGAGCGCCTGGTAGACGTTCTGACGGTTCCAGAACCAGCTCTGGAACGGATGGAAGGCCTTTGTCACGTAGCCCTTCGATTCAAAGAAGGTGGCGAGCGAGGGCAGCGGGCGACGGATATACTGCTGATAGGGAATGCTGCCATAGGGCAGGAATGCATTGCTGAAACCTGTCAGGGCCTCGAACTCGACATTGGCGGTCATGCCGCCGAACTCCGGCGAGAAGACATTGCCCGACTGGGCCGCATGGATCGTCGGCATCGGATCGCTGGAATAGCGCACGCTCGACATGCGTGTCGGATCCCAGAGCGATTCGCTCATGATCATGATCACGTCGGCCTGGCGCCCCGAGAAGAAGGTCGCGGGCAGGCGGTCCGTGGGGATGTCGGAGATAGCGAGATCGTCGTAACCGGCCGGTGCGCCGACATTGGCCATGGGGATGTTGAAGGCGAAGGCAAGCAGGAAGCCGTTGTGACGGTAGTTTTCCTTCTGGTCCCACATCATCGGCACGATGTTCAGCCGGTCGCGGACATAGGAAAAGGCCATCGGATCCATCAGCGTGATGAAACCGGCAAGGATCGGTGCTGCCACCAGCGTGCGGCCAATGCGGACGACCGGGAGGATGCGGGGGAAGAGGCGGCGGCTGATGACGATCAGGCAGACGAGCGCTCCGATGATCGCCAAGGATGCCAGCGCCATTCCGGCTGCAGCCAGGGGGCGGGCGGCGATCATCACTGGCAGAAGTTCCATGATCTGCCGACCGAAGAGAAGATCGCTCGGGAACAGCGGATCTGACAGAAACAGCTGCTTTTGCCCGGAAAAGAAGGCTGGTAGGAGCGATAGCGGCACGATCAGCAGTGCAGACTGATAGGCACGCCCGACAATGGCGTCGGCAAAAAGCATCAGGAGGAAAAGAATGCCAGCGGCGATCATGCCCGGGCGAGCGGGCGACAGCATGTATTCGGCAACATCGTTGAGATTGCCGCGGGCGAGCCATTCGCTGGCGATGATTGTGATAATCGCCAGCAGTGCCGTGTTGATCAGCGGGAAGACGATGCGTGCGATGCGGCCGGTGGCACGTGCTTCGCCTCTGGAGGGAGTTGTGCCGACGGCTGCCAAAAGGCTTGAATTTACCGATTTTGGAAGAGTGTCAGCCACAGAATTCTCCGAGAGAAATGCGATTTTCATCAAATGTGCGCATAGCTGTCACATATCCGTCATGAACGCTACATGAACTGTGTCTGATGCCTGATTGTTCCCCGTTTTTGATCGATATTTGGGCGTCCATGCAGGGCATCATCGGCCGACGCCGTTGCGATCCGACAGCCGAGCGTTTAAACCGTTGACCATGAGCGAAACATTGAAAAAAACAGATGTCCTGCGCATCGCCATTGCGCAACTCAATCCAACGGTTGGCGACGTGGTCGGCAACCTGGCAAAGGCACGTGCGGCACGGTCGGAAGCGGCGACACAGGGTGCCGACCTGCTGCTTTTGACCGAGTTGTTCATCTCCGGCTATCCACCGGAAGATCTGGTTTTGAAACCCGCCTTTCTCCGGGCTTGCCTGTCGGCTGTCGAACAACTGGCCGCGGATACCGCTGACGGCGGGCCGGGCGTAATCGTCGGTTTCCCGCGTCAAGGCGAGAATGGCCGGCATAATTCCGTTGCCATCCTCGATGACGGCAAGATCCTCGCCTTCCGCGACAAGATCGATTTGCCGAATTACGGCGAATTCGACGAAAAGCGGGTGTTTGTCGAAGGCGAGATGCCGGGCCCGGTGAATTTTCGCGGCGTGCGCATCGGCGTGCCTATCTGCGAAGAGATCTGGAACGATGCCGGGGTCTGCGAGACGCTGGCAGAGACCGGGGCCGAGATCCTGCTGGTGCCGAATGGCTCGCCGTTCTATCGCAACAAGGTGGATGTGCGCCATCAGGTGGTGCTGCGCCAGGTGATCGAGACCGGTCTGCCGCTGATTTTCGCAAACCAGATCGGCGGCCAGGACGAACTTGTCTTTGACGGTGCGAGCTTTGCTTTTAATGGCGACAGGTCTCTCGCGTTCCAGATGAGCCAGTTCGAGGAAACGCTTTCTGTCACGACCTGGAAGCGGACCACTGATGGCTGGCGCTGCGAGGAAGGGCCGATGTCGCGCATTCCCGAGAAGGAAGAGGCCGACTACCGCGCCTGCGTTCTCGGTTTCCGCGACTATGTCAACAAGAATGGTTTCAAGAGCGTCGTGCTCGGCCTTTCGGGCGGGATCGATTCCGCCATCTGCGCGGCGATCGCCGTCGACGCGCTGGGCGAGGAACGGGTGCGCACGGTCATGCTGCCGTATCGCTACACGTCTAAGGAGTCGTTTGCCGATGCCGAGGCCTGCGCACAGGCTTTGGGCTGCCACTACGATATCGTCCCGATCGCAGATCCGGTCGAGGGGTTTCTGTCGAGCCTTTCGGAAATGTTCGAGGGCACGGAGAGCGGGATTACCGAAGAGAACCTGCAAAGCCGCGCGCGCGGCACGATCCTGATGGCGATCTCCAACAAGTTCGGTTCGATGGTCGTCACCACCGGCAACAAGTCGGAAATGTCGGTCGGTTATGCGACGCTCTATGGCGACATGAATGGCGGCTTCAATCCGATCAAGGACCTGTACAAGATGCAGGTCTACGCGCTGTCGGCCTGGCGCAATGCGCATGTGCCGCCGGGCGCACTTGGGCCTTCCGGCCGGGTGATCCCGGCCAATATCCTGTCCAAGGCGCCGTCTGCCGAACTTCGGCCAAACCAGACCGACCAGGATTCGCTGCCGCCGTATCCGATGCTGGACGATATCCTGGAGTGCCTGGTCGAAAAGGAGATGGCCGTCGAAGATATCGTTGCGCGCGGGCATGATATTGCGACGGTCCACCGCATCGAGCATCTTCTCTACCTGGCGGAATACAAGCGGCGGCAGTCGGCTCCGGGCGTCAAGATCACCCAGAAGAACTTCGGTCGCGACCGGCGCTATCCGATCACCAACCGTTTCCGCGATCGCTGAGCCCGTCTCTGATGGCTTGGACCAAGGGAGGAGAGCCTTTGCGCAGTTCCGTCGAGATCTACAATATCCGCACGCGACAGACGCGTGTGGTCTGGCAGACAAGTGAACTGGTCGAGGCGCCAAACTGGTCGCCTGACGGTTCCTATCTGCTGATCAACGGCAATGGTCTGTTGTATCGGCTTTCGCCGGACGGCGGTCAGGCGCCGACCCTCCTCGGCACTGGCTTTGCCGTCGAATGCAACAATGACCACGGCATATCGCCCGACGGCTTAATGATCGTGATCTCGGACAAGACCGAGCACGGAAAGTCCTGCATCTACGTATTGCCCGCCGAAGGCGGCGTTCCGCGTCAGGTAACGTCGAAACTGCCGTCCTACTGGCATGGCTGGTCGCCTGACGGCCGGCAACTTGCCTATTGTGGCATTCGCGACGACGTCTTCGATATCTATTCGATTTCCGTTGATGGCGGCGATGAGCGCAGGTTGACTGAAGGTGAGGGGCGAAACGACGGGCCGGACTGGTCGGCCGATGGCGACTGGATCTATTTCAACTCCAGTAGAAGCGGCCTGATGCAGATCTGGCGGATGCATGCCGATGGCAGTGATGTCGAACGCATCACCTACAGCGATACGGGAGACTGGTTCCCGCATCCGTCACCGAAAGGCGACAAGGTTCTCTACCTCTCCTATGCGCCCGACGTCTTTGACCATCCGCGCGACCGCGAAGTCAGCCTTCGGTTGATGGATATGGACGGTGGCGCGCCGGAAACGCTGTTCGAACTTTTTGGCGGGCAGGGCACGATCAATGTGCCGAACTGGTCGCCGGACGGCGCGGAATTCGCCTTCGTCCGCTATTTCCCCGTCAACGACTGAAGGCCGTCGCAGGCTGACGCTTGCGTCCTTCGGCGATCGGACTAGAACAGATCGTATCAGGTGCCTGCAATCTTGCGGGAGAATCGGGAAGCCGGCGCAAATCCGGCACGTGCCCAACGCTGTAAGGCGGATGCACACGCAAGGGGGAGACCCGGCCACTGGTGAACAAGACCGGGAAGGCGGCGTGTGCAGATGAAGCCAAGTCAGAAGACCGGCCTGATGAGATAGACTTGCCCGCGCGGACGGCGGGCGGTTGCGCATTGTTGGGGATTTGACGATGCACGACGAACCGAACGATTCTCTCGTCCGGGCCGGCTCCTTTTCCGTCGAAGAAAAGCAGGCCGTCTACCGGGCCATCCATACGCGCCGCGACGTGCGCGACCAGTTCCTTCCTGATCCCTTGCCGGACGATCTTGTCAGGCGCCTGCTGGAAGCTGCGCATGCAGCACCGTCCGTCGGCTTCATGCAGCCGTGGAATTTTCTTCTGGTGCGCGACTCCGTCCGCCGGCAACGGATATGGGAGGCATTCGACCGGGCCAATCGCGAAGCGGCGGCTATGTTCGATGAGGACAGGCAGGCCGCTTATCGATCCCTGAAGCTTGAGGGCATCCGCAAGGCTCCGCTCGGGATCTGTGTGACCTGCGACCGCGACCGGGCCGGTCCCGTCGTTCTAGGGCGCACGCACAATTCGCGCATGGACAGCTATTCCACCGTCTGCGCCATCCAGAATTTGTGGCTTGCTGCGCGCGCCGAAGGTGTCGGGCTCGGCTGGGTCAGCATCTTTCAGGAAAGCGAGCTGAAGCGCATTCTCGATATTCCGGACGATATCGAGATCGTCGGCTATCTCTGCCTCGGCTATGTCGATACGCTTTATGCGGCACCGGAACTTGAGGTGAAAGGCTGGCGATCGCGGCTGCCGCTCGAAGATCTGGTGTTCGATGAGAGCTGGGGACATAGGTCCGTAGCCCTCGCTGCCGCCGACGTTACTCCTGCAGAGGCTGCGGGCCAGGAGCGGCCGGATTTCTGAGATTGATTGCCCCCGAAACGGCGGCAGGAATTGGCGGGCCACTTTGCGGATATTGGCCGCACTGCCATCATA
>NZ_AHZC01000064.1 GCF_000247475.1 Rhizobium sp. PDO1-076 | reverse complement strand
GGCTTGTTTTTGGTTATTTTTTGCGACTGAAGTGGGTACACCCAGTGTCGGGTGCCGAAGTGCCTTACATTGTCCCGCTATTTGCTGGTTTGGCGACTTACTTGCTGCTGACTGACATTGTTATGGCTTCGCTTTCGATTTTCCGACAGAAAAGAGAATATGTAAGGCGCGCGGCTATTCCGATATGGGTACTTTGGCTTTCGATGATTATGCGCGTCGGCATCGCCTCTGCGGTGAATTTTTTGTCCTGGCTGCCATATCTTTTAGTGCAGGGCTACTTTCGTTGAAGTCGCTGGTGGCGATTCCACAAGCGCTGCTGCTGGTGCTATTTTCAGCCACCGCTATCTCACTATTTCTCTCGCTGCTTGGTCCGTTTTTTAAAGATCTTGACGAACTGTCTCGCATCTTGCTGCGCGTATTGTTTTATACCTCTCCGATCACCTACCCGATGAGCGCAGTCCCCGAGCGATTTGCCGTGTACTTATGGGTAAATCCAATGACCGTTCTAGCAGAGGGGGTGCGCAACTCCTTCGTATTCGGGCTCGCGCCCTATCCTTTTTCTTACGTCGTCATGCTTGTGTCTTCAATTGCACTAGTCGGGGTAGGGATGTGGCTGTACTCGCGACTGAAGGGACCGATCGTCGATGTCGTCTGATCTACTTCTTGAAGCGCACGGCGTCTCCAAGTCCTACTCCATGTCGCTGTCACCGCACGAGCGTTTCTTCGAGGCCTTGTTTGGCTGGGCGCCAGATAAGCCACACCATGTGGTGCTGCGGAACGTTGATATCGAGGTTCGGCGCGGTGAAACACTCGGTATTATGGGCCGTAATGGCGCCGGAAAGACGACCCTTCTGGGAATTCTCGGTAACATTATCGAGCCATCTTCTGGCGCCGTTAAGCGATACGGCACGATCGCTGTTCTTCTTGCTGTCGGGGCGGGCTTCAACCCGCAATTTACCGGTCGCGAGAACGCCGAGCTGTTTTGCAGTCTCATGGGGCTTACCAGCGCCGCGACCGCAGCACGCATGAGCGCCATAATCGAGTTTGCCGACCTCGATGATTATTTCGACATGCCACTCAGGACGTACTCCTCGGGTATGATGGCGCGTCTTGGTTTTGCCTGCGCAATCCACGTCGACGCGGACGTCATCATCATTGATGAAACATTGGCGGTTGGTGATGCAGGGTTCCGTGTCAGGTGCTACGAACGCATCAAGCACATGCAGGCCAACGGTCAGACATTCCTTCTTGTAAGTCACAGCCCTAACTTGATCGCCAATTTCTGCACGCGGACTATTGTTATCGAAAACGGTAGCAAGGTTTTTGATGGGTCTCCATTGGATGGCCTTAACACCTACAAGGATATCAGAGAAAATCTTGCCTTAGGCAAGAAGCCGCTCCAAAGCGATGGCAGAGGCTCCGATCTTGTCGCACCTAAGCTACTACTCGAAAATGTACACTTCCGCGAGGAGACAGATGCTGACGGCAGCAAACTAGGCATACTAAGCTGTGATCTCTTCGCTAAGGAGTCTGTTCTGAACCCAGTTGTTAGCTTTGGCATACGCAACCAGGAAGGCATCGTCATCTGCAGCTACGATAGCGGATATGGACTGAACCAAATAAGAGCGATGATTGCCGGCGACAGAACCTCACTCACGTTCCAGTTCAAGAACATTTTGCTGGAGGGCGCATACTTCATCAGTGCCCGCGTCGCTGAGCGGGTGGCCGATGTGACGCTGACACTGGGAACACACCACAATGTCGCCCGGTTCGATGTCGTCGGAAGAGCCGCGAACGCTGGCTTAGTCGACCTTAATGCAATTTTGTCCACATCTTCCGCATCGCAAAATGACGATGCCCAAAAGGTATCAATTCAATGACCACTAAATCGACTGTTCCGGAACGCGTTCAAAAACGGCCGTCAGTGTATAGCGTTCGGCAGGAGCTTCCCCATACTCGTCCTTACGAATTATACTACGCGGAAAAAGTCCCTCTTCTTCAAGTGTTTGAAAAGGCGGCGCTGGCTTGGGACAACCGGTCTCGCTCAGGGATACTGCGAAATCTGGCTCGTTTGGTTGGTATCGGAAAACCTATGCAAGCTGCTGAATGCGGTGTTTATCGAGGCCATTCGCTGGTCGCATGCCTGCGCATCGCGCGGGATCTGCACGTACCTGTTGACTTTATTGGGCTTGACAGCTTCGCAGGGCTACCATCCTTGGTTGAAGAGGATCTCAAGGTCGCGCCGGAAAATGCGCCGTATAGGAAAAAGGTGCTGTTTGACGACACCTCTTTCGAAGCTGTTGACAAACTCGTCAGATCCGCTGGTTTTGCGAAGAATGCCAAGTTGGTCCGAGGCTTTTTCGTTGAAACACTTTCGAAGCTTCAGGCGGCTCGTTACGACTTCGTGAACATCGACTGCGACCTATATGCACCGCACATCGAGTGCCTTGAATACTTCTATCCCAAGATGAACATCGGCGGCATTATTTTCTTTGACGATTATCACTCCCACGATTTTCCAATGGCAAAAAGTGCTATCGACAAATTTTTGGAGGACAAACCCGAAACTCTCCTTCATCTCCGTTTTGGACCGGAGGGTACCAACCACACTAAATGCTATATTGAAAAAATGTAGCACAGGAAGAAATGCCGCATGTCTCAAGGCGTAATTATTGATGCAACAGCACGCGTAGATGAGCGCGCTGTAATCGATGCTGGTGGCGGAAGTATCGTGATTGGGCGGAAGAGCACTATCGCTCCGTTTGCCATGATACTCGCCCATGGCGGCCACATTGAGATTGGCGAATTCTGTAGTGTCAATCCATTTTGCGTATTGTATGGCCATGGTGGCCTGCGGATAGGCAATTATGTTCGGATAGCTACACATACCGTAATAATTCCGGCAAATCACGTCTTCGATGATCCCTATACTCCCATTACAAGCCAAGGATTGACTAAGCTTGGCGTCACTATCGGAGACGATGTTTGGATTGGTGCGGGAGCCCGAATACTCGATGGTGTGACTATTGGGAATGGAGCGGTTATAGGCGCAGGGTCAGTCGTTACAAAGAACATACCTGACCGCGCCGTTTTCGCCGGTGTTCCAGCTCGCAAACTTGGCGAACGTGGTACGAAATCTTCTTAACAGATGTACACACAGCATCAAGGACAGCAACGGCGAACGCCCCGGGAGTATTCATGTGGCCGGAAACAGTGGTAGATCTCTATTTTCTGGTAAAACAGCAAAGTATCGGCAACTCCGTATAGCTGTAGTTGCGCGTCATATTGATAGGGAGCGCGTGAGTGCTTTGCGTCGGGCGCTGTGGTCTGCTTCAGTATGGCGGGCGGCTGGCTACGGGGTGGATCTTTTTTTTGCAACGCCGCCGCGACGCCGGTTGGGAGACTATGTCGCACTTGTTGTGGTAAACCCCACTAGAGCAGATGATTTGGCGTACTATGATGAGGCGGTCGAGTTTGGCTTGGCGCTTATCGTCGATGTCAGCGTGACCGGAGCTACAAGGAATGGTAGTCAAATTGAGCCGATCTCGGTCTCGGCCATTACCCGCAACTGTTTGTCGCTAGCGACCATAGTAACCACGAGATCAAGTGCAGAGGCGGAGGATCTCACCAAGCTTGTTGCTCCCCATATCCCTGTCTTGTCGTTGGGAATTCCATCTGAAGAAGAAGTTGACACAGCCCAGCTGGTAGATGCTTTCAAATGGGACCTATACGGTGCCCGTTTGCGCGTTTCGCTTTCATTGTTGCCACAGATCTTGTTGTCGCCGCGCAGCCCTCTGGCGGCCCCAAGGCGGATATTCAACATGGCGCGCTCAATTCCACTGTCATGGTGGTTCACACGTGTGCCGTTTGCTGTGGCAAGGCGGATTGGGATGCGATTTAAGCTGCTCAATTCGAGGGCGTCCAGAGTGCTTCCTGAAGTCGGACGAGTCCAGGCACCTAGTGCGGAGCAAATTGGTGTTGCCATTGTGCAGGACACCCATGTCTGCGGGCTATCCTCTTCATGCTGTGACCGTGCTACCAGCACCCGAGAATGGACGAGCGTAGTTGAAAAAGCCATTCTGGAGGCTGCTGCAGCTCCAGCTACTAATGCACCACCGCGGGTGAAGCTCCTTGTCTTGATGGATCTTATTCAGGATCTCGATGTCGTACTGCCTATTGTGGACCGGATGCTGAGTGACCGCCGCTTTGCTCTCACGATCGCGATTACAGACTGGCTCGATAAGGTTTCTCCGCGGGTTTCACGGGAATTGATCGCTCGCTCAATCGTTCCCGTAGTCATAACCAAGAAAGATGCGATTGAGGGTCTGGAGCCAGATCTTGACCGGACAAGTGCGCTTATCACTGCGTGTGAGACCAACCATCCTGCTCATCGCGTGACCCATGCAGTTGTACGTAGGGCCAAGAGCCGTGACATCCCAACGTATACGTTGCAACATGGGCTGGAAAACATAGGTTTAACCTATTTTGAGCCAATGCCCGACCACACCGGCCCAATCGAGATGGCCTCTTCCACGATCTTCACCTGGGGGCCGGTCGAAGCGTTGCCTGCGGAGGTGACCCCAAACATGCGCGCACGCTGCTTTGCTGTCGGCACTCCGAAGCCGATGAAACCGCTACAGGTGGATCTGCCTGTTCATAAAAGCTTAGGTCCCGTAGTGGGTGTGTTTGAAAATCTGCATTGGGAGCGCTACACCGATAGCTATCGCATGGCGTTCATCAAGGACCTGTGCCTAGTTGCATCGGCACGTCCAGATACTATGTTCCTGCTGAAACCTCACCATGCTGGCATGTACCTTGTCAAGAACAGCCATTTGCTGGCGGACGCCCCTAGCAACGTTGTGTTGGCCGACCCCTCGATGCCAACTTGGGAGCCTTTTACGGCAGGACAGATTATCAGCTCTGTCGATGCCGTCATCACTACACCCTCAACGGTAGCTCTAGATGCTGCCCGCGCGGATCGCGCGGTCGCCGTGGTCGGCTATGGTATGGCGCTACCAGTCTACGAACCATTGTCCATTCTGGCTGACACTGGCACCTGGCTGAGTTTCATTGATGAGGTAAGTGTTTCGTCAACGGCCTTGCAGTCCCGTCTGAACACGTTTCGCCTGCGGCATGTGATTGAGGGTGATGCGGTGGGCAGAATTCTCGACAAGATCGCCTTGGACGTGGGCAGTGCGCGACACCGGAAATGGCAGGGAGCAAAGCATTATGGTGGCTAACGTCATGCTTACCCTAGCTCAGCGTGTTCTATCTGCGATGCGAAGGCGAATTGGAAAGTGCGGTAGCGCTGTCGCTTCTGCCAAAGCATCAGAGGCAGCCATTCAAAAGCTGTCATACGCTGACTGGGTAAGCCAATACGTGACAATTGGTCCTTCCGAGCGGTGCCTCCTCATAGAGTCGCAGAGGAAACTTGCCGACCCTCTAATGATCTCAGTCGTGATCGACGCAGATGGTGCGAGCTTCGAGGACATCGAGTTCAGCCTTAGTTCGATCAGGGGGCAAACTTATGATCGCTGGCAGGTAATAGTTGTCAATCCTCCCGCTGGCTTCCATGTGGCAAAGTGCTCAAAATCGCCTGAGATTTTTTTGGACAGCCGCGCCAACAGCGCAGATTTTGCGGAGTTATTGCTAGGGCCAGCGTCAGGTTCGTTCATCGTGCCGATGGTAGCGGGTGATCAACTGTCACCAGCTGCGTTGACTGTTTTCGCGTTGGGTTTTGCGGAAAGGCCGGAAACAGTTGCGCTTTACGCGGACGAAGATCGCGTTGATTCAGCCGGCCAACACTTCGATCCTTGGTTTAAAGGCGCCTGGAGCCCTGATCAAGCGATGGCCCAAGCATACACGCTGAGGCCTTGCGCTCTAAGCCGCGAGACAGTTCTGGCTGCAGCCTCGCAGGGAACCCAAACATCTTCATTGATGGAATCGATCTACGCGACGTGGTTATGGCTTGCCGGGCAAAATGGCGGACTGATACAGCATTTCCCATATGTGCTTTATCATCAAAAGTCCGATGCGCCGAATGCTGAGGCCCTGGAATTCGCGCAAGTCGTTCGAGAATCCTCGTTGGCCATCAAGCACAATCTTGAAGTTCGCAGCAACGAGTGTGTCGAAAATGGCTGGCGCCATGTAGTCTGGCCAACTCCTTGCCCGGCGCCGCGTATATCGCTGTGCGTGCCGACGCGCGACCGTCACCAACTGCTGTCAACTTGCGTGGAAGGACTACGTCAACTTACCGATTGGCCCGATCTTGAGATCATTATTGTCGACAATGGGAGTGTCGAAGCGGAAACTCATGCCTACCTTAAAAGTCTTGCGGTAGACCCCCGGGTGAAAGTGCTGCGTGATGAGGGCTCTTTCAATTTTTCGCGGCTTAACAATCTGGGCGCGGCAGCCTCGACTGGTGCATTATTCGGCCTCATTAATAACGACCTCGCCATCAAAGAGTCCAATTGGCTGCGTGAGATGGCGAGCCACGCGGTGCGCCCAGACGTGGGCGCGGTGGGAGCGTTGTTACACTATGGCAACGACACGGTTCAGCATGCTGGCGTAGTGGTCGGGATCGGCGGAGTGGCCTCTCACATCCATAAGGGATTGCCGGCTGGGCAAGTGGGTTACCATGGCCGGGTGACCGTGGCGCAGGACGTCACCTGTGTAACAGCCGCGTGCCTCATAACTCGTTGTGAAGTCTATCGACGTCTTGGGGGGTTGGATGATCGGCGTTTTCCCATTGCCTATAACGATGTCGACTACTGCTTGCGTGTGCGCAGCAGCGGGCTCAGGATAATTTATACTCCGCACGCGCGTCTGTACCATCTGGAGTCTGCGTCACGCGGCCTCGACGTTTCAGGTGCCCGCCGAGCCCGACTGGAGCAGGACAAGGAGGCCATGCGGGAACGTTGGGGTGCGATGATAGAAGAGGATCCTTTTTACAGTCCCAACCTCTCGAATAAAGCCACAGATTGCCGGCCAGCATTTCCTCCGCGCATTGCAATTCCTTGGAAAAGGATATCGTAGAACTTCTATATTATAAACTGCTTAACAAGCGAGGGGCAAGCAAGCGAGATTTGCAGGTCGCGGCCGACATCAAACGGCCAGAGAAGTCTCTGTCAATACATTTCGAAAGACTAATGTGGTGTCGCCAGGAGGAGATTGTGGGCATCGGCGTGCGGCGACCTGACTATGGAGCCGGTTCCGATGGACAACTCGATCAAATAGCAGTATCGGGACTGTGATGATTAAACGTGCTGTCAATCTCGTCGAAGCTGGCGCCATCGAGTCGGCCATTCGTGTTGTCTCGACCGAACGGGCTGGGTTGCTGGCGCTTGAAGAGGCCCTGGCCGGGCCGCTGGCCCAGTCGTTCTGTAACGCGGTGAAGGTGATCGGCGATATCGCCGGTCGTGTCATCGTCACCGGTGTTGGCAAAAGCGGCCATATCGGCACGAAGATTGCCGCGACCCTTGCCTCGACCGGCACGCCGGCCTTTTTCGTGCATCCGGCCGAAGCCAATCATGGCGATCTCGGCATGATCGGCGCCGATGACGCGATCCTTGCCATGTCCTGGGGGGGCGAGACCGCCGAGTTGCAGGGCATCGTCAATTTTTCGCGGCGCTTTTCCATTCCGCTGATTGCCATGACGGCCGGGGGCCAATCGACGCTGGCGCGCAATGCCGATGTGGTTCTGCTGATGCCCAAAATCCAGGAGGCCTGTCCGCATGGGCTGGCGCCGACCTCGTCGGCCGTCTTGCAACTGGCCATGGGCGATGCGATTGCGATTGCGCTCCTTGAGGCGCGCGGTTTTTCACCCAGCGATTTCCGCACGTTTCATCCGGGCGGAAAACTCGGCGCGAGCCTGACCCATGTGCGCGATATCATGCATACCGGTGACCGGGTTCCCCTGGTCGCGCTTGGCACCTCGATGCCGGATGCGGTCAAGACCCTGTCGAGCAAGCGGTTTGGCTGTGTCGGTGTGATAGATGCCGCCGGAAAGCTGTGTGGCATCGTCACAGAAGGTGACATGGCGCGCCATCTGGCGCGGGACCTGTCGGTGCTCAATGTCGATGACGTGATGACGCCCAATCCGAAGGTGATCGATGGTGCGGCGCTGGCATCCACTGCTGCGGCACTGATCAATAAACACGGCATCGGGGCTTTGCTTGTCGTGGATGAAGGCCATATTCCGGTCGGGCTCATCCATTTCCACGATCTGCTGCGCATCGGGGTGGCCTAAGAGACTGTTTGAAAACCCATTGAACGGCTTGTTGGAATATGATTCAAGCTTGGGATGTGGACCTCAACGACGCGTGGCCGAATGGCCGACTGTGTATTCCGATGAAGCCGGCCACCGATTCCGATATCAAGCCGGCCAGTCATTCCGATTTTATTCCGGCCGTCGTTCCGATTTGAAGGCGGCCACTTATCGGACTGATCCTGGGTCTGTTTGACGTTTGGATCTGGTTTGGTTCGACGTAACCCCACGGTAAGGGCCGTCTTGCGAGGTTGAGGCGAACATCGGATGTCCTAGTGCAAACACTAGGAGTAGTCCCTGAGCTTGTCGATATGCCTCTCGCAGACCTGCTTCACAATGCTCAACAACACGGCCGTCTGGGCGCCTAGCCAAGCCAGCGCCTCTTCGCTGATTTCGAAGTGCTCGGAATATCGCGCCTTCACATAAGCCTCATTCAGGGTGTTGAACCATGCCCGTTCACGGTGCTGGTCGCGTGGAAATGCTTCAGCAAGACGGCGATCTTGCTCCTCAGCAAGGGAGCGGAGGAACTTGATGTTGTGGGAGGGAGGGGCGTAGTTGGTGAGCGTCAGCAATACGCAGGTGTAGGCCTGTTCGATGGTTTGATGGACGTCAAACGCTGCGACGTCAAGATTTCCGCGTTGTATATGAAATGCGGCTCCTTCTGAAAACTGGCGAAGAAGTCTCATGCGGCTTTCGAATTGGCTTGACGCAATCCGTAGTCGTTCCTCGTGCGTCAGCTTTTGCGGCTC
>NZ_AHZC01000065.1 GCF_000247475.1 Rhizobium sp. PDO1-076 | reverse complement strand
GACCCCGATCAGCGAGATCCCGCAATCCGTGTCGGTCGTCGGCCGCGAGGAGATTGAGGACCGTGGCGTCACCAATAAGGTCGACGAGGTCCTGCGCTATACCTCGGGTGTGATGGCGCAGCCTTTCGGTGCAGACGGCGACACCGACTGGATCTATATCCGCGGCTTCGACGCGACACAAACCGGCCTGTTTCTCGACGGTCTCAACCTGTGGAGCTATGGTTTCGGTGGCTTCCAGATGGATCCGTTCTTCCTGGAGCGCGTCGAAGTGCTGAAGGGGCCTGCCTCGGTGCTCTATGGTGGCGCCAATCCGGGCGGCATCGTCAATATGATCAGCAAGCGGCCGCTGGACGAAAACCGGACCTATACGGAAACCGGAATCAACAATCACGGAACGGCCTTCTTCAATTTCGACGTCAATCGTGTATTCGAAGAGCAGGGCGTCTCAACCCGCCTCCTGGGCAAGATCGACGGCGGCAATACCGAGACCGGTGACGAATTCCGCGGCGTGGTCAACCCGCAGATCACCTGGAGCCCGGACGAGGCGACCAAGCTCAATGTCTATGCCTACTATTCCTATCTCGACCAGCAGACTGGCTCGAATGGCTTCCTGCCATACGTCGGTACGGTTGTTGACGCGGGATTCGGCCGCATTTCCCCCGATGCAGACTACGGCGAACCATCTACCGACTTCAGTTACATCAAGCAGACGATGGTCGGCTACGAGTTCGAGCATGAGTTCGACAGCGGCTGGGCAGTCTCCCAGAATGCTCGATATGGCCATGTGAATCGTCGGGAAAACTCGCCTTATCCCTACGGATACCAGGATCCCAGCCTTCCGTCATGGGAAAGCTCGGCAACGCCGCAGACAGCTGACTACCAGTTGCACCGTATCGGTTTCGACCACGATACCAGCGTCGACAGCTTTGCGATCGACAACCATCTGAGCGGCCAGTTCGACACGGCAGGCCTGAACCACGACCTTTTGCTGGGCCTCGACTACAAGCATTACCGACTGGATACGTTACAGTACTACCCAACTGTTTCGCCGATCAGTGCGAACAACCCCGTCTATGGCACCGGTGCAGTCTATGGCTCACCCGGTGCTAACCAGACGCTGAGATTGCAACAGGTTGGTCTCTACGCCCAGGACCAGATCCGATTCGGTGACGGCTGGATTGCGACGCTGAACGGCCGCTATGACTTTGTGAAGACCGATCTCGACGACCGTGCTTTTTCGTCAAGCTATGAATCCAGCGATCGGGCCGCCAGCGGCCGTGCCGGCCTCGCCTACGAATTCGCCAATGGCTTCACGCCTTATGCCAGCGTCGGCACGTTCTTCAATCCGGTGATCGGCATTACGCTGGGCGATCCGCTGCTGCCCGAGGAAGGCTATCAGATAGAAGGTGGCTTCAAGTACGAGCCAACCCAGTTCCCCGGCATGATCACCGCATCGGTGTTCCACATCAACAAGGAGAACTGGACAGTCAACCTGCCTGGCACTTTCACATCTGTCCAGGTTGGCGAAGTGAGCTCAACCGGGGTTGAGCTTGAGGCGAAGGCGGACATCACGGACACCTGGAAGGCCATTGCAAGCTTCAGCTATCAGCAGATGGAGATCCTCAATCATGCCGATGCAACGCTGATCGGCAACGAGCCCTACATGTCGCCGGAAGCGCAAGCATCGCTATGGCTCGACTACACTGTTCCCACGGGCACGTTCGAGGGTCTCAGCGTCGGTGGTGGCCTGCGCTACCAGGGTGAAACCTGGGCCGACATGGCAAATACCCTGAAAGTCTCTGACGTCCTGCTCGCCGATGCTGCCATCCGCTACGAGAAGAACGACTGGGGCGTCTCCCTGAACGTAAACAACATTTTTGACAAGGAATACGTTTCGGGGTGCCAGGGCGTACTGGGCTGCGGCTACGGCGAAAGCCGCACGATCACGCTCAAACTCAGCAAGATCTGGTAAACACTGGGCTATACATCAATCCGTACACCGAAAGAGGCCGCCGGCGGAAACGCTGGCGGCCTTTTGTTTGCATCGGCCATGAGGTGATTTTGTCGGTGTCCTCCGTCACTACCGAATTTACCTGCGACAGAGAAAATCGCATCTGCCGCATTTTGAACAAAACAGTGCCCAGATTTGCGATGAAACATAACCAATCAACTTGGTTGGCGCCTGGCGCCAAAAAGGTCCGGTCTGGCGCATTGACCCCTTACCCCCAGCCCCCCAATGCTTCCGGGCCGGACCACACCAGGTTTTCATCCCTAGATTTGATTAGATCTTGTGCTTTTCGATCATCACGGTGGCGCCGATGATCCGCGAGGGCTGGCCGTCTTGGCTTGTGGCCTGCAGCAGTACGGCACAGCCGTCGCTCTTGTCGGAGCCGATGACCTTTGCCGGCAGCACGATGTCGAGCGGCTTGCCGTCCCACATGCCGACGGTCTGTACATCCGTCACGCTGTGCCAGTAGTTCAGCTTCTGGCCGGTATTTTCGCCTTTGAGCACTTCCACGGTCTGGTTTTCACGGAAGTAGACGACCACGACGTCGGCCTTGCCAATGCCGGCGACCGTGCCGGCACCGATCGAGATGGTCAGTTCGTCGCCGGTGCGGCGGGTGTCGATCGGGACGACCAACCCCTGACCCTTGCCGTTCATGCTGTCGATCCGGCGATTGATTTCGACCGCGTCGGTGCCCTTCAGATGGTCGCGGCCATTGAGTACGGCCTGGGGCGTGTAGACGCCGCTGCGGCCAAAGGACTTGGCGTAGCCATATTGCCGTTCGGTATTTTCGGACGAGGCCAGCGTGTCGGCCCAGCCGAGATAGTTCCAGTAGTCGACATGATACGCGAGCGCGACGACGTCACCCTGGCGCACGAGTTGCTCGAAAGCCCTATCTGCGGGTGGACAGGAGCGGCAGCCCTGCGAGGTGAACAGCTCAACCACACCCTTCGGCTTGATGATCTGTTCAGCCATGACGGACGGAGCTGCCAGGCAGAACAAGATCGCACAATTCGCGGCCAGATGCCCTAGCGCGCTTTTGCTGTTCTTTGATGCAGTGTCCAGTCGCATAGTCCGTGACGTAGCCTTGCTTTGCGGTTGTGCAGAGATAGCCCCTCCATCGCCGACAGCAAAGTCACGATGGGGTGAAATTTACGTCATCGTTCATTTCTGGCATGAAGACCCCAATAAAAAGCCGCCGGCGAGGGGCCGGCGGCTCATTTAATTCGAGACAGGACGCAATCAGGCAGCCAGGTCGCGAAGAACGGTCTGCAGAATGCCGCCGTTGTTCATGTAGGTCACTTCATCCAGCGTATCGATGCGGCAGAGGATCGGAAGTTCCTTCACCGTGCCGTCGCTGTAGGTGATCTTGGCGATCTTCTTTTCACGTGGCTTGATATCGCCTTCCAGGCCGTCGATCTCGACGATCTCGTCACCCTTGAGGTTGAGGCTTGCCCAGGTCGTGCCTTCCTCGAAGCAGAAGGGCACGATGCCCATGCCGACCAGGTTCGAGCGGTGGATACGCTCAAACGACTGGGCGATCACGGCGCGAACGCCGAGCAGGTTGGTGCCCTTGGCAGCCCAGTCGCGCGACGAACCGTTGCCGTATTCGACGCCGGCGAAGATGACAAGCGGCGTGCCTTCAGCCTTGTACTGCATGGCCGCGTCATAGATCGACATCTCTTCCTTGGACGGATAATGGATGGTGTAGCCACCTTCCTTGCCGTTCGGGCCGAGCATGTGGTTGCGGATGCGGATGTTGGCGAACGTGCCGCGCATCATCACTTCATGATTGCCGCGACGCGTGCCGTACTGGTTGAAGTCAGCCACAGCCACACCGTTTTCGGTGAGGTAGGCACCGGCAGGCGAAGCCGCCTTGATCGAACCGGCCGGCGAAATGTGGTCGGTGGTGATCTTGTCGCCGAAGAGACCGAGGACGCGGGCGCCCTTGATGTTCTTCAGTCCGGTGCCGGTCTTGCCCATGCCGACGAAGTAGGGCGGGTTCTGAACATAGGTCGACTTGTCGTCCCAGGCATAGGTCTGGCCGGCAGGAACCTGAACGGCCTGCCAGTTGGCGTCGCCCTTGAACACGTCGGCATACTTCGATTCGTAAAGTTCGCGGGTGACGTATTTCAGGATGAATTCCTGGATCTCGTGCGAGGTCGGCCAGATATCCTTGAGGAACACCGGGTTGCCGTTCTGGTCTTCGCCGAGCGGTTCCGTGGTCAGGTCCTTCTGGACCGTGCCAGAGAGCGCGTAAGCCACGACGAGCGGCGGCGAGGCCAGGTAGTTGGCCTGGACGTCCGGCGAGATGCGGCCTTCGAAGTTGCGATTGCCCGACAGCACGCCGGCCGTGATCAGGCCCTTGTCGTTGATCGTCTTCGAGATTGGCGCCGGCAACGGGCCGGAATTGCCGATGCAGGTCGTGCAGCCGAAACCGACGAGGTTGAAGCCGAGTGCGTCGAGAGACGTCTGCAGGCCGGACTTGGCGAGATATTCGCCAACAACCTGCGATCCCGGTGCCAGCGAGGTCTTCACCCAGGGCTTGGTCTTCAGGCCCTTGGCAACGGCGTTGCGGGCCAGCAGGCCGGCCGCAATCAGCACGCTCGGGTTCGAGGTGTTGGTGCAGGACGTGATCGCGGCAATCGCCACGTCGCCATGACCAATGTCATAGTCGGTGCCTTCGACCGCGTAGCGATTGGTCAGCTGGCCCGGCTTCTTGTAGTCGGTTTCCAGGGCCGTCGCAAAGTTCGGTGCGATGGTTTCGAGTGGCAGGCGGCCTTCCGGACGCTTCGGGCCGGCCATGGACGGCACGACGTCGCCGAGGTCGAGTTCGAGCGTGTCGGTGAAGACCAGTTCAGAACCGTCGCCATCACGCCACATGCCCTGAACCTTGGAATAGGCTTCCACCAGTGCGATACGGTCCTTGGTGCGGCCGGACATGGTCAGGTAGTTGATGGTTTCGCCATCAACCGGGAAGAAGCCGCAGGTCGCGCCATATTCCGGGCCCATGTTGCCGATGGTTGCCCGGTCGGCGAGCGACATCGAATCGAGGCCCGGGCCGAAGAATTCGACGAACTTCGAGACAACGCCCTTCTTGCGCAGCATCTGCACGACGGTCAGCACGAGGTCGGTTGCAGTCACGCCTTCCTTGACCTTGCCGGTCAGCTTGAAGCCGATGACTTCCGGCAGCAGCATGGAGACAGGCTGGCCGAGCATGGCGGCTTCAGCTTCGATACCACCAACGCCCCAGCCGAGAACGCCGAGACCGTTGATCATGGTGGTGTGGCTGTCCGTGCCGACGCAGGTGTCGGGATAGGCGGTCGTTTCGCCATCCTCGTCCTTCGTCCAGACGGTCTGGCCGAGATATTCGAGGTTGACCTGGTGACAGATGCCGGTGCCTGGAGGAACGACGCGGAAGTTCTTGAACGCCTGCTGGCCCCATTTCAGGAAGCGGTAACGCTCGCCATTGCGCTCGTATTCGAGCTCAACGTTGCGGGCAAAGGCCGTCGGCGTGCCGAATTCGTCAACGATGACCGAGTGGTCGATGACCAGGTCGACGGGAACCAGCGGGTTGATCTTTTCCGGATCGCCGCCGAGGTTGACCATGGCGTCGCGCATGGCGGCCAAGTCGACGACGGCCGGAACGCCGGTGAAGTCCTGCATCAGGACGCGGGCCGGGCGGTAGGCGATTTCATTTTCGGCCGTGCCTTTGTCGACGAGCCAGGCGGCGACGGCCTCGATGTCCTTCTTGTAGACGGAACGGCCGTCTTCATTGCGCAGGAGGTTTTCCAGCAGGACCTTCATGGAATAGGGCAGCTTCGATACGCCGGCGAGGCCGTTCGCCTCGGCCTTCGGGATGCTGTAATAGACGTAGTCTTTGCCGTTAACGGTCAAGACCGAACGGCAGTTGAAACTGTCGAGAGATTTAGCCACGGATAGAAACCCCGCTGATACTGATAGCCAACACAATCGTGCGGACGCCTATGCACTTCATGCACATCAGGATGCGGGTACGGCCATTTCCGCTGTCCGCCCGTGAAATATTGCTGTCGCAACGTTCATGTTCGGCACAAGGATGAAGTTCACGCCGACCGCTGGCGTGCTTGCAGGTCTTATAGATAGTTTCTAAGAAAGGTTCCAGACCGACCAATGGCGAATTTTGACAAATTTTTGCAACGCGATGATTAAAATCTTAATGAAGGGTCGGCCATGCGCCTGACGGTAGAAAACCTGAGTGCGCGACGCGGCGAGGAATTCATTTTCGTAAACATTTCCTTTGACTTGGGTCCGGGCGAGGCGCTGGTTCTCACCGGCCGCAACGGGTCGGGAAAATCCACGCTTTTGCGTGTCGTTGCAGGGCTTCTGCGGCCCGAGACAGGCCAGGCGGAATGCCTGATTTCGGCCGACGGCGAGGTTCGTCCGGCGGGTGAATTCAGCCATTATCTCGGACATCGCAATGGCATGAAGCGGGAGCTGACGGTGGATGAAAACCTCGGTTTCTGGCGCCGCTATCTCGGTGATGTCGGCGGCGGCGAGAGCATGTCGGTCGAGGATGCGGCCCGGGCCGTCGGTCTCGAAGACATCACGCATCTTCCCTATGGCTATCTTTCGGCAGGTCAGCAGCGGCGATTCGCGATGGCGCGACTGCTTGTCGCCTACCGTCCGATCTGGATCCTCGACGAGCCGACGGCCGCGCTTGATTCGCGTGCCGATGCGATGTTCGAGGGCCTGGTGCGCCGGCATCGCGCAACCGGTGGCATCGTGCTCGCCGCCACGCACCAGCCGCTCGGTCTGGAAGGTGCGCAGCAACTGGAGATGCTCGGTTTCGAGCATGCCGAGATGGAGCGCGTGCAATGATCGCGCTTTTCCTGCGTGACCTGAAGCTTTCCGTGCGTGCCGGTGGTGGCGCGCTGATCGGCGTGTTGTTTTTCATGACGGTCGTCGCCGTCATCCCCTTCGGCGTCGGACCCGATCTCAACCTTCTGGCGCGGATTGGACCGGCAATCGTCTGGATCGGCGCACTTCTGTCGGCGCTGCTCGGGCTCGACCGGCTGTTTCAGGCCGAACGTGACGACGGCGCGCTCGATGTCCTCTTGATGCAGGAGACGCCGTTGGTGCTAACCGTGTTCGTCAAATGCCTTGCCCATTGGGTGGCGACCGGCCTGCCGCTGGTGATTGCCTCGCCTTTGCTCGGCTTGTTCATGAACATGAGCGAGGTGGCGATCGGGGCGGTGATGCTGACGCTGCTGGTCGGGTCTCCGGCGATCACCTTCATCGGTGCGGCCGGTGCTGCGGTCGCGGTCGCGCTGCCGCGTGGCGGCTTGCTGGTCTCGATCCTGGTCCTGCCGCTGGCGATCCCGGTGCTGATCTTCGGTGTCAGCGCCTCCTATGCCGCGGTCGAGGATCCGGCCCCATTTATGCCACCCTTCCTGTTTCTGGTCGCGATCATGCTCTTCTTTGCGGTCATCGGTCCGCTGGCGGCAGCGCTGGCGCTGCGCAATGCGGCGGACTGACTATGCCCGGATTGACCAGGATCAATTGCAGCAACAGGGATGACAGGTTAGAAGCAGTCTCATGAGCGATACCAGCCTTGCCATTTCGAAAATCGGCGATCTCGCCAATCCGACACGTTTTCTCGCGCTGACGGCGCGTGTTCTGCCGTGGCTTTCCGGCATCACGGTGCTGTTGTTTGTCGTCGGCCTCTATATGAGTTTCACCACCGAGGGCGACTACCAGCAGGGCGACACGGTGCGCATCATGTATGTGCATGTGCCGGCCGCCTGGCTGTCGATGATGTGTTATTCGGTGATGGCACTGTCGGCGATCGGCACGCTGGTCTGGCGCCATCCGCTGGCCGATGTCAGCCACAAGGCCGCAGCCCCGCTTGGTGCTGCCTTCACGCTGATCGCGCTGATCACCGGTTCCCTCTGGGGCAAGCCGATGTGGGGCACGTGGTGGGTCTGGGATGCGCGGCTGACCTCGGTCTTCGTGCTGTTCCTGATGTATCTCGGCCTGATTGCGCTGAACCGCGCGATGGACGAGCCGTCCAAGGCGACGCGCCTGAGTTCGGTGCTGATCCTGGTCGGCTTCGTCAATATCCCGATCATCAAGTTCTCGGTCGAGTGGTGGAACACGCTGCACCAGCCGGCAAGCGTCATCAGGCTGGATGGGCCGACGGTGGATCCGGAATTCCTCTGGCCTTTGCTCGTCATGGCCGTCGCCTTCACCATGCTGTTCTTCACCCTGCATTTTGCCGCGATGCGCAACGAGATCTGGCGGCGCCGTGTCAGCGCCCAGCGCCGCATGGCCGCCCGCCAGGCCAGCCGGGAGCACGCTGCATGAGCCATGCCTTCTATATCTATGGTTCCTATCTCCTGACGGCGCTGATCTGTCTTGTGCTCATCGGCTGGGTATGGTTCGATGGCCGGGCACGGCAGGGCGAGCTGAAGGCGCTTGAGGCTTCCGGCATTCGCCGCCGCTCCGCAGCCGTCAAGCCGGGTGAGGGGGCATGAACACGCAGCCCTCCGAACCAATGAAGGCCCGCAAGGGTTTCGGGCGTTATGTTTTCGCGCTGCTGCCACTGGCTTTCTTTGCCGTGATTGCCGGCACGGCGGCCAAGATGCTGTACGAACAGGACGTCAACGGCCGCGATATTTCCGTCATTCCCTCGGCACTGATCGGCACCAAAGCGCCAGCACTGGCGCTGACCGCGCTCGAAGGTTCCGAGCGACCTGCCTTGACCACAGCCGTCATGGCCGGCAAGCTGACCTTGGTCAACGTGTTTGCCTCCTGGTGCGTGCCATGCCGCGAGGAGCACCCGATGCTGCTGGAACTGTCCAGGGACCCGCGCATCACCCTGGTCGGCATCAACTACAAGGACCGCAACGACAATGCGCTGCGGTTCCTCGGAGAACTCGGCAACCCTTTCCAGGCCATCGGCATCGATCCGAACGGCAAGGCGGCGATCGATTGGGGCGTCTACGGCATTCCGGAAAGCTACCTTGT
>NZ_AHZC01000066.1 GCF_000247475.1 Rhizobium sp. PDO1-076 | reverse complement strand
CGATCGGAACGGATATCGACGGTACACCGCTCGTGCAAATCGCCCGTTTTCCCTTGATGCGGAACTGGCCCCGTTGCTGTCTGGCGAGGCGCGTATCTTCGACATGCGGATCGAGGAGCCAAAAGCCCGGATCCGACTTCTACCTGATGGTACGATGGACTGGCTGCGGGGTAGCAAGCCCAATATTCCGGCCCGGACCGTCGTCCTGGAAAGCGTTTCCGTCAGCGGCGGCGAGGTTGAGTTCATCGACCAGCAGTCCGGTCGCAATCGCCTGCTGAGAGATTTCGACGCCAAGATTTCGGCCCGCTCTCTCTCCGGTCCATGGACGGTCGAAGGACGGGCGTCGCTGGATGGTGAGGCGGCGCAGTTTTCCCTGGTGACATCGCCACCGCAGGACGCCGCGTTGCCCTTGCGCCTGAAACTTGATCCCGAAACGCGACCGTTCGATCTGGTTCTGGAAGGTGCACTGGCCTTCGAGGCAGGGCGGCCTGTCTACAAGGGCCGCTTTGAATCCAACTGGAAGGTGGCAGAGAACGCATCGCAACCGGGGCAGGCGAAGCCGCTGCCGGGGCCGCGCGTCAAGGGCGACTTCGAACTGACGAATGAAAGGGTTGCGGTTCCCAGTTATAGACTCGAGCTTGGCGATCCTGCCGATCCCTATGTGGTGAATGGAGAAGCAAAGCTGGACACCGGCACACGGCCGGAATTCCTGCTGACCGCAGATGGCCAGCAAGTCGACGTGAACCGTCTGGCGGGCGACGGGACCAAGGGCAAGACTTCGCGCAGCGTGGCTACATCCGTTCGCCAGAGACTGGCGCTTCTTCTGGCGACGGCGGCAGAGATTCCGATCCCCAGCGTGCCGGGGCGGGCGAGCCTGAAATTGCCGGCAATCGTCGCAGGTGACACTGTTTTCAGGGACATCCAGCTCGATGTCCGGCCGGCCGGTACCGGCTGGACGGTCGATCGCGCGGTTGCCGTCCTGCCCGGACGAACCCAGGTGGAAGCCAAGGGCTGGTTGAGGCTTGCCGGTGCGCCGTCTTTCGATGGCGAACTGCTTGTCGCTTCGACGCAGCCATCGGGGCTTGCGACATGGATTTCCGGGAAGGTCGATCCGGCGATCAGGCAGCTCAAGTCCGCCGGATTTTCCGCGTCGGTCAACCTGACAAGCGATCTGCAGCGGTTCGAAAAACTGGAACTGGCGATTGGCGCCGAGCCGCTCAAGGGGCGGGTCGAGCGTGAGTCCGTTGCTGGCTCGGCTGCCAGCCTATCGGTCGATCTAACCGGCGATGCGCTCGATCTGGATGCCGCACGCGCGATAGCGGTCCTGTTGGTCGGCGAGGATGCCGAGCAGCATCTGCTGGCGGAGCGAATTGCCGCCCGATTGAAAGTGGGAACGCTGTCGGCCTATGGGGTGGAGGGGCATGATGTCGATACGGTGTTTTCCTTCGATAACGGAAAAATCGCGATCGAAAGGCTGAATGTCGGTGATGTTTCCGGTGCGGCGATCGAGGCCAATGGCGCGATCGGGGGCACCTTGCTCAAGCCGAGCGGGCAGGGACACATCGCAATCAGCGCGCAAGACCCGGGTCCATTCCTCGACTTGCTGCGCCAACGCCTGCCGAGCAACCCGTTGTTGCCGAGGCTTTCAGCCAGCGCTGCCTGGTATGCCGACAGCAAGCTGACGGTCGATGTCTCCCTTGGCAACCAGGATGGCGGAGGCCTTGAAGCCAAACTTTCAGGGACTTCCAACGGCAGCCGGATCGAAGCACGCTACAATACGAGTGACCTGATCAATACGACCGTAAACGCAAAGGCGGACATCTCGGCCACGTTGGAAAACGACGAAGCCCAGATCCTGCTGGGGCAAGCCGGGCTCGATCCATTGCCGCTGGAGATCGGCGAGGGCGGTCTACTTGGCGTGACGATGAAGTCTGGTCCGTCCACGGCATCCGAAGCGGTCGTCACCTATACGTCAAACAGCACAAACCTCCAGGCACACGGCACGCTCGCGGCTGCGAACTCGGCCGATATGCTGGACGGAGACTGGGCGGTTGATTTCAACAGCGAAGACCTCGGACCCTATCTCTTGACGCTGGGTTCCATCCTGCCGGAAATCGGCACCGGGCTTCCGGTCACGCTGGATGCGGAAATCGGCCTGGCGAAACGCCAGATCGCAGTGAAAAAGCTTGCCACCGAGGTCGACGGCAATGCCGTCAACGCCACGGGGACGATCGACTGGCAAGGTGACCACCCCAAGGCGAGTGGTTCGATCTCGATGGATCGGGCAGACCTCGAATGGCTCGCGCAAACGGTCCTGGGGCCGGTTCGTGACCCGGCAAGCGGTGCTCTGCTGGAGAGTGCGCTGCCAAAGATTGCTGCACAGGCGGAGGTTGATGTCGAACTGACTGCCAAGCGGTTCGCGCCGGGATTTGCCGGCACGATCACGGAATTTGCCGGAAAACTGAGCCGGAAAGCCGGTGAGATTGTTCTTGATGACGTTACCGGACAATGGCTCGGTGGGCGGGCATCCGGCCGGCTGTCGCTGGCAAACAGCGAAGGCGCCGGCTTCCTGCAGGCGCGGCTCGATCTGAGCGGCCTTGATCTTGCCGAAACCCTGGCCACGTTGCGGACCGAACGCGGGATCGAAGGTGCCGGCGTCGCCGAGGGTAGGTTCGACGCAACATTTGTGGCCGAGGGCAGCGGCAATTCGGTTGCTGAACTGCTTCGCCAGAGCAGCGGATCCGGGGAAATCAAGCTGGCGAAGCTGACCGTGCCAGGTTTCAAGCTTGGCATCATGGCCGGCCTGCTCAGCGAAGCTGATGTCCTCGGAACGGCGATCAACGAGGAGAAGGTCCGCGAGATTGCTGATGGCCTGATAAAATCCGGCTCCATGCAGGTGGCTGACCTGTCACTGCCGTTCGCGGTGACGGATGGCGTGGTGCGTGTGCAAAATGCCACCGTGCAGACGTCCGAGGCGCAGCTCGGTGGTGATCTAAGGCTTTCGCTCGCCGACGGCGAGATCGAGGCGGGCGTTCAGGTGTCTCTTGATGCCGGAGAGGCGGCGCTGCCCGGCACAGACGCCGGTTACCGGATGATCTTGAATGGCGACGTCCTGTCGCCGACACGCTCGCTCGATGTCACTGGGCTGACCAATTTCCTTTCGTTGCGCGCGTTTGAAATCGAGCGCCGACGGGTCGAGACATTGCAGTCCAACGTGCTGGAGAAGCAGCGCTTGCGTCGTGAAGCTGCCTTGGCGCGGTTTCGGCAGGACGAGCGCGACAGGGCGGAAGTGGAGCGCTTGCGGCTTGAACAGGAAGCGCGCCTGAAGGCGGAGGCCGACGAGGCCGAGCGACTGGCGCAGGAGCAGCGCAGTCTGTCCTTGCCGGCAGATCCGGTCGGCACAAGGCCTGTTGAACCAGGCCTGTTGCCGCTGACGACGGAAACCGTTCCACCCAAACCCTCATTGCCGGTGCCACCGCAGGAGAAGGTCACGCGGCAGCCACTGCCGTCGGTTCCGCTGACTTTCGACACCCTTCCAGGATTGAATTGAGCCGAGCTGCGGATGTACCGGATTGCGCGATAGAGCTCGCGAATTGTCTATCCGGGCTTTGATTTCAGCCATTCGAGGACACGAAGCCGCAGGGCCGAGGACAGATTTGCCCCGGCGGGACGGTTTTCATCGATTTCGGCGATCAGGGCCGCCAAGGGCATTGACCGCTCGGTCGCCATAGCTCTCAGTTCGTCAAGGAACGCATCCTCGACCGAAAAGCTCGTCCGGTGGCCATGGAGAGTAATCGAGCGCTTACGGATCACCGGTGCCCCGCACTGCGTTCCAAGGGCTTCGCATATTGATTCCGCAAAGCCTGGCAAGCTGCTGATTGCGAATCTCTTTCGGGGGTGTTCATTCGCCTTTTGTGTCTTCCAGGCGGCCTTGTTCGTGCGTCTTGCTCGCCTTTTCGTTCAGGCTGCGCGTCAGGCTCTTTTCCGCCTTGGTCCGGCCGAATGAAATGCGGTTCTGTTCCGCTGTCGCATCCTTTTCGGTGCGCGCCTTGGCTTTGCGGAACTGGCGAAGATTGACGATGTCAGCGGCCACGATCGAGCATCCCCTGGAATCAGTCGGCCGGGAAAATGTCCCGGCCGATCATGATAAACCTGAATTACTGCTTCTTGCGGAAGGCATCGAGCGAGACGACCGAGCCTTCCTTCTTTTCTTCGCCTTCCTTCGGCTCGCCACCTTCTTCGGTGCGGGCCGCAGCGTCGACCGGATAGGCGGTGATCTCGGCGCTTTCGCCCTCTTCGTCCTCGTCTGCCAGAGGAACATCAAATTCGAGTTCGAAATTCACCGATGGATCATAGAAGCCGCGGATGGCATTGAACGGGATCACCAGCTTTTCCGGGGTGTCGGAGAAGGACAGGCCAATTTCGAACAGGCTGTCCGTCACCTTCAGTTCCCAGAACTGGTGCTGGATGACGATTGTCATCTGTTCGGCATATTTGGTCTTCAGGTGCTGCGAAATGCGCACGCCCGGAGCGCCGGTCAGGAAGGTGATGAAGAAATGGTGGTCACCCGGAAGGCGTCCTGCTGCCGCGACCTCGGTCAAAACCTTGCGGATAACACTGCGCAATGCGTCCTGGGCCAGAATGTCGTAGCGAATGTGGTCTTGCCCCATGAGATCCTGTCTTTCCTTATCATGCCGGTTTCAGTCGGCTGTATGCCACGGCGAGGGATTGCAGAAAAGCCCTGACGCACGAGTCTGATGCGGTGAGAATACATCATTTTAGAAAGATGGGGTAGCGGGGAAGGTAAGGTGAAGGCTTCTGTTGCCAGGTGCCTTCGGACCCCGCCTCAAGGGGCTAACCTAGAGGACTTGGTTCGGATTTCCCGCACCGCCATTAGGCAGCGAGAGCATAACCCTTAGCGTTGTTGTCGTTTGCAACTACACTTGTGACCCGATAACGGCGGTATCATGCCGAGCAAAAGTTCGATCTTTACGCCCTTGTCGATCCTATTTCGCCCCCATCAAAAGCCGGTCACGCCCATAGTTCGGGAGACCGACCGGTTTTTGGTGGAGGCGCCGGGTACCGCCCCCGGGTCCAATAGGTTTATTACACCGACCGTTTATTGCCATAGATGGCCCGAAAGCCAACGAAACTGATATAGGTGTTTCGGTCGCCAATGAAAAGGGGTGTTGGCTTGGTGGGGCCAAAAGACTTTGACGGCGGTAAACCACGCAAGCTGTTGATGGCCTCATCCTTCGCGTGAGGGTGGCTTGGTTTGGCCGGCGGCTGACACTAGAATGCAGTCAAACAGAATCGGCGGCCCGACCCATGAAGCAGTATCACGACCTTCTTCGCCATGTGCTTGAGACGGGGACCGACCGCGGAGACCGGACGGGAACCGGCACGCGTTCGATTTTCGGCTATCAGATGCGCTACGACCTGTCAGAAGGGTTTCCGGTCACGACGACAAAGAAGCTGCATCTGCGGTCGATCATTCACGAACTGCTGTGGTTTCTCAAAGGCGAAACGAATATCGGCTATCTGCGCGAGAACGGCGTGACGATCTGGGACGAATGGGCCGATGAAGACGGCAATCTCGGCCCGGTCTATGGTGCACAATGGCGGTCCTGGCCGGATGGCAAGGGTGGGCATATCGACCAGATCGAAAAGCTGATCGAAGGCATCAAGACCAATCCGAATTCGCGCCGCCATATCGTCTCGGCCTGGAACCCGGCGGAAGTGGACGAGATGGCCTTGCCACCGTGCCATTGCCTGTTCCAGTTCTATGTTGCCGACGGCAAGCTGTCTTGCCAGCTTTACCAACGTTCGGCTGATATCTTTCTCGGCGTACCCTTCAATATCGCTTCCTATGCGCTACTGACGATGATGGTGGCCCAGGTTACCGGTCTGAAGCTCGGCGATTTCATTCATACACTCGGCGATGCCCATATTTATTCCAATCATTTCGAGCAGGCACATCTGCAGCTCTCGCGCACCCCGAAGGCGTTGCCGCACATGCAGATCAATCCGGAGGTGAAGGACCTGTTTTCCTTCAAGTTTGAAGACTTTACGCTGGTTGGCTACGACGCTGATTCAAGCATCAAGGCGCCGATTGCCGTCTAGGCGCTGCGCAGAAGCCGAGCAAGGAGTTTGGCGATGGCCAGCATTGATATCGTCATCATCGTGGCCGTGTCGCGCAATGGCGTGATTGGTCGCGATGGCGATATGCCGTGGAAACTCTCGACCGATCTGAAGCGGTTCAAGGCTCTCAGCATGGGCAAGCCGCTGATCATGGGGCGCAAGACGTTTGAGTCTGTCGGCTCGAAGCCCTTGCCGGGACGTCCGCATGTCATCGTCAGCCGCAACAGCCGGATCGAGATGCCGGGCGTCGAGACGGTCGCTAGTCTTGATGCGGCTCTCTCCAGGGCGCGGGCTCTCGCGGAGGCTTCGGGCGTGCATGAGGTCTGTGTCGTCGGTGGCGGCGAGATCTACCGCCAGGCGCTGCCATATGCAGACGTCTTGTATGTCACTCATGTCGAGACCGAGATCGACGGTGATACGCACTTTCCCGAAATCGACCCGGCTGTGTTCGAGCAGGTCGAGGAAACCGTCGTTCCGGCGGGCGAAAAAGACAATTACGCCACCTGCTACGCGATATACCGTCGCAGGCGCGCCTGATAACGTAATATTTCCCCTGTCTTTGAAAGAAGTTGACTGGTTTGCGTTGAAAGCCGGTGGGCTGATACCTATAACCATGTCAGTCATTTGCGCGCTTGCCTTCCGGGGTGTCCGCGAGGGGCTTGGGAGCGATTTTACAACAAAAGAGGTATGAATGCCCTGGAGCAATCAGAACGGCGGCGGCGGCGGTCCATGGGGCGGCGGCGGCGGCGGAAACAATCAGGGCCCCTGGGGGCAGGGGCCGAACCGGCCACGTGGTGGCGGTGGCGGCAACAACACGCCCCCCGATCTGGAGGATCTGATCCGTCGCGGACAGGATCGTCTGAAGAGCGTGGTCCCGGGTGGGTTCAACGGTGGCGTGGTGGCAATCCTTGCCCTCGTTCTCGTGGCCTTCTGGCTAATCCAGGCCGTCTACACCGTCCAGCCGGACGAGCGCGGCGTCGAGCTGCGCTTCGGCAAGCCGACGGAAGACATCTCGATGCCCGGCCTGCATTTCCATTTCTGGCCGTTTGAGACGGTCGAGATCGTCAAGGTCACCGAGCAGCAGCAGAATATCGGCGGTCGCGCCAATTCCAGCAATGCAAGCGCTGGTCTGATGCTGACGGGCGACCAGAACATCGTCAACGTTCAGTTCTCGGTTCTGTTCACGGTTTCGGACCCGAAGGCCTATCTCTTCAATCTTGAAAACCCGGCGCAGACATTGCAGCAGGTGGCCGAGAGCGCGATGCGTGAAGTGGTCGGGCGTCGTCCGGCACAGGACATTTTCCGTGATGCGCGTCAGGACATCGCGGCTGGTGTGAAGGCGATCATCCAGGGCACCATGGATTCCTATGGGGCCGGTATCTCCATCAATGCCGTGGCGATCGAAGATGCGGCACCGCCACGCGAGGTGGCCGACGCGTTCGACGAAGTGCAGCGCGCCGAGCAGGACGAAGACCGTTTCGTCGAAGAAGCCAACAAGTATTCCAACACCCAGCTCGGTCAGGCCCGAGGCCAGGCTGCGCAGATCCGCGAAGAGGCGGCAGCCTACAAGGACCGTGTCGTCAAGGAAGCGGACGGTGAGGCTAAGCGCTTCGTCTCCATCTATGACGAGTACAGCAAGGCGCCTGACGTGACCCGCCAGCGCATCTATCTGGAAACCATGGAGCAGGTTCTGAAGAATTCGAACAAGGTCATCATCGACGAAAAGCAGGGTGTGGTTCCCTATCTGCCGCTGAATGAAATCACACGTCCGGCGCAGACGCAGGGAGGCAACTAAGATGTCCAATCGTTTGGCTGCAATCCTGATCGGTCTGGCCGTGTTGCTGGTGCTGATCTATTCGTCCGTCTTCGTCGTCAACGAACGCCAGCAGGCAGTGGTTGTCCGCTTCGGTCAGATCCAGGACGTCTACAGCGAGCCTGGCCTGTACTTCAAACTGCCGTTCGCCTTTGCCGATGCAGATCGGGTCCAGTATGTCGAAGATCAGGCGCTGCGTTTCGACCTCGACAACATTCGTGTCCAGGTTTCTGGCGGCAAGTTCTACGAAGTCGATGCTTTCGTGGTCTACAACATCACCGATCCGCGTCGTTTCCGTGAAACCGTATCCGGTGACCGGGAATCGGCGGAAGCCCGCCTTCGGACGCGTCTCGATGCATCGCTGCGCCGTGTCTACGGTCAGCGCAGCTTCGAAGCTGCCCTGTCGGACGAACGTTCCTCGATGATGCAGGAAATCCGCAGCGACCTGAAGGCCGACGCGGAAACGCTGGGCATCACGATTTCCGATGTCCGAATCCGTCGCACGGACCTGACGCAGGAAGTGTCGCAGCAGACTTTCGACCGCATGAAGGCCGAGCGTCTTGCCGAGGCCGAACTGATCCGCGCTCGCGGTAACGAAGAAGGCCAGCGCCGCCGCGCGATCGCCGACCGTCAGGTTGTCGAGTTGCAGGCGGAAGCGCAGCGCGATTCGGAAATCCTTCGCGGTGAGGGCGATGCGGAGCGCAACCGGCTGTTTGCCGATGCCTTCTCGCGTGACCCGGCCTTCTTCGAGTTCTATCGTTCGATGCGAGCCTACACGGCGTCGCTGAGCGACAAGAGCACGACCATGGTTCTGTCGCCGGATTCGGATTTCTTCCGCTTCTTCAACAGTGGCGTGGGGACCGGCCAGACATCAGGTACGCCAGCGGTTCCGGCTCCTGCCGGAAACTAAACTGCCATGGCAGACCTTTTGACAGGTATTGCCTTGTTTCTGATCATCGAGGGGCTGGTCTATGCACTGGCCCCTCGTTTTATTGTGCGCATGGCACAGTTGCTGCCAGGCATTCCCGAGGAACATCTGCGTCTCTCGGGACTTGTCGCGATCATATTTGGCGTCGGCATCGTGTGGTTCTTGCGCGGCTGACAAGATCTGGTCGCAAGTCTGCGCTAGGGGATTTCCGGCAAATGTGATTTCCCCTTCTGCCAATCCGCCTTATGTTTCGATAGCAGGACTGAAACCGACAATGAGGAAGCCCATGACCACGAACGCCCGCACCTTGCGAACGATCCTGCCGGCCTTCCTGATTGGTAGCGCCGTGGCGTTTGGAACCGTCAGTGCGCCGCAGCAGAGTTTTGCGCAGGGACCGGAATCCGTCGCCGATCTCGCCAGTGGCCTGCTCGGCGCGGTGGTCAACATCTCGACCTCCCAGAGCGTCAAGGAAGAGGGCAACGGTCCCCTGCCGCAGGTGCCCGAAGGCTCGCCGTTTCAGGAACTGTTCGAGGATTTCTACAAGAACCGCGAGGGTGGCGACAGCAGCAGCAAGGTCAATTCGCTGGGCTCCGGCTTCGTCATCGATCCGACCGGCTATATCGTCACCAACAATCATGTCATCGAGAATGCCGATGATATCGAGGTTATCTTTTCCGACGGCTCCAAGCTCAAGGCCAAGCTGATCGGCACCGACACCAAGACCGACCTGTCGCTGCTCAAGGTCGAGCCGCCGCAGCCGCTGACCTCGGTCAAGTTCGGCGATTCGCGCAAGATGCGGATCGGTGACTGGGTCATGGCGATCGGCAACCCGTTCGGTCTTGGCGGATCGGTTACCGTTGGCATCATTTCGGCAAGCGGCCGCAACATCAATGCGGGCCCCTACGACAACTTCATCCAGACCGATGCGGCGATCAACAAGGGCAATTCCGGCGGTCCGCTGTTCAACATGAGCGGCGAGGTGATCGGCATCAACACGGCAATCATTTCGCCGAGCGGTGGCTCGATCGGTATCGGGTTTGCCGTGCCGACGGAGCTTGCCGCCAATATCGTCAGCCAGTTGAAGGAGTTCGGCGAAACCCGTCGCGGTTGGCTCGGGGTGCGCATACAGCCGGTTTCCGACGAGGTGGCCGAAAGTCTGAAGATCGGTCGGGCACGCGGCGCGATGATCAGCGGCATCGTCGAGGGCGGCCCGGTTGAAAAAGGGCCGATCGCAGTCGGCGACATCATCGTGAAATTTGATGGCAAGGTGATCAGCGAGACCAGGGACTTGACCCGGATCGTGGCAGAAAGCGCGATCGGCACGCCGCTCGACGTCGTCATCCTCAGGGACGGCAAGGAGCAGAGCGTCAAGGTAACGCTCGGACGGCTGGAAGATGACGAAGTTGCCAGCAACGAAACCGAAGACGGACAACAGAGCGTCGCGCCGGAGGACGAGGATCAGGCGATGCCAGAGGACGAGACGCCCGATGGCGAAAACCAGTCCCCCGACAGCCAGACGCCGGATGACGGGCAATCCGGAGAGCAGGACCAGACGGCGCCTGCCGAGCAGAAATCGGCGGCACCTGTGACCGAAGGCCTGATCGGCGTGGAGATCGCAGTGCTGGATGACGCAGCTCGCAAGTCTTATGGAATTGCCGAGAGCGTCGAGGGCGTGGTGATCACACGGATCCTGCCCGGTTCCAAGGCCGAGGAAAAGGGCCTCAAGGCCGGCGACGTCATTGTCGAGGTGGCGCAGGAGTTCATGAAGACCCCGCAGCAGGTGGCCGAGAAACTGACCAGCATCAAGGGCGAGGGACGGCGCAGCGGGTACCTGATGATTGCCGATAAGGAAGGCAATCTGCGGCTCGTTGCAGTCCCGCTCGAATAGCCGATCAGGCGGAGAGACGCAGCGGCGCGCTGCTTTCAGCGGCGAGATAGGCTTCGAACTGATCGATCGGCATTGGTCGACTGACAAGATAGCCCTGTATTTCGCCGCAGCCGAACTGCTTCAAAAGGTCGAGCTGGCCTGTTGCCTCGATCCCTTCGGCGGCAACAGACATACGCAGTTCCTTTGCCAGATTGATGATCGAGCTGACGATGGCGCGGCTGTCGGCGTTGGTTTCGAGGTCGGAGATGAAGGACTGGTCGATCTTCAATTTGTCGAAGTGATAGTGGAGTAGGTAGCTGAGCGACGAAAAGCCGGTGCCGAAATCATCCAGCGCGATACGCAGGCCAAGCCTGCTCAACGCCTGAAGTGTCTCCCCAACGCCGGGCGTGGAGTTCATGAGCAGGCTCTCGGTGAGTTCCAGTTCGAGCCGCGCTGCCGTCATAGAGTTCTGCTGCAGCGCGTTTTCAATCATCGGCAGCAATCCAGGGCTGATAAACTGGCGCGGTGACAGGTTGACCGCGACGCGAATATGCGCCGGCCAATCGGCCGCAAGCTTGCAGGCCTGGTTGACCACCCAGGCACCGATGCCTGTGATAAGGCCTGTCTCTTCGGCGATCGGCACGAATTCCGCGGGACTTATTGGCCCCAATGTTGGATGATTCCACCGCAACAGAGCCTCGGCGCAGACCACCTTTCCGCTCTCCGCGCTGATCAGGGGCTGGAAGTTCAATGAGAGCGTGTCATTGGTCAGCGCCATGCGAAGTTCGTGTTCGATCTTATTGCGGCGGCGTGCCGAAGCGTCGAGCGACGTGTCGAAGAAGTGGAAGCGATTGCGGCCATCGACTTTTGCCCGGTAGAGCGCAAGGTCAGCATTGCGCAGCAGCTGGTCGGCCTCTGTGCCATCTATCGGCGCACAGGCAATACCAATACTGATACTGACACCGACCTGGACCGTGCCGGATTTCAGGGAGAAGGGTCGCTGCAGTCGTTCAATGATGCGTGTAGCGAGGACGCCGGAGCATTGGGGCCCCTCCGCTGACATGTGCAGAATGGCGAATTCGTCTCCGCCCAGACGTGCCAGAGTGTCGGTCTCGTCGCAGAGCGTATTCAGTACCCGCGCGACCTCCCGGAGCAATTCGTCACCGACGCCATGGCCGTGCGTGTCGTTGACTTGCTTGAAGCGGTCGAGGTCCAGCAGCAAGACCGAGAACGGATCTGCGAAGCGCTCGTGACGTGCAATGGCGCGTGTGAGATCTTCGTTCAGCAAGGTGCGATTGCCGACATCGGTCAGCGGATCATGGCGTGCCATGTGTTCGATCCGCAGCCGCGCTTCACGACTGGCGGTCACATCGCGGCCGACGCCACGGTAGCCTGTGAATGTGCCGGAAGCATCGATGATGGCCTTGGCTGTCAGCGACCATATCGCCAGTTCTCCGGCCTGTTCCACACAGATGTCGGCGTCACGAAACGATTGCTTCTGGCACATGCGACGGTGAAAGTCTTCCCGTGTCTCTGTTCCGTCGATCGGCTTGCTGCCGATCCGGGCGAAGGGCAGCGCATCGATGATCGGCTTGCCGAGAATGAATGTGTCGGGCACCTGCAACTGTTCGCAAAAGCGCGGCGAGGCGTGACCAATCCGCATGTCCGCATCCGTGCCCCAAAGCCAGTCTGCGGCGTTTTCCTCAAAATCGTTGAGAAGAAGATTGATCACATCGCGCTGTTCGAGAGCTGCCAACTTTGCCTGCACGCGCTCGGTGATGCTTTTGCAAAGTGCCAGAGACGCGCGGACAATGATGGCGGCATAGATCAGGAAAAGTGCGAAAAGATAGAGGCCGATCACATCAGATGTCAGCAGCAAGGATATCGCGACACCCATTCCCATTATGCCGCAGAACGCAATGGCCGCAGCGGGCACGGTGGCGAGGGCAAAGCCGGCACCGGCTGTCATGCCGACCGTCAGTGCAATAAGGACCTGTTTCTGGCTGCCGGTAGCGTCGGCGAAGCCGATAATGTCGATCGTCGCCCAGAGGAAGCTCAGCAATGCGCCGTAAATCACCGCATTGCGCGTGCCGCGAATGCTGGCATGCCTGCGGATGGGCTTGCCGTGCCCGCGCCACCAACCGAGGCTGGTATGAAAAGCGATCACTATCAGCAGCCCGCATACGATGTTGACCAGCAAGGCGGACGGATGGTTGGCAAAGACGATGATGGTCAAAACGGCATTGCCGAAGTTGGCTGCCATCATCCAGGGCGTGCTGTTCCAGACCGTGGCCAGCCGGACGGCCCGAATTCTATTGACTTCTTCCTCGCTGCTGCCTGTTTCCCCAAGGCGGAGGAAAGTGTCGGCCAGCGTCGAGATTTGTGCAGATAGTCGGGATCGCGATCGGTTGTGCATGCAACTTGATATATGCGAAACAACTTAATCTTGAATAAATCGCAAATATCAGATTGTCATCTTTGATGGTTTTGTGCCGCCTGTGCCGATTCAGGGGGCTGTTTTTGCTGCTTTGCGATACAGCACATGCCGTCTCAGCCCCGGATGAGTGTCCGGTACGCGTGGATGATCGAATGCGCCATTTTCGACGGCTGACATGCCGATTCGCTGCATGACGGCAATGGAGCGGGTATTTGCTTCGACCGCAAAGGAATAGATTTCGTGCAAGCCCTTGTTGTCGAAGCCATAATGGCAAAGTGCTCTTGCTGCTTCGGTGACGTAGCCATTGCCCCAGAAACGGGTGGCGAGCCGCCAGCCGATCTCGATTGCATCGTCAGGCAGGATTTCGGACAGACCCGCCGGAGACAGGCCGCAAAACCCCATGGCCTCATCCGTTGCCTTGTCCGCCATGGCGTAGAAGCCAAGACCGGTATCGGCAATCATCGACGTGACTTTGTCCATCAGCGCGTCGGCGTCTTCGCGGCTACGCCGGAACGGAAAAAATTCCATCACCTTTGGATCGCGGTTGATCTCGCGGAATAGATCCCGGTCGGTTTCGCGCCAGTTGCGTAGATAAAGCCTTGTGGTTTCCAGGACGATCATGGCTCTCCCTGCCGGATCAGGCCGTAACGAAGTCCGTCATTCGATAACCCTGCAAATAGAGCAGGGCGGTCAGGTCAGCGTGGTCGATGCGGATTTTCGCCTGGGCTGCGACCGTCGGCTTGGCATGCAGGGCGACGCCGGAACCAGCGATGCCAAGCATGCCGAGGTCATTGGCGCCATCGCCGACGGCAAGCGTGTCCTCCGGTCGGAGGCCGAGCCTGTTTGCGATTTCGAGCAGCGAATCAACCTTGGCCTGTTTGCCGAGGATAGGCTCAGCGACCTCACCGGTCAGCAGTCCGCCGCTTTCCATCAGGATATTGGCGCGGTTTTCGTCAAATCCCAGCGTTGCGGCGATCTTCGAGGTGAAGACGGTGAAGCCGCCGGAAACCAAGGCCGTGTAGTAGCCTTTCGCTTTCATCGTAGCGATCAGTTCCCGCCCGCCGGGTGTCATCGTGATACGCTTGGCGATCACCTCGTCGACCACCGAAATCGGCAGGCCCTTGAGCAGGGCAACGCGCTCGCGAAGGGCCGGCTCGAAGGCAATTTCGCCGTTCATCGCCCGGGCGGTGATCTCGGATACCTTGTCTTTCAGGCCGACTTCGGCTGCCAGCTCGTCGATGCATTCCTGACCGATCATGGTCGAATCCATGTCGGCGATCAGGAACTGCTTGCGTCGGGTGTCCGCGTCCTGGACGACGACATCGATTGGCAGGTCCGCGATGGCGTCGCGCAAGCGGTTTTCGGCAATCACCGCTTCGGTACCGTCTTTCAGAGCGATGTCGCAGGCAATGCCGTCGGCAAGCCAGTAAAGACCAGAGGCTGAAACAGCGGCTGCGGCTCCTTCGCCCAATGCCTGGGTGAGAACGGGATTTGACGGATTGGCAACAAGCGTGGCAACCAAGGCCATGATGGAAGATCCTAGACAAGACATCGACGCGATCCTGATAACCGGGCCGACCGCCAGCGGCAAGTCCGCAATGGCTCTTGAACTGGCGCGTCGCCATGATGGTGTCGTGATCAATGCCGACAGCATGCAGGTTTACGATACCTTGCGTGTGGTGACGGCGCGGCCGAGTGAGGCCGACATGGAGGGCGTCCCGCACCTGCTTTATGGCCACGTACCGGCGTCAACCAGCTATTCAACCGGGGACTGGCTGCGCGAGGTTGGAGTCGTTCTGGGTGGTCTGAAGGCCGAGGGCCGCATGCCGGTGATCATCGGCGGCACGGGGCTCTATTTCAAATCTCTGACCGGTGGACTGTCGGATATGCCGGCTATTCCAACGGCTATCCGTGACGCCCTGCGTCAGCGGGCTGTCGATGAGGGGGCGGAAGCGCTTCATGCCGAACTTTCCGGGCGCGACCCGGTGGTGGCTGAGAAGCTCCGACCACAGGATGGTCAGCGGATCGTCCGGGCGCTTGAAGTGCTGGAAGCGACCGGGCGGTCGATCTCGAGTTTTCAGGGCAAGGCGGGTCCGATGATTGTCGATCCGGCGCGGGCGGAGAAGTTCGTGGTTCTGCCCGACCGGGCCGTTTTGCACGAACGGATCAATCGGCGGTTTTCGATGATGATGGAAGACGGCGCCATCGAGGAGGTGCAGGCTTTGCTCGCTCAGGGGCTGTCACCGGAGATGCCGGCGATGAAGGCGATCGGCGTCAGCCTGATCGCCGATATGCTGGCGGGCAGGGTCAGTCGAGAGGAGGCGATCGAACGCGCCTCGGCGGCTACGCGGCAATATGCCAAACGGCAAATGACCTGGTTCCGCAACCAGATGGACGACAGCTGGTCGAGGATCGATCCGGCGCAACGAAAGCCCGTTTAAATTGCCGTAACCGCTTCACTTCAGCCGGAGCTCAGTCCTTCTTGTAGAGGCTTGAGAGCGGCTTCTTCAGGATGCTTTCGCGCAGCGACGGCCCAGGCTCGCGGCGCAGTGTCGAGGTGCCGAAGCCTGGCGTCGTGGCTACCGGTTCCCTGGCGAAGGCGGGAGCCGGGGCCGGAGGTTCCGGGCGATAGCGCTGGCCGTCATCCGCCGGCGGGTTGCGTGGCAGCATGTCGGGCCGATAGGGCTCAATCGGTGGCATTTCGGATGCCGGGAGTGTGTTGCGGAAGGGTGGAGGCTCGTAGGATGGCGGCGCAACGGATGGTCGCTGCTCGCTGACAGCAAAGGCCGGTGCGGAATAGTCGTCGTTATAGTCATCGGGCTCTTCATCGTCATAGAGGCCCGAAGGATCGCCTAAGCCGCGACTGCCAAGCATGCTGGAATCGAAGCTCTGCTGGAATGCTGAAATATCCGGTGCAGCGATGGCGCGCATGCGGCCGACAATCGTGCGCAGATCGACAGTGTCGGGTGATTCTTCCGAGCTCTTGGCCGTCGCGCCATTGGCCTTCGGCAGGTGGCTGGTATCGACGCGGGTGAAACGCATGCGCATCGGGACGGCAATCGCTTCACCAAAGGCGATGGCCTCCCCATTGCCAATCGAGGAAATGAAGCTTGTCGTCGAGATCGAGCTATCGGGAATGGCCGAGCGGATGATCTCCTGGTCGCGATCGTTCGACAGGCGCATGGCAAACAGCGTCGAGCACTGGGACAGGATGGTCTGGTCCAGCTCGCCCGGGCGCTGGGTGATGATGCCGAGCGAGACGCCGTATTTACGGCCTTCCTTGGCAATACGGGCGATGGCCTGGCGCGTCGGGATGAAGCCGAGGCTCTGGTCGGCGGGCACATAGCGGTGGGCCTCTTCGCAGACGACCAGCATATGGATCGCGCCGTTGGACCAGAGGGCAAGTTCGAAGGCCATGCGGCAGAGAACCGAGGCGACCGAGTTGACCACTTCGGAAGGGATGCCGGCGAGCTGGAAGGTGGAGATCGGTCGATCGTCGCCCGGAATGCGGAAGATGTGGGCGATGGTCTCCATGATCGTGTCGCTGATCGTGTTGCTGGAGAACATGAAGTGATAGCGCGGATCGTTGATCGCCGACATGATGCGCATTTTCAGCGCCCGCAGGAACGGCTTTTCGCCGCGCCCTTCGAGGCGACCGATGCGTTCGTCGATCAGGGCCATCAGATCGGCAATGCGATAGGGAACGGGCGTGTCGGCGGTCATCGAACTCTTGTCCGATGCACGGCGCATCAGGGCCGATTCGTTGCCGCGGAAGGCGCGCTTGGCCTCCGGCATCAGATCGCGCAGGATATCCAGCTCTTCGGGGACGGGCGGGCGGCCACGGAACAGCACTTCGGCAAATTCTTCCAGCCGCATTAGCCAGAAGGGCAGGTCCAGTGTATCGGTGTCGATGACCACGGCGTGATCTGGGAAGGCTGCGGCAAACTCGTTGTGCGGATCGAGGATCAGCACACGCAGTTTCGGATCGCTTTCAATCGCCTTGCGCAGGAGAAGGGAAACCGCGGTTGACTTGCCCACACCTGTCGAGCCGACAACCGCAAAGTGTTTCGACAGCATGGATGGAACATGGATGGCGGCGTCGATCGTCTCGTCCTGGGTCAGCTTGCCGATGACGCAGGTGTCGCCCTGACGAGTGTCGTAGATGCGCAGCAGGTCGGCTGCGCGGATGCGGTGGGCGATGGCACCCAGATACGGATAGCGCGAGATGCCGGTGGAGAAGATTTCCGATCCGTCATCGCCGACATGGACCTCGCCGAGAAGTTCGACTTCGATGAGGAAGGTATTGTCCTCGCCTTCGCCCCAGTCCTTGCTGCCCGTCTGCATTGAATAGGCGAGCGCCACGACTCGGTTCTTGCCGACGGTGATCGAGATCAGCCGTCCGACCGACCAGAGTTCGGTCAGGTCGGTGCCACCATCTTCGGCGACAGCCGCAATTGTTGCGCGGGCGCCATTACAGGCGACGACGCGTCCGAGCATTCGGTTGCCGGGCCGCATGACATCGCGGCGGTCTTGGTCTCCGGCAGCGCCAGACTTGTGAAGATCATCGTTCAACAAGAAAACTCCCAGTTAGACGAGAGCGTATCCGTGAACGACTTAAGACTTCGTATAGCTGCGGCGCACGCGACGGTCTCAGATCAGTTGCGCAATAAAACTGCGCCAAAGGGCGCAAAAATTCATCAATGATGCGTTGACGCTTAGATCGTTTGTGGCTAACACTTCGCACCATGAAAAACTCGAACGTACTTATCGTGGTGGGACAGCGCATGGGCAGGATGGTGTAACCATCCGGCGTTAGCCACCCATGCGCTAGATGACAGGCTCCTCAAGGGGCCTTTTTTTATGCCCAAAACCGGGGTATCAGCCCTAAAAATCCAGAAGGCAGATGGAAACCACAGCATGACGGGTAAAGACAACCAGATGACCGGCGCCGAAATCGTTCTGCGCGCGCTGAAAGACAATGGTGTAGAGCACATCTTCGGCTATCCCGGAGGCGCCGTGCTTCCGATTTATGACGAGATCTTCCAGCAGGACGATATCCAGCACATCCTCGTTCGCCACGAGCAGGGTGCTGGTCATGCTGCCGAAGGCTATGCACGCTCGACCGGCAAGGTCGGCGTGTTGCTGGTCACCTCGGGCCCCGGTGCGACCAATGCCGTGACGCCGCTGCAGGATGCGCTGATGGACAGCGTTCCGCTTGTCTGCATTTCCGGCCAGGTTCCGACCGCCCTGATCGGCTCGGACGCCTTCCAGGAATGCGACACCGTCGGCATTACCCGCCCGTGCACCAAGCACAACTGGCTGGTCAAGGACGTCAACCAGCTTGCCGGTATCATCCATGAAGCCTTCCGTATTGCTCAGTCTGGCCGCCCGGGTCCGGTTCTGGTCGATGTGCCGAAGGACATCCAGTTTGCCACTGGCACCTATACGCCGCCGGAAGCGCACAAGCCCGCCAGCAGCTATCAGCCGAAGCTGCAGGGCGATCAGCGCGCTATTCATGCTGCCGTCGAACTGATGGCCAATGCCCGTCGTCCTGTCATCTATTCCGGCGGCGGCGTGGTCAATTCCGGCCCGGAAGCCAGCAAGCTGCTGCGCGAACTGGTTGGGCTCACCGATTTTCCGATCACGTCGACGTTGATGGGGCTGGGTTGCTATCCGGCATCGGGCAAGAACTGGCTCGGCATGCTCGGCATGCATGGTTCTTATGAAGCGAACATGGCGATGCATGACTGTGACGTCATGGTCTGCATCGGCGCACGCTTCGACGACCGTATCACCGGCCGGTTGAATGCGTTTTCGCCGAACTCGAAGAAGATCCATATCGACATCGATCCGTCGTCGATCAACAAGAATGTTCGTGTCGATGTGCCGATCACCGGCGATGTCGGCAGCGTCCTGGAAGACATGGTTCGTGCCTGGCGCGCCCTGCCGAAGAAGCCGGATACGGCGCAGACGGTCGAGTGGAAGGAGAGCATCACCAAGTGGCGGGCTCGCAATTCCTTCGCATACACGCCGTCCAAGGACGTCATCATGCCGCAATATGCGCTGCAGCGGCTCTATGAGCTGACCAAACATCGCGACACCTACATCACAACCGAAGTCGGTCAGCACCAGATGTGGGCGGCCCAGTATATCGGCTTCGAACAGCCGAACCGCTGGATGACGTCGGGTGGTCTCGGCACGATGGGCTACGGCCTGCCGGCCGCCATCGGCGTTCAGGTCGCGCATCGCGACGCATTGGTCATCGATGTTGCGGGCGACGCCTCGATCCAGATGTGCATCCAGGAAATGTCCTGCGCCATCCAGCACGAGCTGCCGGTCAAGGTGTTCATCCTCAACAACCAGTATATGGGCATGGTGCGCCAGTGGCAGCAGTTGCTGCACGGCAACCGCCTGTCGAATTCCTATACGGAGGCGATGCCGGATTTCGTCAAGCTGGCGGAAGCTTACGGCGCCGTTGGTCTGCGCTGCGAAAAGCCGGATGAACTGGACGACAAGATCAACGAAATGATTTCGGTCAACAAGCCGGTGATCTTCGACTGCCGCGTGGCCAATCTCGCCAATTGCTTCCCGATGATCCCGTCGGGCAAGGCACATAACGAGATGCTGCTGCCGGACGAGGCGACGGACGAAGCCGTTGCCAACGCGATCGATGCCAAGGGCCGCCAGCTCGTTTAACCGAAGGATTGAAGACCATGAGTGCACAGCTTCAGCCGACCGGTTCGGCCTATTTCATCTCCAAGGAAACCGCAGCGGTCGAGAGCCACACGCTCTCGGTTCTGGTCGACAACGAGCCGGGCGTGCTTGCCCGGGTCATTGGCCTGTTTTCCGGTCGCGGCTACAACATCGAAAGCCTGACGGTTTCCGAAACCGAGCATGAGGCACATCTGTCGCGCATTACCATCGTGACACGGGGTACGCCGAGCGTGCTCGAGCAGATCAAGGCACAGCTCGAGCGTATCGTGCCCGTGCATCGGGTTCTCGACCTTACGGTTCGGGCGCGCGAACTTGGCCAGGAGCGGCCGATCGAGCGGGAAGTGGCGCTGGTCAAGGTTGTCTCGTCGGGCGAAATGCGGGCAGAGACTTTGCGTCTGGCCGATGCTTTCCACGCCAAGGTGGTGGATGCGACGGTTGAACATTTCATCTTTGAGATCACCGGCAAGTCGTCGAAAATCGATCAGTTCGTGGCGATCATGAAGCCGCTTGGCCTGAACGAGATTTGCCGGACGGGGATTGCCGCGATGAACCGTGGCTCGCAGGGTATGTAAGGTCCGCGATATCGCGTTGAATTCTTCGACGGGCGGCTTTGGCCGCCCGTATGCGTTTGAGGCTGGGGGCTCAGTCGAGGGCGGAAAGGAAATCCAGAAGGCCCATCTGCTGTGGCATCTCCTTTTCCGGTTTGCCCGGCTTCTTTTCCACTGCCTCGATGGATGCCTTCTTGTCCAGTTCCTTGGATTTCTTCTCGCCGGAGCTTGTTGGCTTGTCGGCTGCTTTTTTCGTTGTCTTTGTGATTTCGCCGCTTTCGCGCGGAGCTACATGGTCGACAAAACCTTGCAGCGTCCGGCGCAACGGATCCGGCAAGAGGCTGTAGTGGATGAACTGTCCGCGTTTGTCGCCCTCGATCAGGCCCGCATTCTCGAGAATGGCAAGATGCTGTGAGATCGACGGTTTCGCCATGTCGAAACGCGAGGAAATTTCGCCCGCAGTCAGGCTTGAGCCGGAAAGATGAACGAGGATCATGCGCCGGGGCTCCGAGGCCAGCGCATTGAAAACGCGTTGGGAGGCCCGGTCCATGATGTCGTTTGTGACATCCTTCTTCTGCTTCTTGCTCATCAGGGACACCCGTCACGCCTTTGCTGGAGAAAAGGAAGTTAGGAAATGCCCTAATTCCCTTTCTGCCTCGCGTAAAGGCGCCGGAATTGCCCGCGAAGCGCTGAGCATTGCAAGGATGGACTTACTCACAACATTTCGAGGGGCATCTTGCTTGATGGTGGCGGGAAGGCGACATCCAGCCGGTCGAAATCCTCGTCGGTGATGTCCAGTTCCACGGCATCGCGGTTTTCCTGCAAGCGGCTCAGGCTGACGGTCTTTGGGATCGGTATGACCCCCTCGCGGTCGAGAAGAAAGGCGAGGGCAATCTGGGCCGGCGTCGCCTGGTAGGCTTTGGCAATATGGACGAGCTCCTGATGCCGGAGCAAGCGCCCCTGCTCGATGGGTGAATAGGCCATGATCGGGACATGGCGCTCCTGGCACCAGGGCAGAAGATCATACTCGATGCCTCGGCGTGAGAGATTGTAGAGCACCTGGTTGACCGAGCAGTTCTTGCCGTCGGGCAGTTGGAAGAGTTCTTCCATGTCATCGAGGTCGAAGTTGGAAACGCCCCAGGACTTGATCTTGCCGGCAGCCTTCAATGTTTCGAGTGCGCCGACTGTATCGGCAAGCGGGTGCTCGCCGCGCCAATGCAGCAGGTAGAGATCCAGATAGTCGGTTCCGAGGCGCTGGAGGCTACTGTTGCACGCTTCGATCGTACCCTCGAAACTGGCATTCCACGGCAGGACCTTGGAAATGAGGAAGGCTTGCTCCCGTTGGTCTTTCACCGCTGCGCCGACAATCCTCTCGGATTCGCCAGCCGCATACATTTCCGCCGTATCGATCAGCGTCATCCCGAGTTCGAGGGCATGGCGTACCGCCGCGATTTCATCCGCCATGCGCCCTTTGTCCTCCCCCATCATCCAGGTGCCGAGACCGATGGTCGGCACGCTTGCGCCGCCTGGAAGGTTGACGGTCGGGATAGGGTCGTTCATGGCGCTCTCCTCGAATTCCGGCTGCGAAGATAGCAGTGAATGCGGAGCTTGCAAGAATGGTGAGTTGCGACGGGTTCGTGTCACGGAGACAAGTGACCGGCTGGTCAGCCATGTTGGGACAGCTATGCTGACCCAAAAATTGAACGGGAGGACGTCCATGTCCATCGACACATTGCTGGCGTTGATTCTTTTTGCCTTTTCGACGTCCATCACGCCAGGACCGAACAATATGATGCTGTTTGCTTCGGGCGTGAATTTCGGCTTCCGTCGCACGATTCCGCATATGTTCGGGATCGGTGCCGGATTCCTGTCGCTACTGCTCGGGGTTGGCCTTGGCCTTGGTGCGGTGCTGGCAACGGTGCCCCTGGTCTATACGGGCCTGAAGATCGCCGGCGGGCTGTACCTGATCTGGATCGCCTGGAAGATAGGCACGTCGCGAACGCTGGGTCAGGGTGAGACAAAGGCCAGCCCGATGACTTTCCTGGGAGCGGCAGCCTTTCAGTGGGTCAATCCGAAAGCCTGGGTGATGGCTGTCACGGCCATGGCGGTCTATCCCGATCCACAGAACTATGCCCTGACGGTGGGTGTCGTCGCGCTGGTCTTTGCAGCAGTGAATGTGCCAAGTGTTTCAACCTGGGCAGGCTTCGGCTCTGCGCTCCGAGAGTGGCTGTCGGTTCCCGTGCGGCTCAAATGGTTCAATATTACCATGGCCATCTTGCTGGTTCTCAGTCTCTGGCCCATGTTGAAATAACCGTAGCCGGCCGTCGCCGGCTTTGAGAGATGCGGCACATCATGATGGATATTGTTGGTTCCGGCTTTGTCGGCTTCGGTTTCGTTCTGGGCGCCGTCGGGCTTGTTCTCGGCAGCTATTTTCTGGCGCGCCGGCTTCTGACCAGCGGCGACGAGGGTGATCGAACGCATGACGCAGCCAGCACGGTAGCCGTTCGCGTGGCGGCGCTGCACGGGCTCATCCTGGCGCTCGTCTATGCCCAGGAACTCGACGACTACAAGGGCATCCGCACGGACCTGACCCAGGAGGCCGTGGCGATATCTGATGTTTTCAATGATGCGGCGCGCTATGACGGGCCGATAGTGGTTCCGGTCCAGCAACATCTGGCGCGCTATGTCGCGCTGGTGGTCGATGAGGAGTGGCAACGGCTCGCGCAGAGGCAAGGGCTGTCAGCGTCCGCCTGGGTCGAATGGGACAAGGCATACAACATCCTTCTCGACCTAGAGCCGTCGAGCGACCGGCAACGTTATCTTGCCCAGCACATGCGCCAGCGCATCACCGACATTGCCGGATTTAGGCAGACGCGTGAGGCGCCGACACTTGGTACGTTTGCCGGCCTGTTCTGGGCGCCGGCATTGATTGGCCTGATCTGTGTTGCTGCACCTTTCTATGTCTATCGGCCCACGCGCACGCATATTGCCCTGCTGTCGATGTTTGGCGCCTATTCCGGCGTCATCCTGTTCTTCATTTTTGCCTTCTCAAATCCATTTGCAGCACCCGGCCGGCTTGAGCCCGCACCGTTCCTGCACTTGCTGAAAGGCGATATAGGCAAGGCCTTGCCGATAGCAAAATGACAGGAACGGCTCTCCCAAGTTCTTGGCAGGCCGGGAGACGAAGCTTACAACCGTTCGTACAATCCTCTGGGAGGCTCGTCCTTGGTTCACGACCACAATCATTCCGACGACCATGATGCGCATGACGAACATCACGGTCATCACCACGACAACCAGTATTTAGACATGCAGGCGCGGGTGAAGGCGCTGGAGACCTTGCTGACGGACAAGGGCCTGATCGATCCTGCAGCGATCGACGCGATTGTCGACACCTATGAAACGAAGGTCGGGCCACGCAACGGCGCCAAAGTCGTTGCGAGAGCGTGGAGCGATCCGGCCTTTGCAACCTGGCTGAAATCGGATGCGACCGCGGCCATTGCCAGTCTGGGCTTTGCCGGTCGGCAGGGCGAGCATATGCGTGCCGTGTTCAACACGTCCGAGAGCCACAACATGGTCGTCTGCACGCTGTGCTCGTGTTATCCGTGGGCGGTGCTCGGACTTCCGCCGGTCTGGTACAAGGCGCCGGCCTATCGGTCGCGCGCGGTGATTGATCCGCGCGGCGTGTTGGAAGAGTTTGGTGTCGCCCTGCCGGACGGCGTCAAAATCCGTGTCTGGGATTCGACCGCGGAACTGCGATATCTGGTGGTGCCTTTGCGACCGGTCGGCACGGAGGGCTTCAGCGAAGAGCAACTGGCTGATCTCGTCACCCGCGATGCAATGATCGGAACAGGTCTTGCGCTTGCGCCGGAGGATATCCGATGAACGGCCCGCATGATCTCGGCGGCCAGATGGGGTTCGGCCCGATCGCTGCGGAGCGAAACGAACCTTATTTTCACGCCGAATGGGAAAAGCGCGCACTCGGCATTACCTTGTCCTGCGGCACCTTCGGTGCCTGGACACTCGATGAAAGCCGGCATGCGCGGGAAAGCATTCCGCCGGCCGACTATCTTGCGGCAAGCTATTACGAGGTGTGGATCCGCGGTATCGACACACTGCTGGAGCGGCATGGGTTTGCCAGCCGCGAAGAGTTGTCGTCGGGGCAGCATATCGCGCAAGGTGTCCGGCCAAAACGTGTGCTGAAGGCGGATATGGTTGAAAGCGTGCTGGCCAAGGGTGGCGCCTGCGACCGTCCGGTTCAGACGGCCGCGAGGTTTGCCGTTGGGGACCAGGTCAGGACGAAGAATTTCCATCCGCTCGGCCACACGCGCTTGCCGCGCTATGCCCGCGCCAAGCGCGGCGTTGTCGAAGCCGTGCAGGGCGGGTTCGTTTTCCCGGATGACAATGCCCATCACAACGGCGAAAATCCGCAATGGGTCTACACGGTCGTCTTCACCGCCGACGAGATCTGGGGCGAGGGTGCCGATTCTTCGTTGAGCATTTCCATCGATGCCTGGGAGAGCTATCTTGAGCGCGTGTGAACCCCCGTCACCGCTGTCGCAGTCTCCGGGCCGGCCGAGATCAACCGAAGGCGATCCCGTCTTTGCCGAGCCTTGGCATGCGCAGGCCTTTGCGCTGACGGTGCATTTGCATGACCGAGGACTTTTCGACTGGAGCGAATGGGCGGCCAGCCTGTCGCTTGAGGTGCACAAGCCGGGCAGGGCCTTGGACGGCTCCGACTATTTCGATGCCTGGGTTGCGGCCTTGACGGCATTGCTGGTCGGCAAGGGCGTGGCGGAACCTGAACAGGTTCTGGCCTTGCAGAAGCGTTGGCAGCGCGCGGCGGAAGCCACACCGCATGGCAGCCCGATCGAATTGGCAAATGCCCCGCTGGTCGTCTGATGTCCACTCTTTGTTCTTGTTTTCGGCCTTTTGACTTGCAATCAAAGCTCGAATCCGCGCATGCCTAGGTGATGGAATTTGCTCCGCAACAAGATGAAGCCCTGAAGGCCGTTTCCAAATGGTTGAAAGAGGGCAAATCGCCGATCTTCAGGCTGTTTGGCTATGCCGGGACCGGCAAGACGACGCTTGCGAAACATTTCGCCGAGCATGTCGACGGCGATGTGCTTTTCGCGGCCTTCACCGGCAAGGCAGCCCAGGTGTTGCGTTCGCGTGGGGCGTCCAATGCCAAGACCATCCATTCCCTCATCTACCGGCCGCGCGGCGAAGAGGCTGTCGAGGACGAGGAGACCGGCAAGACATCGATCGCGCCGATGTTCTCGATCAACCGGCAGAGTCCAGTCGCCAAGGCGGCAATGATCGTCATCGACGAATGCTCGATGGTCGATGAGCAGCTTGGCCGCGACCTGATGAGCTTCGGTACGCCGATCCTGGTGCTTGGGGATCCTGGACAGTTGCCGCCGGTCACCGGTGGCGGCTATTTCACGGAGCAGGAGCCGGACTATCTGCTGACGGATATCCACCGCCAGGCACGCGACAATCCGATCATCCAGCTTGCCATGCATATCCGCGAGGGCAAGGAGATCATGTATGGCGACTACGGGTCGACCGCGCGGGTCATCTCGAAGAACGAGGTGAATCAGGAACTGGTACTCGAGGCCGACCAGGTTCTCGTCGGGACCAACAAGACGCGCCGCCGCTACAACAAGCGCCTGCGTGAGTTGAAGGGGTTTACCGTCGAACATCCGCAAGCGGGCGACAAGCTCGTGTGCCTGCGCAACGATCAGGTCAAAGGTTTGCTCAACGGCTCGCTCTGGCAGGTCATGACATCCTCGCGGGAAACCGTAAAACCCGGGATCAACCTGCTGATCAAGCCAGAAGACGACGACATGGATCGCGGGGCGGCCAAGATCAAGCTGCTGAAAGCGGCCTTCGAGGACATCGAGGCCGAGGTGCCATGGACGACGCGCAAGCGCTATGACGAATTTGACTACGGCTATGCCCTGACAGTGCACAAGGCACAGGGTTCGCAGTGGAACAATGTCGTGCTGTTCGATGAGAGCTGGGCGTTTCGCGATACCCGCGAGCGTTGGCTCTACACGGCTGTCACCCGTGCGGCGGAGACGCTGACAATCGTGCGGTGATCGACCGACGTCGATGCCGCCGGCACTTGATGCACAGCAAGGTTTATCCCGCGGTGGGCCAAGCGGCCGTAGTGCAGACGTTCCAGATCAACTGGCGATCATTCCGAGCAAGACGGCCTTCGCGATGGCCTGGAAACGGTTTTGGGCACCGATCTTTTGAATGAGCCCGTTTTCGATCTCGGTTACTTCGTCGATTTTCATCTGGAAGTTCCTCGCGATCCGGCTTGTCGTATGTCCCTCGGCCATCATATGCAGGCAGCGATGCTCGATGTCGGAGAGATCTACCGTCTGCCTTGTCGGGGCAGTTCGTCCGGATGTCGCCGTTGCCTCGTTGGCCAGCAGTGTGTTGACCTGCTGCAATTGCCGGTGGATCGTCGAGAGGCTTGCGGTCAGCTCCCGTTGCCGTGTCATCAGTGCGTCTTCCAGCAGCGCGTTGGCCTCCGTCCGTGACTGGGCTGCGGACAGACGTTCGAACAGATCCTGAATGACAGATATTGGCATGCCGACTTCCCGGCATGTGTTGATGACCGCCATGCGTGCGACATCGGATTGGCCGTAGACGCGCATCAAGCCCATCCGGCCGGCGCCGATCAGGCCTTTTTCCTCATAGAAGTGAAGCGTCCTGTGGGTGATGCCGAAAAGTTCGGCCATGTCTGCGATTGCGACGGGCTCGGACGGCACATTGGGTGGCAATATGATATCTGGCAGGACAATCCGATCATCCCGCATGCGTCCGGTCGGTTTTTCTATTTTATGCAGATTTTTCGGACCGTTCGCCATGACTCCTCCCGTCCCCCAGCGTGTCGCTCGTCTGCTATTTTTTTCCGATGCACTCCTGCTATCTGCTGATCAACCGCAGAGCGTGTTCCAACTCTGCTCCTGTGAGCAGACGCTATATTTATATTACTTTTCGCCGAAATAAATAAATCTCTGCCACTGTAACGCTTGGTGAAGGGCGTTCTGCAATTTTTCGCATGGCGAACACGTAGGCGCGAACGGGTTGGCTCAGCCACGAAAAGCGGTGAGCGCCAGCAATTTGGGGATTTCGGTCACGATGTCATGTTGCCCGCTAAGCCCCACCCAGCGTTGCTGATGGCTTCTGGCATTTTGATAGGCGTCGTCGGTGCGCAGCAAGGCATAGCGATAGGTGGCATCGAGACATAGCATGAGCTGGCTTGAAAGGCCGCTCGCGTGGCAAAACTGATAGAGATGTCCGGGGAGTGTCAGCGTTGATCCGGTATACTGGTTAGCCAGGGCGCCGAGCTGAAGGACGGTACCGGATACGGTCTGCGGATGGATTTCTTGCGCGAGCGTCTGGCCGGATGCCACATGACGGAGCTTGACCTGGAGTGTGCCGTCATGGTGATCGGTTTTTACCTCCAAGACGAAAAACAGGTCTGTGGTATTTACCGATTGAGGCTCTGATCCCGGTTCGGGGCTGTCGCCAAGGGCGGCCAGTGAAACACCCCAGAGCCGGTCTGCCCAGAGACGAACTGCATTGCAGAAGATGTCGCCACGCCAGTCGCTTCCGGTTTCGATTTCAAAGAACAGCCGCGGCAATGCTCGGACAAGGTGGCCCGTCGAGGTCGGACCGGACAGTGTCGACCGTTCCCGGGGACCGGCTCCCACGGGCTGCTCCGCGACGAGGGTAGTATGATCCGGACTGCGGCGCGCGGGGACTGCACGCTCGTACAACGGCACATAGCCGCCCAGTGGAATACGGATGCGAAGTTGCTGGTTGCGCCCTTCATCGGCATAAAACTGGTTGAGAAGACGCCTGAGTTTACCGGCCTGAACCCGAACCAAGGGATCTGTTCCCGGATCGAAGGCCTCGTCGCGGCTGAAGACGTCTATCCCGATCGTGTACCCTTTCAGTTGATGACCGCGGCCAAGCTGTTCCATTTCGACCACGAATTTCAGGAATGAGCGCAAGCGTTCCGACCGAGAGAATGTCTGGCTGGCAAGAATTGTCTGCAAAGCCTGGTGAATCTCGTCGCGGTCGGCCCGCTGTTCGGCGCTCATTGCTTCTCCACGGACGGTTCGATCATTTTAGCAAACCCCTGAAATGTCGCGAATGGATTGTAAGCCGGACAGATGTTTTGTGCGTTTTGTCACACGGTTTAATCTGACTAATCTATCCAGGCCTTGCGTCAATACCCCAAAGTCTGCGGGGTCGCTGAAACGTGCGGATACTACTTATCAATTCGTTGTATCGGTTCATCTGCAATTCTCGTTGGTCTTCCCGTCGATGATGTCCTAAGGATGCGGTTCGTTTCAGACCTTTGGACAAGATCGAATGCCGACCAAGCTTTCCGTCAATCTCAATGCCATCGCCATGCTTCGCAATCGCCGGGATTTGCCGTGGCCGAGCGTGGCGGATCTGGGGCGCATTGCCCTGCAGGCCGGGGCAAGTGGCCTGACGGTGCATCCGCGACCCGACCAGCGGCACATCCGCTTCAGCGACCTGCCGCTGCTGCGGGCCCTGATCGATGACGAATTTCCGCAGGCAGAATTCAATATCGAAGGATATCCGACCGAGGAGTTCCTTGCCCTGTGCGAGGCGATCGAGCCGGAGCAGGTGACCCTTGTGCCGGATGATCCATCGCAGGCGACATCCGACCACGGCTGGGATCTGATCGCACATGGAGACGACCTGAAGAGGATTGTCGCCCGGCTTCGTGCCAAGGGCATGCGCGTGTCGCTGTTTGTCGATGGAGATGGGCAAACCGATACGATGGCTCTGGCCAAGGCGACCGGTGCCGAGCGTGTCGAGCTGTATACAGGGCCTTATGGTGGCTGTTTTGACAATCCTGAAGCGGCCGGGCGTGAGATTGCTTTGCTCGGCGCGACGGCCGATGCGGCCATTGCTGCGGGGCTCGCCGTCAATGCGGGTCACGACCTGACGGTTGCGAACCTGCCGGCTTTGGTCAGGCGCATTCCGACGCTGGCCGAGGTCTCAATTGGCCACGGCCTGACAGCCGATGCGCTCGAATACGGAATGGCAGAAACGGTACGCCGTTTCTGCCGCGCTTGTGGTCAGACGATCTGAACCCTTGCCGATTTCAGGCGGCGTTGGTCGCCAAACCGTTGGCCAAGCAGAAATCGACGGCCGACTCGGCATGGAGGGTGGTCGAATCGAAACCCGGCAAAGGCAGGGCGGTCGGGTCGAGGATCAGGCAGATTTCCGTGCAGCCCAGGATCACGCTGTCGGCACCCTCTGCCTTGGCCTGTTCGATGATGGCCATAAGCTTTTCGCGTGAGCTGTCGATGACACGGCCGGCGCAGAGTTCATCAAAGATGATGTTATGGGTCGCGGTGCGACCACCGGCATCCGGCACCATGATCTCGACGCCGTTCCGGCGCATGCGCTCGGCATAGAAGCCGTGCTCCATGGTATAGCGGGTTGCCAGTAGCAGCGGCCGCTTGGCGCCATTCTTCTTCAGGGCGGTCGCTGTCTCGTCGATGATGTTGATCAGCGGCACGTTGATGCGGGCCTGAACCTCGCCTGCGACCAGGTGCATCGTGTTCGTGCAGATCAGGACGCAGCTTGCTCCGGCTTTCTCCAGCCCTACTGCCACGTCTCCCAGGCGGCGCGCGGCATCATCCCAGCGACCGGCCTTTTGCAGTGCGACGATGCTTTCGAAATTGACGGAGTGCATGATGACTTCGGCCGAGGTCAGTCCGCCGAGCCTGGTCCGTACGGCTTCGTTGATCAGCCGGTAGTAAACGGCTGAACTTTCGAAACTCATCCCACCGATCAGGCCCATCATCTGCATAGCAATCTCCTTGTGTTTTGATGGTTGATGATCGCCGATTTGGCTCGCATCTGGTGTGCGATTTTGGCGGCAATAGCGCCTTTTCTTGCAAATCAAGACGTGTCATTTGTCTTTTTGGCGCGCAAATTTTGCGTCTTTGATTTCAGTTGTCGGAGAATATCAGCGTGATTGACGAAAGAGACCGGAAGATTCTCGAGTGGTTGCAAATGGACTGCGCCATTGCGGTCACGGATCTGGCCGAGAAGGTATCGCTTTCCGTGTCAGCTTGCTCACGCCGCATCCAGAAACTGGAGGAGGGGGGCTATATCGCTCGGCGCATTGCCGTGCTCGATCGCGAGAAGATGGGCGTGCCGACCACCGTTTATGCGCTGATCAAGACTGCCCACCACGCCGACGAATGGATCGAGGAATTCCGTCGGGCTGTCGGCGACATCGCCGAGATCGTCGAAGCCCATCGGCTCACCGGGCATTACGACTATATCCTGAAGGTCGTGTTGCCGAGAGTGGAGCATTACGACGTGGTCTATCGGCGGCTGGTCAAGCGGATCGAATTGTTCGATGTGTCGGCGTCGATATCGATGGAGACGCTGAAAAGCGGTTCGGCGATCCCTGTCGACTACGCGCGGTAGCCGGGTATAAAAAGCCCCGGAGCATTCACTTCGGGGCTGTTCGGCGAGCAGGTGAGACGTCAGATCAATCGTTGATGATGCCACGCTGAACCAATGTCACGGTGTGATCGGCGTTGACCCTGTAGACTTCCCGAATCTTGTCGCCTTTGAAATTGAAATTGTGGAACAGGGTCGATCCTACGGGGGCCTTCACGATATTGGCCTGCTTGCCGGCATAGGTAATCGAGCCCGGAATCGGTTCGAGCGCGAAGGCGGCAGATGCGCTGGCGAGTGCGGCGATGAGTGCGGTGGCGGCAATGATTTTCATGATCTTGCTCCTGATTTTATCGGGGAACGAAGTATCTCGTTCGGCAATGTGGATGTGGCGCCCAGACCTAAAAATTTCAATACCACATTGCGCGCAATCGAACTCTTTGGTTCGGTTGATTCCTTTTTATTTCTCTCGCAGCTAAAAATTTAACGCAATAAAAACAATTGCATAAATGTAGCATTCGCGGCAAAAATAGGAGTGAAGTATTATTATTATTATTGCTCCATTCACCTATTCGTGACTGAACTTGGGCGCGACCGGGCCTTGGCGCTGAACGTGCAGATGCTCAAAGCTTTTGCAGCGAGCGCTGCAAAATGCTTGCAAAAATAACAAGGCAGCTCTTGACCCGACACGCGTCTGGGCTCATAACGAGCAAGAACCGTACCGTACGGTACTCGGAGGCCGTCATGTCGAGCGAGAGCAGTCAGAATACCGAATTCACCCCACGCCAGAACGCTGTGCTGGCGGAAGCCTTGCGTTTGCTGGTCGAAGGTGGTGACAAGGCTGTGACGACGGCCGGCTTGGCCCGTGCGGCCAATTGCTCCAAGGAAAGCCTCTACAAGTGGTTCGGTGACCGCGACGGTTTGCTGTCGGCGATGATTTCCTACCAGGCCAGCAAGGTCCGCACGTTCGAGCGGCCGGGCGAGCGGCTGACCGCGGCAAGCCTCACCGATCATCTCGAGGTGTTCGCCAAGGATCTGCTCGAAGTGCTGGCAGGCGATGTATCGCTGGCGCTCAATCGCCTCGCCATCGGTCAGTCGAGCCGGGACGGCTCCAAGTTTGGCACTCTGCTGCTGGAGCGCGGCCGTCGGCAGATCGATCGCAGGGCGCGGGCGCTGCTCGAGGCGGGACAGCGCGATGGCCTGTTGCGCTTCAATGATGGCGAGGAAGCCTATCGTACGCTTTACGGGTTGATCGTCAGCGACCTGCATGTCCGCATGCTGCTCGGCGATATGCCACAGACGACGAGTTTCGGGTCGAGGGCCTCGAAGGCGGTTCACGCCTTCCTGATGCTCTACGGCACGGAGAGGATTTTGGCGGGTCTGGACGGGACCTCCCGTGCCGGCGTGTCGAACAACAACATTCACCACAACTGAGAAGCATAGGGAAGGAATACGAATATGCGCGTCTATTACGATCGTGATGCGGACTTGAACCTCATCAAGGCCAAGAAGGTAGCAATCATCGGTTACGGTTCCCAGGGTCGTGCGCATGCGCTCAACCTGAAGGATTCGGGCGCCCAGAACATGGTTGTCGCTTTGAAGGCCGGTTCGCCGACCGCCAAGAAGGCCGAAGCCGATGGTTTCAAGGTCATGACGGTTGCTGAAGCTGCCGCATGGGCCGACCTGATGATGATGGCAACCCCGGACGAGTTGCAGGCCGACATCTACCGCGATGAGATCGCCGGCAACATCCGCGACGGTGCGGCCATCGCATTTGCCCATGGCCTCAACGTTCATTTCGGCCTGATCGAGCCAAAGGCGTCGGTTGACGTCGTGATGATCGCGCCGAAGGGCCCGGGCCACACCGTTCGTGGCGAATACCAGAAGGGCGGCGGCGTTCCCTGCCTCGTTGCCATTCATCAGAACGCGTCGGGCAATGCGCTTGAACTGGCTCTGTCCTACGCTTGCGGCGTCGGCGGCGGTCGTTCGGGCATCATCGAAACCTCGTTCAAGGAAGAATGCGAAACCGACCTGTTCGGCGAGCAGGTCGTTTTGTGCGGTGGTCTCGTTGAACTGATCCGCGCCGGCTTCGAAACGCTGGTCGAAGGTGGCTACGCGCCGGAAATGGCGTATTTCGAATGCCTGCACGAAGTGAAGCTGATCGTCGACCTGATCTATGAAGGCGGCATCGCCAACATGAACTACTCGATCTCCAACACGGCTGAGTGGGGCGAATATGTCACCGGCCCGCGCATCATCACGGCTGAAACAAAGGCTGAAATGAAGCGCGTCCTGACCGACATCCAGACCGGGAAGTTCACCTCGGACTGGATGCAGGAATATCGTGCCGGTGCAGCCCGCTTCAAGGGTATCCGCCGCATGAACGACAGCCACCAGATCGAGGAAGTCGGCACCAAGCTTCGCGCCATGATGCCCTGGATCGGCAAGAACAAGCTGGTCGACAAGGCTCGCAACTAATCCGAGCGTTTCGACGGACTATGTCCGTCCCTGCAGTTCGCTGAATTTCCAGCCGGGGGCCGAAAGTCTCCCGGTTTTTTACCGTCGGATGCGCGATGATCTTTTGCTCGCAAAAATGACTTTTGTTCAATTTTATCCATGCAATGGCGCTATAGTGCAAAGATGTCGATTGAACATTCTAGCGGTTGTGCAGGCGGTATTGCGCTTACTTCTTGGTGATTTACGATTATCTAAAATATTTGCTTGAGTTGAGTCTGTTTTTAAGAATATTAGCAATTTGTATACCGGTGTTCATACACTTTATCGGTGTGCGAACCATGGGTGTTTCGCCATTCGCATCGGTTGGATGCATGGGGGAAATTGCATGCCTATCTTGAGAAATATAAGGGACTCCCTGGCTGAATCCGAGGCCCTGAGGCGCTCGCAGGCGGTGATCGAGTTCGATCTGAATGGCATCATTCTGACAGCCAATGAAAATTTCTGCATGGCGGTGAGCTATGCACTGTCCGAGATCCAGGGAAAACATCACCGGATGTTTGTTGATCCGGTCGAAGCGGCGTCGCCCGAGTACTCTTCGTTTTGGCAGCAGTTGCGCAGTGGGAAATTTGATCGCGGGCAGTATCTCCGTGTCGCCAAGGGTGGGCGGGAAATTTGGATCGAAGCGTCCTACAACCCACTGATGAAGGGCGGAAAGCCCTACAAGGTGGTGAAATACGCCACCAACATCACCGCAGCCAAGATCCGCGCGATGGAGGATGACGCCAAACTCAAGGCCTTGTCAGCATCGCAGGCAGTCATTGAATTCCAGCCGGACGGCACCATCCTGACGGCCAACGAGAATTTCTGCAAAGGCCTCGGCTACAGCCTTGCAGAAATTGTCGGCAAACATCACCGGATGTTCTGTGATCCGACCTATGTCAATTCGGATGACTATCAGGCGTTCTGGGGCAGGCTGGCCAGCGGCGAAATCTTCTCCGACGAGTTTCGCCGTGTCGCTAAAGATGGGCGAGATGTATGGATCCAGGCGAGCTACAATCCGGTGTTCGATTCGTCCGGCAAGGTCTACAAGGTGATCAAGTTCGCCACCGATGTCTCGTCACGGATGGACGCGATTGCGCAATTGGCCGGTTCTCTGAGTGGTCTGGCGGACGGCGATCTGACCTGCAGTCTGGACCGTCCTTTCGTGCCGACCATGGAAAAGGTCAGGAATGACTTCAACGAAGCGCTGACGCGATTGAAGCAGACGATTTGCACCGTTACGACCAATGCGCGTTCCATCGCATCGAGTACCGGTGAGATCTCCGATGCAGCCAATCAGCTTGCGCGTCGGACCGAAGTTCAGGCAGCCTCGGTCGAGGAATCTGCCGCGGCTCTCGAGGAAATTACCACCACTGTGGCGGAGTCCGCCAAGCGTGCGACGAATGTTGGAAAGCTTGTCGAGCAGACCCGTGCCAACGCAGAAAAGTCAGGTGCTGTGGTCCGCGATGCGGTCGGCGCCATGAGCGAGATCGAGCAATCCTCGAAACAGATTTCCAGTATTCTCGGCGTGATTGATGAAATCGCCTTCCAGACCAATTTGCTGGCGCTCAACGCCGGTGTCGAGGCTGCAAGGGCAGGTGAGGCGGGCAAGGGCTTTGCTGTGGTGGCGCAGGAGGTGCGTGAACTCGCACAGCGCTCGGGGAGTGCCGCCAAGGAGATCCGCCAGTTGATCAGCACCTCGGCGGCGCAGGTCAGTCGTGGCGTAGACCTTGTCGGGCAGACGGGTTTGTCGCTTGAACAGATCGCCAGCCAGGTCGAGGATATCACCGTGAACATCCGGGCGATCATCGAGGCAACTGAAGAACAGTCCGGATCGCTGAAAGACATCAACAGTTCGGTGAACCAGATCGATCAATCGACCCAGCAGAACGCTGCCATGGTAGAAGAGACTTCGGCAGCCGCGCACTCGCTATCGCGTGATGTCAACGGGCTGTTCCAGCTAGTTCAGCAGTTCAAGACAGCAACGTCCGTGCCGCAGCAAAGAGGACTGCATGCGGCTTGAAGCCAGCGTTGCCGGCACCCAACCGGTGTGTGAATTTCTAGAGATTCCGGGTGCCGATGCGGCTCCCGGGATCTGTCTTCTTGCGTTTTGACTATCAAAAAACATAATCAATTTTGCTTGTGTGTTTCTGATGGTTTTGTTCTTTTCAATGACTTATTTCTGCTGTCTGCAAGATGGGTCAGTATTGTTGACATATCGTTGTTTTCATGGTCTCGTTGGATGTCAAAAAGAACATCCGAGGAAATGCCTGTGCTCAATTGGGACCATATTTTCGCGACGCGCTCGTCGCGTATGCGTGCATCTGAAATCCGTGAACTGCTGAAGCTTCTCGATCGGCCGGAGATCATTTCGTTTGCCGGCGGGATTCCGGATCCGGCGCTGTTTCCGGATGAGGCGTTCAAGGATGCCTATGCCGATATTTTCACCAGCGGACAGGCGTGTGCCGCCCTGCAGTATTCGGTTTCGGAAGGATACAAGCCGTTGCGCGAGTGGCTGCAGGCGGACATGGCGCGGCTCGGCATCACGTGCGGCATCGACAATATCTTCATCACTTCCGGCTCGCAGCAGGCGCTGGACTATCTCGGCAAGCTGTTCCTGTCGCCGCGCGATACGGCTCTTGTCAACTGGCCAACTTACCTGGGCGCTCTGCAGGCGTTCAATGCTTATGAGCCGAGGTATGACCAGCTGAGCCTTGGCAATAGGACGCCGGGAAGCTACACGGCAGCGGCCGAAACCAATGGTGGCTCGGTGAAATTCGCCTATCTGTCTGCCGATTTTTCCAATCCGACCGGCGAGACGGTTTCGCTTGAAAATCGCAAGCGTCTGCTGGCTTTGGCCGATGAACTGGACATTGCGGTCATAGAGGATGCTGCTTATCAGCATCTGCGTTATGACGGCGAGGCGGTGACGCCGATCCTGGCGCTGGATATCGAACGTAGCGGCTCGATCGAAGATACGCGGACGATCTATTGCGGCAGCTTCTCCAAGACGCTCGCACCGGGATTGCGGGTCGGTTACGTGGTGGCGTCGACGACGGTCATCCGCAAGCTGGTCCTGATGAAGCAGGCGGCCGACCTACATTCGTCATCGATCAACCAGATTGCCATCACCCATGTCGCCGAACGCCATTTCGACGCGCAGGTCGCCAAGATCAGACGGGCCTACAGCGCGAGGCGCGACGCCATGCTGGCTGCACTCGATAAATACATGCCGGTTGGCACGCGCTGGACCCGACCCGAAGGCGGCATGTTCGTCTGGGTGACCTTGCCGGAGGGAATGGATGGTGCCGAATTGCTGGCGCTCTCGGTCGAGACCGAAAAGGTTGCCTTTGTTCCGGGGCAGGCGTTCTTTGCCAACCGTTCGGGCACCAATACGGTGCGGCTGTCATTCTCCTGTGCCAACGAACAGATGATCGATGAAGGCATCAAGCGGCTTGGACGGCTGGTCGGCGGAGCGCTCGCCAACGCAGCCTGATCATCTTGCATATGCAATCAAAGGGCCCGGAGCAGTTGTTTCTGCATCCGGGCCTTTTGCCATTGCGTCTGGAGTTTTGTCAGTCGGCCGCCAGGACGATAACCATGTCGTCCGGATTGAAATGCATCATCAGCGCCTTGGGCGGATTGACCACCACGCCGCCGAGGCGACGTGGGTCGGGGTCGGCATCGTTCTGCTTGCGGTAGCCGATGGCCACCTCGCCGCGGCGAAGGGCCGACAGCGTGACGGTGTAGAAGTTTACAGGCTTGTCGATCGTGACATAGTCCGAGATCGGACGCATGTAGATCTCCGAGCCGGCCTCATCGAGCAATTCGCCGAATATGGCCGCCATATAAGCGTTCTCCGAGGCCTGGGCGAGCATCAGGCTGACCAGCTTGTTGCTGACGACGAAGTCGTCGGCCCGGGTCACTTCCGCCAGTTGGCGGTTGCGGATGTCGATCATCTCGCTGACGACGCTGATGTGTTTTCCGGCGCGCTCTGCGATCTGGCGCAGTTGCAGCAGGGTGATCAGCGTGTGTGTGTCCGCGGTCTGGGCGGCCATCGTGTCGCTGTAACCGAGCACAAGGACATGGTCGTAAGATGGGATATCCAGTTCATTCAACGTGCCGCGATGGCTGGTGTCTATCGATCTGGCGTCGACCGTCATGATGTCGCGATCGATTTGCAGCGTGGAAACCTCATCGACGAAACCGGGCGTTTCTGCCGCAATCGTAAGGTGAGAACCCGGCGCCACGTAGCGGGAGAGCTCGGTTGCGATGATCGGGCCACGGCGGTTCCAACCCAGGATCAGGGTGCGTTCCGCCTGCTGTTCGCGCGCGACGGGTGGCAGGATCAGGCTCTGCGCAACGGTCGTCTTGCCAGCGTCCAGTTTGATCGAGGCGTCGTCCTCGGAAATGATGATGGCCTTTTCGCCGGCCTCGAATACGCGGTTCGGCGGCGGATTGAGGTGAACCGCGCCATTGTTGTCGCAGATGCCGATCAGCGTGCTTGCCTGATAGCTCATTACGGCCGTGCCGAACGGTTTTCCGGTCAGTTCCGGCTGTTCGAGCGTGTAGATTTCGCAGCCGTCGAAATCGAGCAGTTCGGAATAGACCGCAGAGAGGCCCGACTGGCGGCTTGTATGGACCACGATCCTGGAAATCAGGTCGTCGGCGAGGATGAGCTGCATCTCGCTGCCCCCGACGATACGGGCCACTTCGGCATTGGCTGCGTCGCGGATTTCTGCTGCAATCATATAGGGTTCGGTCCGGCGCTTCGGATCGTTGACCAGGGCCAGTACGGATTTGATCACACGGGAATCTGCGTCGTCGTCTTCCGGCGACAGCACGATGATCGAACGGGACGTCTGGGCGTTGACGATGTCGAGGTCATAGAGATCGGTCGGATCGCCGCTGCGGCAGATGATCCTGGTGTTCTTCAGGTCATCGACCTTGGTGGCGATCTCGTCCTCCATCTCCACCTTGTCCTTGTTGGCCATGATGACGATGCGCGGAGTGCGACGGCTCTGGTTGGCGATCACCAGTTCGCTGATGATGTCGAAGATCGACGGCGACCAGTTGAGAATGATGGTGTGGTCTGCCTCCAGTACCCGCGAGCGGCCCTTTCGCAACTCGTCGAGTTTGTTTTCCAAGCCCGAGCTGATGACGCCGATCAGGGCGGAAAAGACGAAGATGCCGGCGATGGTCACGACCAGTGAGACCATGCGGAACGACCAGCCGATATCGCCGCCCATGGTTCCTGCGTCCATGGTGCGCATCAGCGATTCCCATGCAGCTTCGATGAAGCTCACCGGTTCGCCGCCTTCCGGCGCGATGCCTGTCAAGGCGAGAAAGATACCTGCCAGCACGATGACGATCAGCGATATCAGCGCCAGCCATCCCATCAGCGCGATCGCGCCGGCCGCCATGCTCTTGTCGAACTCATACCGCAAGCGCGCGCGCCAATGGCTGCCTGTCTTCATGATACTGATTTTCCCGTGAAATTTCGTTTTCCAGATCGCAGCATTTGCCTGCGGCTGCAATCCTCGGAAGGGTGACTTTGCGGCAGCTTACCCAACAATAGTTCATGTAGGGTGCAAGCCCGGCATTGCAGATCCGGCCGGTAACCGGTGCGGCTGTCATGCACCTGTCAAAGGGAGCCACTAAGGAGCGGTGACTTCTAGCAACGAGGACACCCGGATGAAAAAGCTCCTTTGCGCCTTTACCGCGCTTGTTTCCCTTGGCCTGATGGTCGGTTCGGTCAATGCCGCCAATCTGGTGCTGTATACCAGCCAGCCGAACGAAGACGCGCAGGCGACTGTCGACGGCTTCATGGCGACCCATCCGGACGTGAAGGTGGATTGGGTTCGTGATGGCACGCCGAAGATCATGGCCAAGCTGATGGCCGAGATCGAAGCCGGTAATCCGGTCGCCGACCTGCTGCTGATCGCCGACACCGTGACGCTCGAGCGCATGAAGCAGGCCGGCCAGCTGCTTGCCTACAAGTCGCCGGAAGCAGCCAATTTCGATGCCAGCCTCTATGATGCAGACGGCGCCTATTACTCGACCAAGCTGATCACCACCGGCATCATGTACAACACGGCTGCCGGCATGAAGCCGACCTCGTGGAGCGACCTGGCAAAGCCGGAGGCCAAGGGCCTCGTCACCATGCCGAGCCCGCTGACTTCGGGTGCAGCACTCATTCATGCCCAGACCCTGGTTGGTGTTGATGGCCTCGGCTGGGACTATTACAAGTCCCTGCAGGCCAATGGCGCGACCGCATCGGGCGGCAATGGCGCCGTGCTGAAGTCGGTTGCGACCGGTGAAAAGGCCTATGGCGTGGTCGTCGACTACATGCCGCTGCGCGAAAAGGCCAAGGGCGCGCCCGTCGAATTCGTCTTCCCGACTGAAGGTGTCTCAGCCGTAACCGAGCCGGTCGCCATTCTCTCGAGCAGCAAGAATGCAGAGGCAGCCAAGCTTTTCGTCGACTACGTGCTTTCCGAGAAGGGCCAGGAGGGTTTCCTCAAGCTCGGTTATATCCCGGCGCGTAACGGCATGGCTGTTCCGGACGGTTTCCCGGCGCGTGACACGATCAAGGTCCTGCCGATCAATGCCAGCGAAGCCCTGAAGGCGAGCGAAGACGATCTCAAGACCTTCTCCGGGATCTTCGGCACCAATTGATCCCAGCAATGCCTCTCCATGCACAGCAGACGAACAGCCAGCCCCGCTGGCTGTTCCCCTTTGTCGGCCTGCTCGTCTTCAGCCTTTGCGCCGTGCCGCTGTTGCGTCTTGTCGCCGCCGGATTTCGCTCGATCTGGAGCGGCAAGGCATTGGACCTGCTGCGTGAGCCGGCTGTCTGGCAAGCGGCACTCAACACGCTGACGACCTCGTTCCTCGGCATGATCGTCGCCCTGATCATCGGCTCTTCGTTTGCGCTCGTCCTTGCCTTGACCGATGTCCGGGCGAGGGGCGTGCTGGGCTTCCTGTTCATGCTACCGACGATGATCCCGCCGCAGGTGACCGCGTTGTCCTGGGTTGGGCTGTCAGGGCCGTCCAGTCCGCTGCTGAAGGCGATCGGCCTTGCGCCTGCGCTCGGCAGCCCGCAGCCGCTCTATTCGATCTATGGCATTGCACTGCTGTTCGGCGTGCAGCATGCGCCGCTGGTGTTTCTCTCGCTCCGAGCCGGACTGCTGGCGCTGCCGCAGGAGGGCATTGACGCGGCCAGACTTTCCGGAGCCTCGTCGCGCCAGGTGCTGCGCGATATCGTGTTGCCGCTTGCCGTTCCCGGTCTCATTGCAGGGGCCGCCATCGCGTTTGTTTCGGGCGTCGGCAATTTCGGTATTCCGGCCATTCTCGGCATGCCTGCGGCAATCTACACGTTGCCGACGTTGATCTATGCACGCTTCGCCAGCTTCGGTCCCGATACATTCGGCGATATTGCCATGCTTTCAGCAATGATCGCGATCCTTGCCATCGCTGGCCTTGGCCTGCAGGAACGGGTGTTGCGCAACAGGGAATATCGGACCATCGGCGCCGCCGGCCTGACGGCGAGTTTCAACCTCGGTCTCTGGCGGCTGCCTGTCGAAATGGCATTGTGGCTGTTGTTGGTGGTGATGCTGGTACTTCCGTTTCTGGCACTGGTGGCCGGTTCTCTGGTCTCGACCTACGGCGTTGTGTTTTCATGGCAGACCATTTCGTTGTCGGCCTATGACGAGATCCTCTTCCGCCAGGCTGTAACCCAGACGGCCTTCGTCAACTCGCTGTTTCTTTCCGGGTTGACGGCCTTCGGGCTTCTGGTTTTCGGCGTTCTGACCGCCTATACCCTGACGCATACGAAAAGCCGCTGGACGGGACTTGTCGCGGCGATGATCGAGATCCCGTATGCGCTGCCAGGTGTCGTCATAGCGGTTGCCTTCATCCTGATCTTTGCCGCGCCCATCCCGCTTGTCGGCGTGACCCTGTACGGCACGCTGTGGATCATCCTGCTGGCCTATCTGTCCAGCTTTTTCGCCGTCGGCCTGAAGCCGATTATCAGCGCATTCCGTCAACTCGATCCGGCGCTGGAAGAAGCTGCACGGCTTTCGGGTGCCCGGTTCTGGCGGCGTCTCGCGGAGATACTGGTTCCCTTGATCGCACCCGCTGCCGGTGCATCGGTGATTCTGGTTTTCCTGATTGCCTGCAACGAGCTGACAGTTTCCGCGCTGCTCTGGTCCGCCGGGACGCAGACGCTGGGTGTTGCGATCTACAATCTCGACGACAGCGGCTCCTACGATCTGGCGGCAGCGCTTTCCGTGCTGGTGGTGCTGATGATCGTCGTGCTGATGTTGCTTCTCGAATGGATGGCGGCCTGGCTGCCGAAAGGTGTCGTGCCGTGGCGAAACTGACCCTGCATCAACTGAGCAAGGATTTTGGCACCGGCCGGCCGGCTGTCGATGCCGTGTCGATGGAGATCCGCGACGGAGGATTTCTGGCGCTGCTCGGGCCCTCGGGCTGCGGCAAGACGACGGTGCTGCGCATGGTCGCGGGCTTCGAGACGCCGACGGATGGCTCGATCCTGTTGGGTGAGCGGGTGATGTCGGATGCAGCAAGGGTCGTACCGCCGGAAAGGCGCAACATGGCCATGGTGTTCCAGTCCTATGCGTTGTGGCCGCACATGACGGTTGCCGAGAATGTCGGCTATCCGTTGAAGGTGCGCGGGGTGACCGGCGAACGCTACCGCGCGAAAGTGCTGGAGGCTTTGCGATCGGTGCGGCTCGAAGCGTATGGCGACCGGCGCCCAGCAGCGCTTTCCGGTGGCCAGCGCCAACGGGTGGCGCTGGCCCGCTGCCTTGTAACCTCGCCGGATGTCGTGTTGCTGGACGAGCCGCTGGCCAATCTCGACCGCCACCTGAGAGGCGAGATGGAGGACGCTTTCCGCGAGTTTCATGCGCGCTCCGGCGCCACGATGATCTATGTGACGCATGATCAGGCGGAAGCCATGGCGCTGGCGACCGATGTCGCGGTGATGGCGGACGGCAAGCTGCTGCAGATGGCGGCGCCGGACGAGCTCTATGCACGACCGGAGGGCCGGCGTGTGGGCGAGCTTGTCGGGCGTGGTGCCGTTCTGTCTGTCCGGGCCGCGGCAGGCGCTGCACGCCACTTCGACTGGCAGGCCGTCCAGCTGGCTTTGACGCGATTGGACAACGCGCCGTCCGTGGACCTTCTGGTTCGTCCGCAGGATGTCCATATTGGCGATGGTGGCTTGCCGGCAGTGGTGGAAAGCGTGGTCTTCGAGGGCGAGCGCTATACCATGGGCTTGCGCCTCGGCGACGGTCAGTGCCTTCGGGTTCACTGGCGCGAGCGTCTGCAGGTTGGTGCCGTGGTGCCGGTCATAATTGCCGGCGGTTGGCGTCTCTGAAGTCTTTCTGCATCCGGCTGCTTGCGCTTTGCCGGTCGATGCATGGCCACCGTCGATCGTGCTGCGGTTCGGCAAAGTCCATCCGAAATCGGCTGCTGTGTCGCGCTGCCGGAAAATCTCTGCAATAAAGCTCGAAGGTCGTTCCCACAGATTCTCCTCCCGGCTCGAAAGGCTGCAATCGAGATGTCGCTGCGTATCGCAACCTTCAATATCGAGAACCTGATCGCCCGGTTCGATTTCACCGGCTTTCGCAACCAGTTGCGCTCAGACCGGGTGCTGAAACTCTTCGAGATCAAGACCGAGATCGGCTATCAGCAGTTGGAGGCGGCGCGGGTTGTGGCCACGACCGACGACACAAGGCAGCTTTCGGCGCTTGCGATTGCCGATACCGATGCGGATATCCTCTGCCTGCAGGAGGTGGACAACATGGAGTCCCTACAGGCGTTCGAATATGGCTATCTCTTCCGCATGGCCGGGGCGGGCTACCGGCAGAAATACATTATCGAGGGCAATGACAGCCGTGGCATCGACGTGGCTGTGTTGATGCGCGAACAGACGCGCGGCGGCGAGCGGATCGAGCTTGTCGACATCAAGAGCCATGCTGCGCTCACCTACAGAGACCTGTCGCTCTACCATTCCGGCCTCGGTCCGAATCTGCAGCCGGACAGCAAGATCTTCAAACGGGATTGTCTCGAGCTTGATCTGCGCATCGGTGGTCGGCCGCTGACACTCTATGTCCTGCACCTCAAGTCGATGAGCAATGGTCGCGATGGGGCTGATGGACGGGAGAGCACCCGACCGGTTCGTGAGGCAGAAGCGAAGGCGGTGCGCCACATCATCGAAAACCGGTTCGGCGTGGATCAGGTCTCCGAAGCCAATTTTCTCATCTGCGGCGACATGAACGACTATCAGGAGCGCGTCGACGTCATCGGCGAACGGCGTCTCGGGTATCGGTTCGAGCCGGTGGGCGGCCTGAGCAGCGCCCTCGACATCTTGTCCTCTGACGGATTTGCCGAAAACGTCATGCTGCGCCGTCCTGTTCTCGATCGCTGGACGCTTTACCACGCGCGGGGGCCTGAAGAGCAGCATCTGTGCCAACTGGACTATATCTGGCTGTCGCCAGCGCTTGCGCGGGCCAATCCGACCGTTGCGCCCGACATCATCCGCAACGGTCAGCCGTTCCGGACACCGTTTCCGCCGGGCCAGGAAATCGAGCGTTATCCGCGTGTCGGCTGGGACAGGCCGAAGGCGTCCGATCACTGCCCGGTTGCGATAAGCCTGCATGTGCCGTGAAGAGGCCGTCATGATCGACGAGACCGGCCTCAGGGTCGATGGTACGGTGATGCCGATCCAGTCCTATCATCTGGCGGTATTGCCGGGTTTCCATCCACTGGAGGAGACCATGAGCGATGCCATCGCCGAAAACTGGGCTGTCGAGCACGCGGCCAATCCGAGGCTGTTCAATGGGCGAATGATCCTGCAGAACCGGATCAGGCTCAATGGGGCTGCGATCGAAGCCGAAGGTTATCTGTCATCATTCTCCACCTTTCTCTGGTGGCGCAAGCAGCAGGACCGGTCGGGGGCCTGCCATCTGTTCGGCTATCCGGTTATCGCCTCGTCCGACGGTGCGCTGATTGCCGTTGAGATGGCGCCGCACACGGCAAATGCCGGACAGGTCTATTTCGCGGCCGGCTCGCTGGATGCCTCGGATGTCGTCGATGGCGTCTGCGATCTTGCCGGCAATATGCGTCGCGAAGTGCTGGAGGAAACCGGGCTTGATCTCAATGAGGCTGCGACCGATGGTCTGATCTATGCGAGTTATCGATCCCGCAGGCTGACGTTTTTCCAGATCTTTCAATTCGATGCCGTGGCGGAAGATCTGATCTCGGCGATCAACCTGTTTGCCGATGATGCCGAAGACCAGGAAATTTCTGCCGCCGTTGCCATTCGTGACGGGGACCACAAAGCGCATCGCTACAATGTCGCCATGCTTCCAATTCTCGACTGGTACTTCGCGTCGCGGCGGTGACGCCCATTGCTTGCCTTGCGCGTTGCGCTGGGGCAGTGTGACGGGCCAAATGCGACCGACCGGAGATTGCCCGTGGCACGAAACTATTCCATCTATGACGTTTTCACCGACCGCAAACTTGCCGGCAATCCGCTGGCCGTGGTTTTCGATGGTGACGACCTCTCGGATCAGGCCATGCAATCGATCGCGGCCGAGTTCAATCTCTCAGAAACGGTCTTTGTGCAGAAATTCGGCAATTCTGCGCATGCCACGCGCATCCGGATCTTCACGCCGGCGCGCGAATTGCCGTTTGCCGGCCATCCGACAGTCGGCACTGCGATCGCGCTTGCGGAGCAGGCCTATGGCGATCAGGACGGCGGTCTCGATCTCGTCTCGGTACTGGAAGAAAATGTCGGCCCGGTCCGCTGTGCCGTCAGGCTGAGGCCCGGCGAGGCGAGCTTTGCCGAATTTGATCTGCCGCGGACCTCAAACCGCTATGATCTTCCACTCGACCGCCAAGGCATCGCTGACGCGCTTTCTCTGAAGGTGACGGCCATCGGTTTCGAGAACCACGTGCCGGCCATCTGGGGGGCAGGTGTGCCGTTTCTGCTGGTGCCGGTCCACGACATCGCGGCTGTCGAAAGCCTGGAGTTCGATCCTCAACTGTGGGAGCGGACAGCGCCCTTGTGTGAAGGGCGCCTTACGCCTGCCTATGTCTATTGCCGCGGCGGGGTCCATCATGCGGCGAAGTTCCATGCGCGGATGTTTTCGCCCGACATGGGCATCACCGAGGATCCTGCCACGGGATCTGCCGTCGCCGCTTTGTCGGGTGCCATCTGGCATTTCGATGGTTTGCCGGATGGCCATCACCCGCTGATGGTGGAGCAGGGCGTGGAGATGGGCAGATCGTCCCACATCCATCTGCATATCGACGTCAAGGACGGCGCGATTTCGCGCGCTCGCATTGGCGGTCAGGCGGTGCGTCTCGCGACCGGTAGCCTCGATCTTTGAAAAATAACGGAAATTTCGGATTTCTGAAATTTTTTGACCAAACAGCCAAGAATTTTCGTCTCGGCGCTAGACAAGGTCCGATATCCTGTTTATACGCCCGGTCACGCCTCCAGAACGGGGCGCGGCGGGTGATTAGCTCAGTTGGTAGAGCAGCTGACTCTTAATCAGCGGGTCGTAGGTTCGAACCCTACATCACCCACCATTTTCAATCTTTCCAATGATTTGGATGTTTGGTGACCCAAAATGTCGCCGGCGATTGAGACGTTCATGATCCCTTATGTTGTGCATTGACAGCGATCGGCGTGAGCCGGTTTGAGCGGATCGCGAGGCGAGGAAGTCAACGATCAAAATCAGCGAAACGGCATTGGCAGCCGGCTAACGTTTTTCCATGATTTCCCCTGCGGTGCTGCTGCCGGTGCGCATCCGAGATGTTCCCTGCATGTTCCCGCGTTTTGTCGGCCGCGTTCGCTTTCCGTTGCCATTTTCGGATGTGTTTATGTTTGCTTGCCCTGTGGATAACTGTGGATAACCTGCATAGCCGGCTCAGCGTTGAGCCGACTGCCTCGACTGCGGCAACACATAGGGAATGTGTGCGGCAGGTAGCCGGCCGACGGTGCCGCTGATGCCGTAGACCTCGCGGATGATGGTGTCGTCGATCGTATTTTCGGGACGGCCTTCGCAGACCAGCCTGCCTTTGTGCAGGATAGCTAGGTGATCTGCAAACTCTGCGGCAAGGTTCAGGTCGTGGAGGATCGCCAGCACGATGCCGCCGGCACGGGCGAAGTCACGGGCCAGTTCCAGGACGGAAATCTGGTGGCCGATATCCAGACTGGCCGTTGGCTCATCGAGATAAATCGCACACGGCTTGCCATTCGAAACGGGCGAGGGCATCTGCGCCAGCACGCGCGCCAGCTGCACACGCTGCTGTTCGCCGCCGGACAGCGCGTTGTAGCTTCTTGCCTCAAAGCCACCAAGGCCGACACGGGTGAGCGCTTGGCGCGCCGCAAGGCCGGGCTCCAGGCTGCCATGAGCGACCGCGCCCATGCGAACCACTTCCAGTGCAGTGAAGGGAAAAGACAGGGCCGTCGATTGTGGCAGGACTGCCCGTTCCGCCGCCAGTTCGATCGGCGAAAGGGCGGTCAGTCGGCGGTCGTTATAGAGGACCTCGCCATGGTCGGGTTTCAATTCGCCCGAGATGGCCTTGAGCAGGGTGGACTTGCCAGCACCGTTCGGGCCGATCACGACCGTGAAGCGTCCCGGTGTGAGATCAAGGCTGACACGGTCGACGAGTGCGCGGCCGCTGCGAATGATGCTGATTTCCCTGGCCCGGATCATCTCACAAGCCCTCCATGCTCGAACGACCGTTGCGGCCAAGCAGCAGCATGAGGAATACCGGCGCTCCAAGGATCGCGGTGATGATGCCGATCGGCAACTCGGCCGGCGCGACAATGGTGCGTGCAATGCTGTCGGCAAACAGCAACAGCGAAGCGCCACCAAGCGCCGAGGTGGGCAGGAGGAAGCGATGTGACGGGCCGATCGCCAGTCGAAGCAGGTGCGGGACGATGATGCCGACAAAGCCGATCGAGCCGGCGACGGCAACCGTTGCACCACAGGCGGCGGCCACGGCGAGGATCGTCAACCGCTTCAGGCGCTGGACCGGCACACCCATATGGAATGCTGCGGCGTCGCCGAGGACGAGCGCGTCGAGACCCTTTGCGACGAAAGGGATGATCAGCATGACGAAGCCGACAAAGGGCAGAATCGCGAGGATCTTTGAGGTGCTTGCGCCGCTGAGTGAGCCCAATGACCAGAAGGTGATGTCGCGCAAGGCGCGGTCGTCAGCCATGAAGATCAACAGACCGGTTGCAGCGCCCGTCATGGCGGCGATCGCGATACCGGACAGGATCAGGGCTGTCGTAGACGTCTGGCCGTGCCGTGTGGCGATGGCATACAGCAGGAACGTGTTGGCAAGGCCACCCAGGAAGGCCATCAGCGGCAGAAATTGTTCGCCAAGCACGGATTGCAGCGGGAATAGCAATGTCGGGCCAAGGACAATCGCGGTGACGGCCGCAAGTGCGGCCCCCGAGGTTACGCCGACAATGCCCGGATCTGCCAGCGGGTTGCGGAACAGGCCCTGCATCATGGCGCCCGAGACGCCAAGCGCTGCGCCGATCAGCAGGCCGATGGCAGTCCTAGGCAGGCGCACGGCTTCGAGGATCAGCAGGTTCTGGCTGTCGAGAGCGGCCGCATTGCCGCTCAGGTAGTCGAGCAGATGGGGCAGGCCGACTCCGGTCGGGCCTACGACGATCGAGGTAAAGATGGCAAGCACCAGGAGGAGCACCAGTGCGACCAGCATCAGCAGGCCGATTGCGGAACGGTCGCCGCTGACGGCGCGGCGACCGGCGAGAAGCGCCAAGGTATTCACGGCTTAGTCGCCTCCGGGTAGAGCTTGCCGTGCAATTCGGCGGCGGCTTCAGCTGCGCGAGGGCCGAGCCCAAGCAGATAGAGGCCGTCCATGGTGACGAATGCCTTGTTCCTGGCCGCAGGGCTCGACGCGAGGGCGGGGAGGGCGAAAGCCTGTTCAGCCGTCATCTGCATGGCGCCACCACTCATGACCAGCACGACGTCGGGTGCTGCCGCGATAACCGCTTCATCGGTCAGGGGCTTGTAACCCGAGACGGAACTGACGGCGTTCTCGCCACCGGCAAGCCGGATGATGGCATCAGCCGAGCTTTGCGAGCCGCCAGCCATGACGCGGCCATTGGCAAGCGACAGGGCAAAGAGTACTTTTTTCTTGGTGGTTGTGGACGCGGTCTTTTCTGCCGTCGCCTTCAGCGTCGCCTCGACCTTGAGCGCAAGTTCGTCGGCCTTGTCCTTGCGTCCGATCGCCTCGCCCACGGCGCGGATCTTGGCCGGAATGGCAGATGTGTCCGGCGGGCTTGGAATGCTGATCAGTGTCAGGCCACTTGCCTTGAGAATGTTCATTGCATCAACCGGGCCGGCTCCGGCCTCGGCGATGATCAGGTCCGGCTTCTGCGACAGGACGCCCTCGGCCGAGACCTGGCGGACATAGCCGATATTGGGCTTCTGCGTGGCCTCTGCCGGATAGCTGCTGGTCGTGTCGACGGCCACGATCCGATCGCCTTCACCCAGCGCATAGATGATTTCCGTCACCGTGCCGCCGATGGCGACGATACGCTTGGCATCGGCGGATTGGGCAAGCGTAGCCTGCGGGGCAATCACCAAGGCGCAGGCGAGAGAAAGGACGAGGCGGCGGTGCAAAGGAACAGAACGCATGTGATCGCTAAACCTATGGAGCAAGGCGATCGGCAGACCGTTCGGCTGACGTCACCTCGCGCTGTTTCGGGGTGTGATGGCGCCAGGAATGCAGCGACATTTAACTTGACTTAGTTACACAAGTTTATCTAGGAAGGCAACAGATTGCAGGCTTGCGGTTGCGTTGGTGAGATCTGAGAATGAGCTCCCGATGGCGAGTTGCCTGTGTCAAGCCGCATTCCATTTCAATCGAGAGGATCAGTCCCATGTATATTGCCATGAACCGTTTTCGCGTTGTGCCGGGCTTTGAAGAAGCCTTTGAGAATCAGTGGCTTTCACGCCAGGCGCGGTTGGCCGAGGTGCCGGGCTATGTCGAGTTTCACATGCTGAAGGGCGCCAAGGCCGAGGATCATACGCTTTATGCCTCGCACACCGTGTGGGAAAGCCATGCGCATTTCGTCGGCTGGACGCAGTCGGAACAGTTCCGCGCGGCACATGCCCGCACTGGCGAAAGCAAGGTCCAGTACCTCTCGGGTCCGCATTTCGAAGGGTTCGACGTGATCATCCATGAAGACCATACCGGCAAACGCGCCGAAATTGCTGCGTGAGCGCCTGATGGATATGTCTACTCTATCAACCAATGAACGCGCCGCTCGCGCTCGTGCCGCTCTTGCGGAAAAGCCTGAAGGCGTAATCGAACAGATCGCCGCTCAGGCCGATGTGTCGCCGGCGGAAGTACTTGCGGTGCTGCCGGCGGGTGCTGCCGTTCTGGTTCCGGCCGAGCGCTGGGATGCCGTCTGGAAAGACATGACCGGCTGGGGCGAAATCCTGCTGATCGTGCATACCGATGATATCGTGTTGGAGGTGAACGGCGCGTTGGTCGACGGCAGCGAAGGCCATGGCTGGTTCAATATCCACGGCGACAGTCCGATCGGTGGGCATATCCGCAAGGATCGTTGCGTGAATATCGCATTCGTCGATCGTGGCTTCCATGGCCGCCGGTCGTGTTCCGTCTGGTTCATGAATGGGGATGGCAAGGCCATGTTCAAGGTCTTCGTCCGTCGCGACAAGGACCGTGCACTGATCGAAGATCAGGTGCTGCGCTTCGAGGCCCTTCGGGTCGCTGCCGCCGCTTGATGGCAGAACTTTGTACAATGGCCGGTGGAGCATTTTCTCCGCCGGCCATCGTCGTTTAAGCGGTTCTTTCTTTTGCCTATAACTGCTTCTATGGTCCCGCCGATTTCTCATACAGGCTAGGGATTTGCATTGATCCGACTTCGATACGGCTTCTTTTCCATTGTTCTTGCGCTGGCCGCGGTCGTTTTGCCGCCAGTCGTTTTCCATTCCATGGTGGCGCAGGCGCAGACACAAGAGCAGGCACAACCCGCCGGGCAGGCTCCCGCAGGAGATGCCGCGCCCACGGTGTCCGCACCCGCTGCGGAAGCAACGGCGCCGGCAGCGGCGACCGAGCCTGCAGCCGCGCCTGCAGCCGTGCAGCCGCTTCGGGATGAAAAACTGGCGAAAGCCGACACGCAAATCGAGCAAGCGCGCAAGCGGCTGGAAAACCTAAACAATCAGGTTGAGCAGAGCAAGCAGGACGATCGTGTTCTGGCCGATCTGAAAGTGCAGGTCGACGGCATGGTCCGTGACCTGCTGGCAATCTCCGTCGAACTCAGACCGCGGCTGAATGATATCCAGACCCGCTTGACCGAACTGGGAGAGCCGCCCGCCGAAGGACAGCCGGCGGAAGCTGCCGACGTCACGGAAGAACGCAACCGACAGAATGCCGCACGCTCGCAGATCAATGCGCTGACCGGTCAGGCCGAAGATCTGTCGATTGAAGGCAAGTCGCTCGCCGATCGAATCACGGGCATTCGACGGGCAATCTTCACCGATCAGCTTTTTGAACATACCGAAATCAACACCGATGTCGCGGCAGAGGCGGCAGAATCGTTCTCTGCTGATGTCGGACGCGTTCATCGCAGTATCGTCAGCTGGATCGTCTTCGTCTTGAAGTTCAAGACGGTGCCGTTCGCGATCACGGTCTTTCTTTCGGTGGTGCTGGCGTCTGCCATGTTGTTCATCGAATACCGTTTGTTCGGTTCGCTGATCCGCCGTGACCCGATGGTCGAGAACCCAAACTATATGAGCCGCTTGTCGGTCGCCTTCTGGTCGACGATCCTGCCGTCGCTTGCGTTCGGATTCTTCCTGGCGAACACGTATTTTCTTCTCGATACGTTCAATATCCTGCGACCGGACATCGCACCGATCGTAAGTTCGATTTTCGGGTTCATCGGATTGGTCTTTTTCGTGTCGATGATCTCGCGGGCAGCGCTTGCTCCGCGAGCGCCAAACTGGCGTCTCGTCAAGCTGTCCAATGTCGGCGCACGGGACCTGACGATCGCCATCTTTCTGATGGCTCTGGTGAATGGCCTCGACTATGTCCTGGCGGTGATCAGCGAGGCGTTCAGCTCTCCCGTTGTGTTGACGGTGATGAAGAGCCTGATTTCGTCACTGACTGTCGGCCTGTTGTTGTTCATCGTCTCGTTCCTGCGCCCGGTGCTTGCCGAGAGCGGCGATCCGTTTGACAAGGGGAGGGCCTGGCCACGCAGCGTTTCGATGACGTTCAGGATTGTCGGCATACTGCTGATCTTCGCCAGCAGCATTGGTTATGTGGGCTTTGCGCGCTTCCTTGCCACCCAGATCGTCCTGACCGGCGCGGTGTTGGCGACGATGTATATCGGTATCCTTTCTGGCAAGGCGATCTCTGCCCCGAACCAGTTCGGCGATACGCGGATCGGGCAGTATGTCGCGAAGCGATTTCGCCTTGGCCCGGTGGGGCTGGATCAAAGCGGTATCGTCGCCGGCCTGCTGATCTACGCCTTTGCGCTGATCCTGGGCATTCCGCTGATTCTGATGTCATGGGGCTTCCAGCCTGGCGACATTCAGTTGTGGCTCTACAATCTTTTCACCGAGGTGAATGTCGGGACGATCCGCATTTCGATCTTCGGCATCCTTGGCGGCGTGCTGCTGTTTGCGCTGGGTCTGGTCGTGACGCGATGGCTGCAGAAGTGGCTTGACGGCAATGTCATGGCGCGGTCGCATGTCGATCCGGGTGTGCGCAACTCGGTGAAGACCGGTATCGGCTATCTCGGTACTGCGCTGGCCGGGATCGTCGGGATATCGGCGGCCGGTATCGACCTGTCGAGCCTGGCACTGGTTGCCGGTGCCTTATCTCTCGGTATCGGTTTCGGTTTGCAGAACATCGTGTCGAACTTTGTCTCCGGCCTCATTCTGCTGGTGGAGCGGCCGTTCAAGGTCGGTGACCATGTCTTGACCGGAACGACTGAGGGCATCGTCAAGCGCATCTCGGTTCGAGCAACCGAGATCGAGACCTTCCGTAAGCAGTCGATCATCGTGCCGAACTCGGAGTTGATCAACGCCCCCGTCGGCAACTGGACGCATCGAAATCGCATGCAGCGGTCGGAAATCCCGGTGAGCGTCGGTTATGAGGCTGATCCGCAAGAGGTGATCGATCTGTTGCTCGACATCATCAATACGGTTCCCCAGGTCCTGCGCAATCCCGAGCCGCATGTCGAATTTCTTCGCTTCGGCGCCTCGTCGCTCGACTTTGAGTTGCGCTTTCATCTTGCCGACATGAATGACGGTCTGGCGATCCGCAACAGCGTCCGTATGGAAGTCCTGCGGCGTTTCCGAGCGGAGGGCATCTCCATGCCCTATCCGCATCAGGATGTGATGCTGCATCTGAGCGACAGCGACCGCAGTGCGCTGCTGCGGCGCAAACGCGGAAAGGAAGCCGGACAGAAGCCGAACGAGAGCGAATTGCATGACGGGACGGATGATGACAAACTCCTGCCATGAATGCCTCATTCAGGTGCCATTCAGGGGGAATGCGTCAGAAGAGGGGTAAGGCCGCGGGGAAGAACCTTCCTGCGAGCGGTCATGCGCAACAGAGGGCGGGGCCTTGAACCCCGCGACCTAAATGATCAGAATTCTGGCAGTGGGTGGCGTGCTTTTCTCTTTGACCCCGGCTCTCGCCGGTGTTGCCGTGGCGGCCTCGATCAGCAACTCTGGCGCGTCTTCGATCGTGCTGATCGTGGTTGAGAACGGCAATCGCGCCGAGGTGTCGCTCGACGCCGGAGGCTCGGATTCGATCTGCCCGACAGGCTGCTTCGTAACGTTGCCAAATGGCGACAGGCTTGGCCTTGCCGGCGGTGAAACCGTCGATATCAAGGACGGTATCGCGACGATCAAGTGAAGTCGCCAGGACGGGCGTCTGTGTGGAATGTACTGGCAGAGAAAAACCGTTCTGCGTGTTCGGCGGCGATCTTGCGCAAGTACGATTGGTTGTCGAAAGGTCAGGCTTCCGCATTGCTTAACTATCGTCTCGCGTTGCTGCCTTAAAATGGTCAAATTAACGGTTCCGCAAATGATCACTGCTAAATGGCTAAGTGTTGAATAAAACACAAAAAGGCGAGTCATGGCAGTTCTAGGTATTTCCGGGATGCAATATTCCGGGGAAACATTCCCCGATGTTCGCATCATTCTCGGGGAAGATTCCAACGTCTTCACGCAGATGATCAGCCAGCGCCTCAAGGAGCTGATGGGCGTCGATATCGAGATCTGCAGAACCTTTGAAGACATGCAGATGGCCAATGAGCTCAATGACGAGCCAGTCGTACTTGCCATCTCGAACATCAATCTGCCCGGCGCCGAGAATGGCGAAGCGCTTGAATACATGATCGACTGCAATATCCCGACGATCGTCTTTACCGGGACGTTTCACGACGAAATCCGTGAAAAGCTGTTGGCCAAGGACATTGTCGACTACATTCTCAAGGACAACGTCTTTGCCGTCGATATGCTGGCTGAATCGGTCTACCGGTTTTTGACCAATCATCGGCATCATGTGCTGATCGTCGACGACAGCGCCACCGCCCGTGCTCTGCTCTCCAGTCGTCTCAAGCGTTACAATTTCCGTGTCAGTCTCGCCGATAGCGGTGCGAAGGCGATCGAAATTCTGAAGACCAATCCGGATATCGGTCTCGTTGTCACCGACTACAACATGCCCGACATCGATGGTTTCGAATTGACGCGGCGCATTCGTTCCGTTCGCGGAAGCCACGAATTGCGGATCATCGGCGTCTCGTCGTCCAACAATCGTCTGCTCTCCGCACGCTTCCTCAAGGTTGGCGGTAACGATTTCATGCTTCGCCCCTTCATTGACGAAGAATTCTACTGCCGCGTTAACCAGAACCTTGATACGCTGGTGCAAATTAGAGCGGCGCAAGCGCGGACTAAATAGGCGCGCAGAGCCAATTTCGCGTAGAACAAGCGGCAGGCGGGAGCCCGGTTCCACGCCTGCCGCTGGTATTGCAGGTCAATATGTTTAATTCTTTTGGTAGTCGCATGCCTGACCATGCCGTTCGGCCTGCGTCGCGAAACAAGGCTCATGTTCTCGTCATCGAGGACTCGCGCTCTCTTTCTTCAATCCTATGTCACCGTTTTGAAAACGAGCTGGGTTATCAGGTAACCCATTGCGCAACGGTCAAGTCGTTCGAGGCCGCGATTGCGTCTGATGTGTTCGATATCGCCGTTGTCGATCTGAACCTGCCGGATTCGTATGATGGGCAAGTGTTGGATCAGGTTGTGGCGCTCAATGTGCCGGCCGTGGTGTTTACCGCCGATTTCAATCGAGACATGCGCGAGCGCCTGCTCGAGCGTGGCGTTGCCGACTATCTGATCAAGGACAATGAGCGCGCGATCGACATGGTCGTTGAGTCGATCGACCGCATTCTTTCAAACCGAAATGTTGGCGTGCTGGTTGTCGATGACGTGGCATCGGCCCGTGCGATGCTGGTCGATTTGCTGCGCGTTCAGAAATTCCAGGTCTATGATGCAGAGACTGGGGCGCAGGCGCTGACACTGTTGGCCGACAATCCTCACATCGAACTGGTAATCACCGACTACCATATGCCCGATATGAACGGCTACGAGCTGACGCGGCGCATCCGGCGTCAACACCACAGCGACCGCCTGCGCATCATCGGAATTTCGTCGTCTTCGGATCGCTTGCTTTCTGCAAGCTTCCTCAAGGCCGGCGCAAATGATTTCGTCTATCGGCCCTATGTGGTGGAAGAGCTGCAATGCCGGATTCAGCACAATATCGAGACGCTGTCGCAGTTGCGGCAGCTGCGCTACGCAGCCTTCAGCGACTATTTGACCGGGTTGCGCAATCGCCGTTATTTCTTCGATGAAGGACCCGCCCAGGTGGCGAGTATTCGTGCACGCGGCGAGCCATGCAGCATCGCCATGCTCGACATCGATCATTTCAAGAAACTCAATGACGGTTATGGCCATGAGGTTGGGGATCGGGTGTTGAAGGCGGTGGCCGGGCGGCTGAGCGTCATGCTCGACGGAACCGGGCACATGCTGGCTCGCCTGGGCGGGGAGGAGTTCAGCGTTCTTCTGCTGGGCCTCGATGCCAGCGCTGCGGCGGCATTTTGCGAGAGTTTGCGCGAGGACATCGCGCAGATGCGCGTTGCGCTCGACGACTCGGAGCTTGGTGTCACCGTCTCCATCGGCGTCGCGGAGATTGCCGAACACGAGAGCTTCAGCAACTACCTGAATGCCGCGGACCAGTTGCTTTATATGGCCAAGGGCCTCGGCCGGAACCGGGTTTATTCGGAGAATATGCTGGTCAGCGGATAAGTTGGTGTCGGTAAGCCGTGGCTGTCACTGGTAACCGGGTATTCGACACCTATATTCAGCCAGCCGATAGCAAAAGCGAGTTTTCCGCCAATGGCGCCAATCATTTCCATTCGTTCCTTGTCCAAGACCTATTCCAATGGCTTCAAAGCACTCGACAATGTCAGTCTCGATATCGAGGAAGGCGAAATCATTGCGCTGCTTGGGCCGAACGGTGCGGGCAAGACAACGCTGATTTCAATCGTCTGCGGCATTACCAATCCATCGAGCGGGCAGGTGCTGGTCGCCGGCCACGATGTGGTCAAGGATTTCCGCAAGACGCGCGGCGAGATCGGTCTGGTACCCCAGGAGCTGACAACCGACATGTTCGAGACCGTCGTCAACACGGTCAGCTTTTCGCGGGGACTGAACGGCAAGAAACCGAACCCTGCACTGGTCGAGTCACTCTTGCGGGAGTTGACGCTGTTCGAGAAGCGCAACAATGCGTTGCGCGAGCTTTCCGGCGGCATGAAGCGGCGCGTTTTGATCGCCAAGGCATTGTCGCACGAGCCGCGCATCCTGTTTCTCGATGAGCCGACGGCCGGCGTCGATGTCGCGCTGCGCAAGGATATGTGGCAGCTCGTGTCGCGTCTCAGGCAGACCGGTGTCACGAT
>NZ_AHZC01000067.1 GCF_000247475.1 Rhizobium sp. PDO1-076 | reverse complement strand
GGAGGAGGTGATCGGCGTATCTACTCGCGTGGCCGTGATGCGTCGCGGCGCTATCGCCGGGGTGCTGTCCCGCAGCGAACTGTCTGAAGAAGCGATCCTGCGGCTGGCCGTGGAATAGGAGAACGGGATGTACAAGAAGGACCTGGGCCTTGCCGTCTTGGTGATTACCGTCGGTGCGATCGTCACGCTGGTCAATCCGCGTTTCGTATCGCCGATCAATCTGGCCAATACGGCCAACCTGATCGGGCTCTTCGGGCTCTTTTCGATCGCCGAAGCCTTTGTGATCGCGACGGCGGGCATAGAGCTTTCGATCGGATCGGTGATCGCGCTGCTCGGGGTCATCTTCATTGACCTGATCGCCTCCCATGGGGTGCCCTGGCCTGTTGCCTTTGCCATCGTTTTGGCGCTGTCGGTCGTGATCGGTCTCCTGCACGGGTGGCTGATCACGCAGCTCAAGCTGCAGCCCTTCGTCGTCACGCTATGCGGCCTGCTGATCTACAGGGGCATTGCACGGTTCTACACCAAGGACGGTACGGCCGGCTTCACCTTTGGAACCGACCTGCCGATGCTCGAATACATCTTCGTCGGGCGCACGGCGGGTGTGCCCCATTCGGTCATCGCCTTTGGCCTGTTCGCGGTGCTCGCCTGGTTTCTCTTGCATCGCACGGTATTCGGGCGGCATCTGCTTGCCGTCGGCAAGAACGAGGAGGCGGCGCGCTATTCCGGAATCAACACCAAGCGGGTGATCATTCTGGCCTATGTGCTCTGCATGTTCCTGACAGCCGTGTCTGCAGTCTTCTTTGCCATGTATACAAGGTCCGTTCAGCCATCCTCGCATGGAAATTTCTACGAGCTCTATGCCATTGCGGCTGCGGTACTGGGCGGATTTTCGCTGAGGGGTGGCGAGGGCTCGATCGTCGGCGTTGTTCTTGGTGTCGTGCTGCTCCAGGTCCTGCAGAACCTCGTCAATCTGCTTGGCATCCCCTCGTCGCTCAATTTCGCGGTCATGGGCACCGTCATCCTGGTGGGCGTCATTGCCGATACGCAGTTCCATGCCTATCGGCAAAGGCGGCATCACTCGGCCACCCGCTCGGCCCTGGCCAGGGTTTCCGACATGCCGCCGGTAAACTCATGACCGCCACGTAAGAATTCATCGACAATGGGCACTGGCCAACCCGCCAGCCGCGTTCTTGCCGGCGGAACCCTTTCTTTCGCTGGGAATTCGTGCTTATATTGAATGAACGTTCAGCAAGTATGAGGGCGCCATGAACGAGCTTGTTCGCGATATCGCCGTGCCGAAAAACTGGGACCGACGGGGACTTCCCGGATGGTGTTACCATTCGGATGCGCTGTTGGAGCTTGAGAAGGAACATGTCTTCCGCAGCCACTGGCAGATCGCCTGCCACGTCTCGGACGTGCCGGAGCCGGGCAGCTACGTCACCTTCGATATGGTGGGCGAGCGGATACTCGTGCTGCGCGACAAGGAGGGCAGGGTCCGCGCCTTCAACAATGTCTGCCGCCATCGGGGCTCCCGTCTGGTGACGGCGGAGGCTGGACATTGCCGTGGTGCGCTGGTCTGTCCGTTCCATGGCTGGGTCTACAACCTCGACGGCACGCTGCGTGGCCCCTCTCGACCGGACAGTTTTCCGCCACTCGACAAACACGAATTTGCGCTCGCCGGAATCGAGACGGAGGTCTGGCTTGGCTTCGTCTTCATTCGCCTCAAGCCAGGCCCGCAGGCCTCGGTTGCGGAGACCATGAGTCCGTTCGAGGCGGAGCTTTCCCACTATCAGAGCGGCGAGATGATCCCGGCCGGTGGCTTCTGGGGTCATGAATCGCCGGTCAACTGGAAGTCGGTGCGCGACGTCGACAATGAAGGCTACCATGTCGCCATGGCGCATCCGTCGCTGCAGGATCTCTACGGTTCCAGCTATTTTGACGAGCCCTTCGTCGCTGGGGTCTGCAGGTCGTTTGCCACTTACAACCCACATGCGGGCCGGAGATGGAGCGTGCGCCAATACCGCGCCGTCGCGCCTGAGGCCACGCATCTGCCGGCCGAGCTGAGGCAGGCCTGGATCTACTATGGCTTGTTTCCGAACAATGTGATCGCCGTAACGCCGGAAAGCGTGCAGTTCTACCAGGAGTTCCCGATCACGCGCAGCAGGACCCAGTTGCGTGGCGCCATCTATCGTTACCGCGACGAGGGCAGGGGCCAGCGTCTCGCACGTTATCTCGCGGCCCGCATCGACAGGGACACGATGGCCGAGGACGTGCAGCTCACAGTCTGGTCCAACGAGGCGATGACCTCGCGGGCCTTTGCCGGCTTCTACCTCTCCGACCTGGAATATGGTGTGCGCTCCCATCACGACCATCTGCGTGCCGTGCTGCCGGTCATGACCCTCGACGAGGCCCCGGAAGAAGAAGGCATGGCCGAAACCAATGCGCGGATGTCGAACAGGATCTGATCTGCCGTGCGCTGCAGGGGAAGGGCAGGAAACACCGGCGGCAAGGCATGCCGCCGGCTTGTGATCTCCTCGCGTCGCCTTCAGCCTTTCCAGAGGCCCTCGCGGACCAGCTCGTCCTGAGTGAGTGCAATGCCACGGCGCAGGATGGAAACGAGTTCGTCGATCTGCGGCCGGGTGATGGTGAGGGGCGGCGACATCACGCACATGTGGATGAGCGGTCGTACAAGCAGGCCCAAGCGCTGGCAATGGGCGTCGATCCGTTTACCCACTTCGAGGTCGAGCGCCAAGGGGTTGTTGCTCTCCCGATCGGCGACACATTCGACGCAGGCCATCAGCCCGAGGCCGCGAACTTCGCCCACGAGCGGCAGATCCTCGAGCGTCTTCAGCTGTGCCTGGAAATAGGGTGCGATGTCCCGGACATGGGCCAGCAGGCCGCCTTCCAGCAGATCAAGATTGGTTTCCGCGACGGCGCAGCCGATCGGATGGCTGCTATAGGTCAGGCCGTGGGCGAACATGGCGTCTGAATGATTGGACTGACGCAATCTTTCCAGAAGCGCTGCCGAGATCATCGCGCCGCCGAGCGGGAAGTAGCCGGAGGTAACACCCTTGGCAAAGGTGATGATATCAGGCTCGATGCCGAAGACTTCCTTCGAGGCGAAGACATGGCCGAGACGCCCGAAAGCCGTTACCACCTCATCGGCAATGAAAAGGATATCGTTGTCGCGGCACAATTTTCGCATGCGGGTGAGATAGCCGGGAGGCGGCACGATGACGCCGCCGGAGGCCATGATCGGTTCGGCAACGAAGGCGCCAATGTTCTCGGCCCCATGCGTCTCGATCGTCGTGCGGAATTCGTCGACGAGGGCGTCGCAGAAGGCCTGGACGGACAGACCTGCCGGGCGGCGGAACGGATTGGGGCAGGACAGTTTGATTACCATGTCGCGCGCGCTGTCCATCCAGTCATGGTCGCGCGGACGGCCGTTCAGCGAGGCGGAGAGGTAAGTGGATCCATGATAGCCCCCCTGGCGGGCAACGATCCTCTTCTTGGTCGGGCGGCCAAACACATTGTTAGCGAACTGCATCAAGCGCAGCGCCGTCTCCACTGCCGAGGAGCCACCGGTGGTGTAAAAGACGTGGTCGAGATCACCGGGCGCATGGGCGGCAAGCCGCCCTGACAGGCGAACCGAGGGCTCGCTCGCCGTATACCAGGGCGAATTGTAGGACAGCGTCATCGCCTGTTGGTAGAGGGTTCGGGCGATCGGCTCGCAGGCGTGGCCCGCATTGGTGCACCACATGCCGGCGGGACCGTCAATCAGCCTGCGCCCTTCGATGTCGGTGACGTAGATGCCATCACCGGCGACAATGCCGCCCCGCGCCTCTGCACCTATTTCGCCGGCCACAGGCCAGGGCTGGATCAGGTGTTCCCTGGCCGTCTCGACGAATTCCAGGCGTTCTGTTGCGGACATGGTCTCGACATTGCGGACAGCTGCCATTGGGAGCCCCTTTTCGTATCGGTTCAAGCGCCTGAATTTGATCGAAGAATAACACTATATTGAATGGACGTTCAATCAGATTCGAATGATAAGTGCTTGCATTTCGTCAACACTTGCGCTCATCATGCGAAACGGAACGGAAGAGGCGGAAAGCCGGAGGGCTGCCATGCATCGCTTGCTGCATTACGCCTGTTGTCACGCGGACGCCGGGGAGGGGCGCCTATGGTGCTGACTGTCGATCAATCGGCCCCCTCAGTGGACAGTGGCCTACCTGCAAGACCGTCATGGCGGCGCGGGGAAGAGGCGGCCGGCCTCGCTCTCATTTCGCCGACGGCCCTTTACGCGCTGTTCCTGCTCGGCGTCCCGATCCTCACGGTCGTCGCCTACAGTTTCTGGACGCAGAACTATCTGGAGATTGATCGCAGTTTCACCTTCGAGAACTATCGCATCGCCCTGACGGAGCCGATCTACCGTGATCTGCTGTTGCGCTCACTGGGCATTTCCCTTGTCGTGTCATTCGTCACTGTCGTCGTCTCCTATCCGGTCGCCTGGTTCATTTCCTTTCATGGAGGGCGGCACAAGAACCTACTGCTCTTCCTGATCACAGTGCCCTGCTGGACCAGTTACCTGCTCAGGGTCATGTCCTGGAAGATGATCCTTGGTTATCAGGGCGTGCTGAACACGGGACTGATGTCGCTCGGCGTGATCACCGAGCCCATTGCATCGTTTCTCTACAACTCCAATGCCGTGGCAATCACCCTGGTTCACAGCTGGGCTGCTTTCGCGATCCTGCCGATCTACGTCTCGCTCGAAAAGATCGACCGATCGCTGGTCGAGGCGGCGCGCGATCTCGGTGACGGGCCGGCCCGAAGCTTCCTGCGGGTCGTCCTGCCGCTTTCCATGCCGGGAGTGGTATCGGCGCTGTTGATCGTCATGATCCCGACTGTCGGCGACTATGTCACGCCGCGCCTCGTCGGCGGCAAGGACGGGGTGATGATTGCCACCGCCATCCAGGCGCAGTTCGGCAAGGCGGCCAACTGGCCGCTCGGGGCCGCCTTGTCGGTGACCACGATGGCGATCGTCACAGTCGTGGCCGGTGCCTGCGCCATCCTGCTCAAACTTGTGGCGAGGCGGATCCGATGAGCCTGCTGAAGCCTTCACGCTGGCGCGTGCTGCCGTTCTATATGGTGCTCTATCTCGGGTTTCTTTACCTGCCGATCCTGCTGCTTCCGGTCTTCTCCTTCAACAATGCTGCGGCCACACGCTTCCCGCTCGCCGGCTTCACGACGAAGTGGTACGCCTCGCTGTGGGGCAATCGGGAAATGCTGGATGCGGCATTCAATAGTCTCGTCGTCGGCATCTGCGTGGCGGTTCTGTCGACGGGGCTGGCAATCTGCGCGGCCCGGGCGGTTACCCGCTACCGCTTCCGAGGGCGGCGGGCCGCGAATGGCCTGATAATGGCGCCGCTGTTCCTGCCGGAGATCATAGTCGCAGTCTCGCTGCTGATGATCGTGCTTCAGGTCGGTGCGGAACTCTCGCTCCTGACCGTCATCCTTGGACAGGTGGTGTTCTGTCTGCCCTATTCGATGGCCGTGCTGACCGCGGGTTTCGACGGGTTCGATCGGTCGCTGGAAGAGGCGTCGCTCGATCTTGGCGAAACCGCCTTCGGCACATTCCGAAGGGTCACCCTGCCAGTTGTGGCGCCTGCGATCCTGTCCAGCCTGCTGGTCTCTTTCACCATCTCGCTCGACGAATTCCTGCTTGCCTTTTTCCTGTCGGGCACCGAGCCGACGTTGCCCGTCTACATCTGGGGGCAATTGCGTTTCGCCGCCAAGCTTCCGGGCGTTCTCGCGCTCGGCAGCCTCATGCTTGCCTTGTCCATCTGTCTGCTTGTCGCCGCCGAGTTCTTGCGCCGACGCACCGAGAGGCAGCTTTCTACCGGAGCCGCATCCCATGTCTGATATGCCGATGATCGCGATTTCGGGAGTGAACAAGTTTTACGGAATCTACAAGGCGTTGAGCGAGGTCTCGCTTGACATAGCAGCCGGTGAGTTCTTTTCGCTGCTCGGCCCGTCCGGCTGCGGCAAGACGACGTTGCTGCGTTCCATTGCCGGCTTCGAGACGCCAAGCTCCGGTGATATCAGGATCGACGGCCAGTCGATGCTCGGCGTCGCGCCAAATCGTCGGCCGACCAATATGGTCTTCCAGAGCTACGCCATTTTCCCGCATCTCAATGTCGAGGAGAATGTGTCCTACGGCCTGAAGCGCCTGAAACTTGGTACGACAGAAGAGCGTCGTCGCGTCGGCGACGCGCTTGACCAGGTGCGCCTCGGCCATCTCGGAAAACGACGCGGTCATGAACTCTCCGGCGGCCAGCGGCAGCGCGTCGCGCTCGCCCGGGCACTGGTCCTGCGTCCCAAGGTGCTGCTGCTCGACGAGCCGCTCTCGGCGCTCGACAAGAAACTGCGCGAGGAGATGCAATCCGAATTGCGCGCCTTGCAGAAGGCAGTCGGCATCACCTTCGTTCTGGTCACCCACGATCAGTATGAAGCGCTGGCGCTGTCCGATCGGATCGCCGTCATGTTCGGCGGGCGTATCGCTCAGGTCGCGACGCCGAAGGAATTGTACCAGCATCCTCTGACGCGGCTGACGGCTGATTTCCTGGGAGGCATGAACTTCCTGTCGGGCAAGGTCGTCGAGAGTGCAGGGGCCATCCTGTCCGTCGAGACAGACCGTTTTGGCCGGCTGGGCATCGCTGCAGCGGCCTCGGGCGGGCGTCCGGGTGACAGGATAACGCTTGGTATCCGGCCTGAACGGCTGCGTCTTCTGTGGGATGGCGAGCGCGCCGACCACGAATTGCAGGGCAGGGTCACGAACCGGGCCTATTTCGGCGAAACGACGCATCTGTCGGTTCGGGTTGATGGGCTGGAGCAACCGCTTTCCATGATCGAGACGAATACCTACGGCGCCGACGACCTTCCGATCGGCGAGCCTATCCGGCTCGCCTATGACCCGGACGCCTTCGTCGCACTTGCGGATGACGAGACCGAGGACCGGATTCGCAAGCTCGACTGATCGCAGGGGCGGGATCCGTTCAGCCGCCGTGGCGCGCCAGCTTTTCCAGCCAGTTTCCGCCGATGCGGTAGCGCCGCAACACGTCGGCGGGGGCTTCTGCATCGAGACGGGCGAGGTAGCGGTAGACTTCCAGTGTCGGGGCGTCCATGTCGCCGCGAGCATAGAAATACATCGCCGCGCCGTAGCGGGCGCGTCCGGACCAGTCGATGCCCGGCGGGAGCGTGATGATCTCCCATTGCACGAGGGCCTCGCTGTCCGGTTCTTCATCCATGAGCCGGGCCTCAGAACCGGCCCGGCGGCGTGGCAGTGCGCCGGTCCAGCCTGATGAAGGGGCGCGGCACGATCTTGGCGCGCTTCATCATTTTCTGATACTGCAGTTCCCGCAGCGCATAGATTTCCACCCAGAGGTCGTCGAGAATGCGTTCGCCATAGGGGCGTGCGAGGTTGGCGATCGCGATATTGCGCTTGGCCATCGGCGACCAGATTCCGGCGGTGACGATACCGGCTTCGCGGGTCCTGCGATGGTAGACAAGGGCATGCTCCGCAGCGATATTTCCCTCGATTTCGAGACCCACCAGGATGTGTTTCAGCGATTTCTTCTGCCGCGCCCCGAGGATGGGGTCGCGACCGTTGAAGAAGGGCTTTTCAAGATCCACCAGCCAGTCGAGGCCAATTTCGTCGGGTAGCCTTACGCGGTCGGTGCGCAAGGCTGCCTCCGCGGTGGTGAAGTCGGCATTGGCGACGATGAATCCGGCTTCGATGCGGGCGCGATTGAGTGCGCCATATCCGATCGCCTGAAGGCCAAACGGTTGTCCGGCGTTCCAGATCCGGTCCCACAGCGACAGCGCAATATCGGCGGGCGCGAAAAGCTCGTAGCCGAGGTCGCCCGTGAAGCCGGTCCGGGAAATGGTGATCTCGTGACCCTCATGGTCGAAACGTGCCAGCTGGAAGGGCTTAAGGGTCTCGATACCGGCAAACCCTGCGGCGTCGAGCACCGAAAAGCTGGTCGGCCCCTGCAGAGCCAGCGCGGCAAGCGTCTCGGTTTCCTCGTCGATCGTCACGTCGAAGCCATTGGCGCTGTCGGTCAGCCAGGGCAGGTGGCGCTCCTGGCAGCAGAGGCGAAAATCCGTCTCCGCCAGCCGGAACAGGGTGCCGTCATCCAGCACATGGCCGTGATCGTCGCACCAGGCCGTATACTGGACCCGTCCGGGCTTCAGCTTGCGCACGTCGCGCAGCGTCAGGCGATTGAGGAAACGTTCGGCATCGGCTCCGCGTATGCGGTATTTGATCATCGGCGAGATGTCGAACAGGGCCGCCGTGGAGCGGATCGCGAAATATTCGAGCTCGTCGTCGAAAACCGAGTGCGGCGCCTTGTAGCCCGCCCAGGAATACCAGTCGTTGGTGGTCGACAGCGCCTGGATGCGCGGATGGAAAGGCGTCTCGAGACGCGGAGCGGCGATGTGGACATGTAAGGCACGACGCTGGGCGGGATCGAGGATCATCGTCTGTCTCCGGCAAGAATGTGGCGCGCCGCCAGGAGACCGGGCAGGCCTGAAATGCCGCCGCCGGGATGGGACCCGGCACTGGCGAGGAACAGCCCTTGAATTGGCGTGCTGAAGCGCGAGGCGGCGTGCACTGGTCGGTTCACCAGAAGCTGGTCTGCTTGCAATTCGCCGTGGTGCCAGTGCCCACCGGGCATGTGGTAG
>NZ_AHZC01000068.1 GCF_000247475.1 Rhizobium sp. PDO1-076 | reverse complement strand
CAAGGCGATGAATGCGTGGCAAAGCGATATCGGCCTGCCGGTCGAGATCCGTACCGACAGCCGTTTTCTTTGCTCGAAGGCGGAGTTCAAAACCTGGAGTTCTGGGCGCCGCTCCCTGACGATGGAGTATTTCTACCGGGACATGCGCCGGCGCACCGGTTTGTTGATGAACGGCACGGAGCCGGAGGCAAACCGCTGGAACTTTGACGCGGACAATCGGCGGCCGGCAAAGCCAGATCTGTTTCGTCCCAAACACAAGGGGTTCGCTCCCGATGATATGACCAGAGACGTCCTTGATCTCGTGGAGAAGAAATTCCCCAGGAACATGGGCTCGACATCCAGGTTCTCTTTTGCCGTCACCAGAGCTGATGCCGAGAAGGCGGCAGACGCGTTCATCCACGATTTTCTGCCGGCATTCGGCGAAACGCAGGATGCCATGCTGACGGAAGAGCCCTTCCTCAACCACGCGCTCTTGTCTTTCTATATAAACATCGGCCTTCTTGACCCTTTGTCACTCTGCCGTGCGGCTGAGCGCGCTTATTTCGAAGGACATGCGCCCATCGCCAGTGTCGAAGGTTTCATCCGCCAGATCATAGGATGGCGCGAATACATTCGCGGTATCTACTGGCTGGCGATGCCTGGTTATGAACAGAGCAACGCGTTCGATGCACACCGGCCCCTCCCGGATTTCTTCTGGACCGGCGACACCGAGATGGCTTGTCTGTCCACCGTCATCACCCAGACGATCACCCATGCCTATGCCCATCATATTCAACGCCTCATGGTGGTCGGCAACTTTTCCATGCTGGCCGGCCTTGACCCGCACGCCGTGCACGAATGGTATCTGGCAGTCTATGCGGATGCATTCGAATGGGTTGAGCTTCCCAATGTCATCGGCATGAGCCAGTTTGCCGATGGCGGTTTCATGGCGTCAAAACCCTATGCAGCAAGCGGCGCCTATATCGCCCGCATGTCCAACTATTGCGAAACCTGTCGATACGATGTGAGCCAAAAGACCGGCAACAATGCCTGTCCGCTCAATGCGCTCTACTGGGACTTCCTTGATCGAAACGCCGAGCAATTGTCAAAAAACCACCGTCTCGCACAGACCTATTCGACCTGGCACCGCATGGACGCGGAAAAGAAGCAGGCCTATCGGAAAAGCGCGGCAGCTTTCCTGCAGAGACTCGACGACGGTGTACCTGTCTGACCCGGCGCACCCGGTGGCCGATATATAGGATAAGACGCCATGGCGAAAATGATCAAGAAGACCAATCTGCCGACGAAGACCTGCCAGGCTTGCACACTTCCCTTCACATGGCGGCGCAAATGGGCGAAAACCTGGGACGACGTGAAGTTCTGCTCGGAACGCTGCCGCCGCGAGAAGCTGAAAGGGGACTGAAGCCATATTGCCGGCAGCCTCTTCCTGGTCGCGCCGCGACATCTGGCCTGCCATCTGCAAAACCATGGCTCCTGGGAATTCGCGCACAAGACGATGAGCCACAGGGCACCGACAGGGTGGTTCAGCGCCGCCTCTATGGCAGTATCAGAAACCCTCTTTTGTCAGACTGACTGCGATCCTTGCTTGACGAAAGCCACAGCCGGGTCGACCCTGCTTCCATGTGATGCCGGCTGATCTCGCAGCGAAGTGATACACTGCCCGAATTCAGCCACACGGACGACATCTGCCCGTTGCATAGCCGTGCTATCTCAGCCCCCAAAAGGAGGAGTAAAGCCATGCAGGAACTGTCTATTTCAGAAGCGTTGAAAGATCCCTTGATCCGACAGATGTTGCGTGCGGACAAGATCAGCGTCGATACGTTTGCCCAGCTTCTCGCCAAGGCGGCCAAGGAGCGGAGGAACCGGCTTGCGTACATCGATTGGAATCCGCGCCAGGTTGGCCCCGGCTTCCTGCGACAAGCACCTCCGCCTGCAGAGTGAAGATCCGACATGATCGCGTCGGCCCAACCGAGGCCGACGCGATCATGGATTGACCCGTGGCTTTTCCCTTTGTTCCATATTTAATGCGGCCGCATTCGTAGCCGGCTGACGGTGCTGCCGTTGCATTCCATTTTCTCACACATGCTTGTTTGTGCCACGAGACCTGCCTTGCTATGGATGGGTTCCGCTGGAGGAGAGAATGACCACATTGCAGAAAGAGGCGACAGCGAATGTCACGGCACGGGATCGGGAATTCGGCCCTCTGCTCGCCCAGGCCTCCATTCTCGTCGTCGATGACGAGCCGGGCATGCGCAATTTCCTCGTGCGAACACTGGGGCCACGCTGCAGGTTGATCGAGGAGGCGTCTGATACCGACGAGGCGTCGCGCAAGCTTGACATGCAGCATTTCGACCTCGTCATACTCGATAACATCATGCCGGGAAAGAACGGTGTTGACTGGCTCGCCGAACAGCGCGCGATTGGCCTGTTTGCCGAGGCCATCCTGATTACCGCATTTGCCGACCTCGACACCGCAATCCAGGCGCTGCGCGCCGGGGCTGTCGATTTCGTGTTGAAACCATTCCGCTCCAACCAGATCCTCAACTCGGTCGCCCGCTGTCTGGAGCGCATGCGGCTGCAGCGGGAAAACTTCGTGCTGCGCTACGAGCTGAAAGCTGCCTCCGAACATATCTTGTTGCGCGACAGGTTGATCGGCGGATCCCGGGCAATCGGCGACCTGCGCGATACAATCGCAAGGCTGGCCCCTCTGCCGACTTCCGTGCTTCTGACCGGTGAGTCCGGCACCGGAAAGGAGGTTGCGGCTCGCTCGCTGCATACTCTGTCGGACCGGGCCGAAAAACCCTTCGTTCCGGTCAATTGCGCCGCGATTCCGGCAGACATGATCGAGACGGAGCTATTTGGCCATATCAAGGGCGCCTTTACCGGCGCCGGCAATGGCCGGGAGGGCTTGTTCACCCATGCCCAGGGCGGCACGCTGTTTCTCGACGAGATCGGCGAAATGCCGCTCGCGACCCAGAGCAAACTGCTCCGAGTGATCGAGGATCGCCGCGTCCGCCCGGTCGGCTCGGAACGGGAGGTGCCGGTCGACCTGCGCTTCGTCTTTGCCACCAATGCCGATCTGCACATGGAGGTTGAGCGCGGGCGGTTCCGCGCGGATCTCTACTACCGCATCAATGTGATGCAGCTCCATCTGCCGCCGCTACGCGACCGGGGCAATGACGTGCAGGAACTGGCGGATCTATTCATGGAAAAACTGTCGCAGCAGCTCGGTATGCCGCGGGTTCCAATCGATGCCCCCGTCAGGGCCGCCCTTGCACGCTACGGCTGGCCCGGCAATGTGCGCGAACTGCGCAATCTGATCGAACGCACACTGATCCTTGGCAAATTCCCCGACGATTTCAGGGGGGGCGGAAATGGACGCAGTTCTAGCAGCAGCGTCATCGCGAACTCCAATGCCAGCAACGGTTCCACCGAAAATTTCAGCGCAACGCTCCCGGCAAGCCCTTTGGCTGCGACGCTGGAAGGCGTCGAACGACACCATATCCTGGCCGTGCTGAAGGAATGCAACGGCAATCGTGACGAGGCGGCTAAGCGCCTCGGCATTTCGCGAAAGACCATCGACCGCAAATGTGCCGCCTGGAATGGCTGAGACCGGCATGACAACCGCGCCGACGCGACCAGTTCGCTCCATCCGGTTCCGGCTGCTGGCCATTGCACTTTTGCCGACGCTGGTGATCCTGCCGCTGCTGCTGGGTATCACCATTGCCCGCTGGAACGCCAAGTTCGACGCATTGCTGATCGCCAAGGTCAATGGTGACCTGACCATCGCGCATCAGTATCTGTCGCGCATTCTGGAAAACACTGGCGAGCACATCCAGGCGCTGGCGGTCTCTGTCGCCTTTCGCGATGCCGCGGCATCTGGCGCAGAGCCGGATCTTTCAACATTTCTCGAGCAAAGCCGCCAGGCGCTTGGCCTGGACTTCCTGATACTGGTGAACGGCCATGGCAACACGATTGCAGCCAATGGGCAATCACACTCTAACTTTCCCGTCGTCGCTTCGGCGCTTGCCGGCCGATCATCTACCGCAATCGACATATTCTCCAACCAGCAGCTGGCCGAAATCTCCCCGACCTTGGCTGCTCGTGCGCGGATCGATCTCGTCGAGACACCCAATGCGGTCCAGACCGACAAGCACAGCGAGACGCGCGGCATGGTGGTGCAATCGGCCAGTCCGATCACGCTTGCCGATGGCACACGGGCAGCGCTGGTCGGCGGCATCCTGCTCAACCAGAACCTCGTCTTCATCGATACGATCAACGATCTCGTCTACCGCGAAGCGAGCCTGCCGGAGGGCAGCAAAGGCACGGCAACGCTGTTTCTCGAGGATGTGCGCGTCAGCACCAATGTGCGACTGTTCGAGGATCGCCGGGCTCTCGGCACACGGGTCTCGGCGGCTGTGCGCGCAGCCGTACTGGATGACGGCCAGACCTGGCTCGACAGTGCCTTCGTGGTCAATGACTGGTACATTTCGGCCTATGAGCCGATCATCGACAGTTTCGGCGAACGTGTCGGAATGCTCTATGTCGGCTTCCTCGAGACGCCATTCCGGCAGGCAAAGCAGACGACGCTGCTGACCATCATACTGGCGTTTCTGGCCGTTGCCGCCGCCAGCGTTCCGATCTTTTTGCGCTGGGCGCGGGCAATCTTCAAGCCGCTGGAGCGAATGAGCGACACCATCACCCGCGTCGAGGCCGGCAACATGGGCGCGAGGACCGAACTCAAGGCCGCCAGCGACGAGATCGGTCGCGTGGCGCTGCATCTCGACGGCTTGCTGGAACAGTTGCAGCAGCGTGATCGTGAACTTCGGCAATGGAACGACGAGTTGAATGAGCGCGTGGCGGAGCGCACCAGCGAACTGGAGCTTGCCAACCGCCAGATCGAGGCGACAACGAAACAGTTGATCATGTCGGAAAAGCTCGCGGCAATCGGCGAGATTACCGCGGGAGTCGCCCATGAAATCAACAACCCAATCGCCGTCATCCAGGGCAATCTGGATGTCGTGCGCAGTGTCCTCGGTGAGAAGGCTGACGAGGCCAATGTCGAATTCCGGCTGATCGACGAGCAGATCCACCGGATCAGCCAGATCGTCACCAAACTGCTGCAATTTGCCAAGCCCGAGGAATATGCCGGCTATCTCGAGCGCCACGCGGCAAAAGACGTCATCCTGGATTGCCTGCCGCTGGTGCAGCATCTGCTCAACAAGGCCGAGATCAACCTTGTGCTTGAGGATCGCGCGACCATGCTAGTGCTGATGAACCGCACCGAATTGCAGCAAGTCGCAGTCAACCTGATCGTCAATGCCCTGCACGCCATGCCGAATGGCGGCAAACTGACGATCCGCACTTTCGATCAGGACATGGACGGCAAGAAAGGCCTGGCCCTCGAGGTCGAAGACACCGGTATTGGCATGGCATCGGACCTGGTCGAGAGAATCTTTGACCCGTTCTTTTCGACCAAGAAACGGGAGGGAACCGGTCTCGGTCTCTCCATCAGCCAGCGGCTGATCACCCGGCAGGGCGGCCGGATATCCGTGCAAAGCGAACCCGGCCATGGCACCTGTTTTTCGATCTGGCTGCCCGAAGCCAGTTGAGGGACAAAATGTCCCGAAAAGCCCGGACAAATTGTCCGGATGCACCAATCCCTCACCTTTAAACCCTTGATAAAACGCAAGATCCAATCTGGCACAGAGGTTGCAGCGCATCTGTACGGATAGACGACGGCCGTGCTGTGGCCACCAAATGATGGCGCAGCGAGCCTCGGTCGATCCTGGGACAGACTGAAACCGGGAGGCGCCTGATGACATCTGGCGCGAGGGAGGACAAATTATGACGGCAGCAACCGACACCTATTCAGGCGGAGGCTCGATCGGGCTTCTTGACCGCGAGCGGATCATCGCCAAACCGGGCTTCAATCGCTGGCTGGTGCCACCGGCAGCACTGGCCATTCATCTCTGTATCGGCATGGCGTACGGTTTCAGCGTTTTCTGGCTGCCGCTGTCGAAATCAATCGGCATCACCGCTTCCGCCACCTGTTCCGACCTGACGCTGACATCGGCCCTGTTCACCACCAGCTGTGATTGGCGCGTCAGCGATCTCGGCTGGATCTACACGCTGTTCTTCGTGCTGCTCGGGTCGTCAGCTGCCATCTGGGGCGGTTGGCTCGAGCGCGCTGGCCCACGCAAAGCCGGCTTTGTCTCCGCCTGTTGCTGGTGCGGCGGCATCCTGGTGGCCGCACTCGGCGTGTTCACCCATCAGCTCTGGCTGATGTGGCTGGGTGCCGGCGTGATCGGCGGCATTGGCCTCGGCCTCGGCTACATCTCGCCGGTATCGACCCTGATCAAATGGTTCCCAGATCGTCGCGGCATGGCGACCGGCATGGCGATCATGGGCTTTGGCGGCGGCGCCATGATCGGTGCGCCTCTGGCGAACCTACTGATGACGTATTTCCGCACCGATAGTTCAGTTGGCGTCTGGCAGACTTTCGTCGTCATGGCGGCCGTCTATTTCGTCTTCATGATGGGCGGCGCATTCGGCTACCGCATTCCGCCGGCAGGCTGGCGTCCGGAAGGCTGGACGGCGCCGGCGGCCAAGAGCACGATGATCACCACCCGGCATGTGCATCTGCGCGAGGCCCACAAGACCCGCCAATTCTGGCTGATCTGGGCCGTTCTCTGCCTCAACGTCTCGGCCGGAATCGGCGTCATCGGCATGGCATCTCCCATGCTGCAGGAGATCTTCGCCGGATCTTTGATCGGTCAGCCAGGCGTTGCTTTCGTTGACATGAAACCCGAACAGCTTGCGGCGATTGCAGCGATCGCTGCCGGTTTCGCCGGCCTGCTGTCCCTGTTCAACATCGGTGGCCGTTTCTTCTGGGCGTCGCTGTCGGACAAGATCGGCCGCAAGAACACCTACTTCTGCTTCTTCATCCTCGGCATCGTGCTCTATGCGCTGGCACCTTGGGCCGCGGGCATCCAGAGCAAGATCCTGTTCGTCGGCATGTTCTGCATCATCCTGTCGATGTATGGCGGCGGCTTTGCCACCATTCCGGCCTATCTGGCCGACATTTTCGGAACGCAGTTCGTCGGCGCCATCCATGGGCGTCTGCTAACGGCCTGGGCAACGGCGGGCATCATCGGTCCGGTCGTGGTCAACTATATCCGCGAAGCGCAGATTGCCGCCGGTGTTCCGCGCGACCAAGTCTATAACTTCACCATGTATATTCTCGCCGGCATGCTGTTACTGGGCCTGATTGCCAATGCCTTTGTCCGGCCGTTGGCCGACAAGTGGTTTATGACGGACGACGAGGTTGCAGCACTTCAGGCAAAGACCGCTGCGGCGAATGCTGGCCCGAGCGGTTCGTTCGGCATTGGCAAGGGCGGTTTCGACGGCAAGGCGCTGATCGCCTGGACCGTGGTCGGCATTCCGATGCTATGGGGTGTGTGGAACACGCTGAAAGCAACCTTGGCGCTGTTCGGCTGAGGCATCAAAAATCAAGAGGCCGCATCGTGTCGAAACGATGCGGCTTCGGTTTATTTCAGACATCCGTCCGGCTGCCGTCACACGCCTTGTCCAGCACCGGCCGTGGCCAGCGCATCAACGCCTCGTGACCGACCGCCGTGAGGGTGTAGACACCCTTTTCCACGCGCTCGAACCAGCCATAATAATTGGCCAGCAGGATCTGACCGGCTGTCGGCACAGTGGACTTGAGGTCGCGCGGGCGCAAAGGCCCATCAGCAAGGGCTGCCGCACAGGCAAGCGCCTGCTGTCGGTAGGCCGTCATGATCGGCACTTTCGTCGATCCGCCAAGCGCCGGATCGCCTTGCCGCTTCTTGTGTTCCTTGACCAGGCGGGTGCGGCGTTTGGGATTGCTGCGTGGCATCGGCGATACGGAACTGACGATCACGCTGACCTCGCCGGCATCGGATACGCCCAGCATGCCGATGCCCAGTCGCCGACACAGGTCGCGGTAGCGCCGGTCGGCCTCCCGGCCTTTGCCGCGCGCCGAAATGCGCGCTGCGATCCAGACCTCATCACAGGCCGACGCCCGGTCGACCGCCTGCAGGATCAGCTCGAGATTGAAGGTCAGCTTCAATTCGCAGATGACGACCAGCGTCGTCTCACCTTCGGCGAGGCCGACGATATCGCATCCGCCGATCTCTCCCTTGACGACATAGCCGGCACGTTCGAGGAAAAGCTTGACGGGCGGGTAGAGCAAGGTTTCCAAAGGGCGGCCTTCATGACGGTCTGCGGACTTCCGTAAGGTGAACCCCATAGCAGAGGTCCAGGGCTTTTCTCAAAGAAGATTTGTCAGCGGCCATTCAAGCGTCACACACGTCGCCCCGATGACGTCACATGCACGTCACAAGGATAAAGACCTCGCATTCGTGGAGGGCTCACAGACGCCGTTGATGAATATCGAGAAGATCCGAATAGGCCCCGGGATTGCTCGCCAGGACGGGATGCCCTTCAAGCAGCGCATCTCCTTCTGCCGGAAAGGCAAGATATTGGCCGCCTGCTTCCTTGACCAGGCAAAAGCCGGCCATACAATCCCAGGCCCGCATATACGGCTCGTAGTAACCGACAAGCCGTCCCGCGGCGACATAGGCCAGCATCAGCGCGCCGGATCCATTGCGGATGAAATTGCC
>NZ_AHZC01000069.1 GCF_000247475.1 Rhizobium sp. PDO1-076 | reverse complement strand
GGCGGTCTCGTGGTCAGCTGATGCAGAACCAGGCGCCTGGCGCCATGCTATCGGTTCGCGCATCGCCAGAGACCCTGCAGGGCTATCTGCGGGGAGGGGCCGAGATCGCGGCGATCAATGCGCCGAAACTCTGCGTCGCATCCGGTCCGATGGACGATATCGAGGCACTGTGTTTTGCTCTTGAAAAGGCTGGTATCGCCTTCAGCCGGCTGCATACGTCGCATGCCTTCCATTCTGCCATGATGGAGCCGTGCATCGAGGAACTGCGCGACGTTGCCGCGAAAGTCACCTATGGCCGCGCAACCATTCCCTATATTTCCTGTGTCACCGGTGGCTGGCAGAATGATGAGCTTGGATCGTCGCCGGACTACTGGTCGAGACATTGCCGGGAACCGGTCCGCTTTTCCGACGGTCTAATCACGCTGTGCCAGGATCAAAACCCGATCCTACTCGAGGTCGGCCCCGGTCGGACCCTGTCGGTCTTTGCCGCCCAGACGATCGGCCGCAGCGAGCTGAGTGCCATCGTCCAATCGCTGCCAGAACACGACAATGCCCAGGCGGCTCCCAGGGTGATGGCGGAAGCGCATGGCCGGATGTGGATGGCCGGAAGCGACATTCCCTGGCCGAACCTTCCGCTCGGCCGCGAGCGTATCCTGCCGCTGCCGACTTATCCTTTCCAGCGTCAACGACACTGGATTGATGCCCCACCCTCGGTTCGCCGCGCCCGTGCGGCTCAGCCGGTCCGGGTCACGGCGGCATCCGAGACCATCATAAGCGAGTTACCTGTAAACAGTGAGGTGGAAACCATGAATGCTATCAGCACAATCGCCATCGCAGACCGTGTCCCCGGACTTGAGACGTCGCTTCTGACGCTGTTGAGCGACATGTCTGGTGAAGTGCTTGAAGCCGGCAACCGCAATGACAGTTTCCTCGAACTCGGCTTTGATTCTCTGTTCATCGGGCAGTTCGCGCAAAAGATCGACAAGCAGTATGGCGTGAAGATTTCCTTCCGGGAACTGCTGAGCAACATTCCTTCGATCGCCGCTCTCGCGCGGTATCTCGACAATGCGCTGCCACCTGAAACAGCGCCTGTGGAAATTGCGACACCGGTTGCATCTCCGGTTTCCATGACACCGGCCCCCATTGCGCCGGCTCCGGTCGCTGCACCGATGCCTCTGCCGACCATTGCGCGCGGTGCAGCCGTCGATGGCAGTCTAGAAGCCGTTCTGCAATCACAATTGGCACTCGCCCAGACGCTGTTTGCCCAGCAACTGCAGTTGCTTCAGGGCGCCGGCCAACCGATTCAGGTGACCGCGGCCCCGGCATTGCTCGCAGCTGCTGCCCCAGTTGCCGCGCAGCCAGCGGCCCCGGCATTGCTCGCAGCTGCTGCCCCAGTTGCCGCGCAGCCAACCGGGACTGTGCCTTCCAGCACGACCCCGGCAATGGCTCTCTCCACGAGTGCCGTATCGGTCAGCGAAAGCGCGACGGAGATCGGTGGCGAGCGCTATCGGCGCTACCAGCAGGGTTCTGCTGCGACGAAGGCCGAACTGTCGCCTGAAAAGGAAGCCTTCCTCAACGATCTGATCCTTGCCTATTCGAACAGGAACAAGGGATCGAAAGCCTATACGCAGGAGCACCGCAAGCGTCTTGCCGATCCGCGCACAGCATCCGGTTTCCGCGCCGAGTGGAAGGAGATGACCTTCCCCGTCGTCAGTGACCGCTCCAAGGGCGCGCGTATCTGGGACATTGATGGCCACGAATACATCGATCTGGTCAATGGCTTCGGCCAGACCGCATTCGGTCACGCACCCGACTTCGTCGTCGATGCGATGAAGGAACAGATGGATGCCGGTTTCGCCATCGGTCCGCAGACGCCGCTTGCCGGCGAGGTTGCCGCGCTTATCAGCGAAATGACCGGCCATGAGCGCGTCACCTTCTGCAACACGGGCTCGGAGGCCGTGATGGCCGCCATGCGGCTTGCACGCGCCGTCACAGGTCGTGACCGGATCGTGGTGTTTGCCAATGACTATCACGGCCAGTTCGACGAGGTTCTGGTCAAGGGACGCGCCCGTACAAAGGAGCCGGTGGCACTTCCGATCGCCGCCGGCATTCCGTCCGGCTCCGTCGGTAACATGGTGGTCCTGCCCTATGGCAGTGACGAAAGCCTCGACTGGATTCGCGTCAATGCGCAGGATCTGGCTGCGGTGATCATCGAGCCGATCCAGAGCCGCCATCCGGAATTGCGCCCGCAGGAATTCGTGCGCAGCCTTCGCCAGATCGCCACCGAGGCAGAGTGTGCCCTGGTGTTTGATGAAGTCGTGACCGGCTTCCGCGTCGATCCGGGCGGCATGCAGGCGATCTGGGGCATCCAGGGCGACATGGCGACCTTTGGCAAGGTTGTCGGCGGTGGGATGCCCATCGGCGTTCTCACTGGTACCAGCCGGTTCATGGACGCGCTCGATGGTGGACACTGGACCTATGGTGACGATTCCGTGCCGAATGTCGTTCCGACCTTCTTTGCCGGAACGTTCGTGCGCCATCCGGTGGTTCTGGCCGCCGCGAAAGCCGTGCTCCATCACATCAAGGGCGAGGGCTCGGCGCTTTACAGCCGCGTCGCACCCCGGACCGAAGCGCTGGTCGAGGAAATCAATGCCGAGCTGGTCAAGCGTGGCATCGCGCCGAGCCTGCGCGGCTACAAGAGCTGGTTTGTCACCGACTTCAGCAGCCAGGATCCGCTTGGCGGCCTGTTCTACCCCTATCTCCGGATGAACGGTATCCATATCCAGGACGGCTATCCGTGCTTCCTGACCACGGCGCATACCGAAGAAGATTTCAAGACCATTGCGCGGGCATTCCGCGATGCGATCGACGCTCTGCAATGTGTCGGCATCTTTACGCCGAAAGGCCAGAGCGAGCTTGCCGGTCCGCCCAAGGCGATCGCCGTGGCGGCACCCGCAAAGGCCGAAAGGCCCGAAAGTGCAGCCCTGACCGAGGCCCAGTCGGAAATCTGGCTGGCCGCACAGGCTGGCGATGAAGCCTCATGCTCCTTCAATGAATCGCTGTCTCTGGCGCTGAACGGCGTGTTCGACAGCCAGGCCTTTCTGGCAGCGTTGAGGACGGTGGTCGATCGCCATGACGCCTTGCACATCCGCTTTGATCGCAATGGCGAACGGTTCCGCTTCACGCCGGACTTTGTATTGCCGGTCGAGGTCCTTGACCTGTCCGAGGATGCCGATTCAGACGCGCTCCTCGGTTCCTTGATCGAAAGGGATGCTGTCACCCCATTCGATCTGGTGCATGGACCTCTTGCCAGAGGCTATCTGGTGCGACTGGGTGAAGACAGGCATGTCTTTGTCTTTACGGCACATCACATCATCTGCGACGGCTGGTCGCTGAACGTGATCATCAACGAATTGTCTGCGGCTTATTCCGCTGCCTTGCGGGGGGAAGCGGCCGAATTCGAACCTGCACTGTCCTTCGCCGACTATGCGACGAAATTTGCGCCCAAGGATGATGTCAGCCGTGAGACTGCGCGTTTCTGGCAGGAGCAGTACAGGGTTCTGCCCGAGCCTGCGGATATGCCGTTCGACAGGCCCCATCCTGATCACAAGAGCTTCGCCGGTGGTACCTGCACCGCGATGATTTCCGCCGATGTGTGCAAGCAGATCAAGAAACGCGGTGCCCGATCCGGTGCCACGCTCTTCTCCACCATGCTGGCTGCGCTTCAGGTCATGCTGGCCCGTCTTTCAGGCGAACCCGATGTGGTGATCGCCATTCCTTCGGCCGGCCAGAGCCTGCTGGAAGACAAGATCCTAGTTGGGCACTGCGTCAACCTCCTGCCGCTGCGCCAGATGGTCGATGCCTCCGTCTCGTTCGAAGACCACCTGAAGGCGACGCAACAGCTTGTCCTGAAGGCTTTCGAGCATCAGGACTACACCTATGGCACGCTGGTCAAGACACTGGGTGTCAAGCGGGATCCCCGCCGTCTGCCGCTGACCGGCATCCAGTTCAATCTTGAGCGGGTTGCTGCCAATGCGGAGTTTGCCGGTCTTGATGCGAAGATCGTGCCGAACCCGAAGGCGTTTTCGAATTTCGACATGTTCCTCAACATGATCGAGGGGGCCGACGGCATCCGGATCGACGTCGACTACAATGCCGACGTCCTGGACCGCACCACTGTTGATCGTTGGATCGGCCATTTAGCCACGCTCGTCACAGCCCTTGCGCAGGACATGCAACGACCTGTTGCATCACTGGAGGTCCTGTCTTCGGATGAAACCAAATGGCTGGCCGAAGGGCTCAATCAGAGTGCCGCAGACTATGATGGTGACCAGTTCGCTTTCTCGCTGTTTTCGGACAATGCCATACAGTTTCCCGACGCCGTTGCAGCCCGCCACGGCGACCGGGCGGTGACCTATGCCGAGCTTGACAAGCGCTCGAACCAGTTCGCGCGTCATGTCCGCTCGCTTGTCCCGGGTCAGGGGCAGCGCATCGCGCTTCTGGCCGATCGTTCACTCGATATGCTGGCCGCATTGATCGGCATCATGAAGGCCGGGCACGCCTATGTTCCGCTCGACCCGGGCCATCCCGAAACACGGCTGCGCCAGACGCTGACGACGGCACAGCCGACGGCCCTGGTTTGCGATAGCGCGGTTGCTGCGGGACTTGTTGCCGATACGGTCACCGTCATCCGCCTCGACAAGGATGCAGACGCCATCGCGGCCCATTCAGGCTCGACACTCGAAGCGCTACCGTCCGATACCGAGACCACTGCCTATGTGATCTTTACCTCGGGTTCGACGGGCACGCCCAAGGGTGTCGCGATCTCGCACCGTGCCCTGACCAATTTTCTCCAGTCGATGGCGCGTGAGCCGGGCTTTAACGCCAAGGACGTTCTGGTTGCCGTGACGACACTATCTTTCGATATCGCCGGCCTTGAACTCTATCTGCCGCTGATTGCAGGCGGACAGGTCGTGATTGCAGACCGTGCCCAGGTGGAGGACGGCTTCGGCCTGGTGCGTCTGGTCAAGGAGAGCGGAGCAACCGTCCTGCAGGCGACGCCGACGCTTTGGCAGATGCTGGTCGAGGCCGGCCTGGACGGGTCGATGCCGCTGAAGAAACTCTGCGGTGGCGAAGCCCTGCCGAAGGCGCTGGCTCGCACGCTGTCCGGCATGCAAGGCGAGTTGTGGAACATGTATGGTCCGACCGAGACGACGATCTGGTCTTCGGTCGCCCGGATTGCCGATGAGGATACACCGATCACAATCGGGCACCCGATTGCCAATACCCAATTGCACATCCTGGGTGCTGATGGCCGGCTTTGCCCGGTCGGCGTCACCGGCGAGCTTTATATTGGCGGCGATGGTCTCGCTCAATGCTACTTCGAGCGGCCGGACCTCACCGAGGCTGCTTTCGTCGAACGCGATATCGGCACCGGCCACGCGCAGCGCCTGTACAAGACCGGTGACCTTGGCAAGCGGCTGGCGGATGGCTCGCTGCAATTGCTGGGTCGCCGCGACAACCAGATCAAGCTGCGTGGCTTCCGCATCGAGCTGGGTGACATCGAAACGGTGATTTCCCAGGTGCCTGGCATGCGCCAATGCGCCGTGGTCGGCGCACGCAACGGCAAAGGCGATCTTGTCCTGGTCTGCTATTTCGTCGCCGAACCCGGCACGCCGGCTGCAGACAGCCTGCAACTGGCCACCAGGGTCAGGGCGCAGTTGCCGGCCTATATGGTTCCAAGCATCTGGTCACTGGAAACCGAATTGCCGCAGACGGCAAATGGAAAGCTCGACCGTAAGACCCTGACAGCACGCGATATCCGTCGCAGCGACGTTGAACAGGCAGTTGTGAAGATCAAGCCGCGCACACCCATGGAAGAAAAGCTGTGGGGGATCTGGAAAGGCGTGCTCGATATCGAGAGCCTGGGGGTCGAGGACAATCTCTATTCGCTGGGTGCGGATTCGCTGGTGATCTTCCGCATCGCAGCCCGGATGCTGGATGCCGGACTGCCGCTGGAGGCCAAGCATCTGCTTCGCCATCCCTCGATTGCCGAACTGGCAGCCTATGCGGAAGAGCAGGAGGAAGCTCCAGCTGTCGCCACTACCTATCAGATCCCGTCTCTTTCCGATTTCCGCAACGGCGCCCGTCGCCGGATTGAGAGCCTGTGATGAACCAGATTGAAAATACGACCGCTTTCCCTGCGACAGACGCAAAGGTCATCGGCGAGTTTCCCTGCACGCAAACCCAATTGAGGTGCTGGGTCCTCGATCAGCTCCAGCCGGGAAACCCGGCGCTCAACGTCGCCGTCCGGTGGGAAATCCGTGGTGCATTCAAGACGGCAACGATCGAGGCGGCTTTCCGCAAGATCATCCAGCGCCACGAAATCCTGCGGACACGCTTTGTCGAACGGCGCGGCCGCCCCTATCAGCAGGTGCTCGATGCCGTCGATTTCAAGATGTCGGTGATCGACCTGCGCAACATGCCGGCCGATCAGCGCGAGCAGCGTATCCTGTCGATCGGCGAAGAGACGGCGTCAGCCCCGTTTGACCTTGGCAAGGGCGGGCTCTTCCGCGTCGCCCTGCTGATGGTCGAGAACAATCGCGCCTTCATCCTGATCACAGCCCATCAAACCTGCTTCGATGGCTGGTCCATTCGCGTGCTGGGGCGTGAGCTTGGCGAGATCGCATCCGCGATCGACGCCGGTCGGGTGCCGGACTTGCCGGAACTGCCGTTGCAATATGGCGATTTTGCCTTGTGGCAGCAGGAATACCTGTCCAGTTATGGCTTCGAGGCGGAAAAGACCTTCTGGCAAGAGAAACTGGTCGGCGCGCCATATTTCGAACTGGTCAGCGATCATCCACGATCCTTGGTCAAGAGCACCAACGGCAATATCCTGTCGGCGGTCAAGGGACTGGAGTTTGGCGAACGTATTGAAAAGGCGGCGCGTGACCACAAGGTATCGCTCTATGCCTACGGCGTTGCCGTCGTCAGTGCGGCGCTTCATCGTTTCACCGGCGCTGAGGATATCCTGTTCGGGACGCAGATCGCCGGACGCGAACAATCCGACCTGGAGCCGATGATCGGCGTGTTCATCAACAACATGGTCCTGCGCCTGCCGGTGCAGCCACAGACCACGTTCGAGGATCATCTTCGAACGGCGACTGAAACGGTGACGGCCGCCGTCAATCACCAGCGCATGCCGTTCAACAAACTGGTCGAATTCGTCAATCCCGTCCGCGATCCTTCCCGCAATCCGCTGATTTCGGTGAACTTCAATCTGTCCAAGGCTTTCCTGGAAGATCGCCACTACGGCGACTTCGAGCTGATCAGCGCGCCGTCGCAGTCGCCCGGCGTCATCTACGACATCAGTTTCGGCATGGTCGGACGCCCGTCTGGCTGGCGCATGTCGGTCGAATACAACACGGACCTGTTCGAAAAGAGCACGATCGAGCGCCTGCTGCAGCTGTGGCAGGATGTCTATGAGCAGGCCTTGAGCAATCCGATGGCGCCTCTCTCCTCCGGGGCTGCACTTGAGCGGCCGGGTAAACCCGAAACGCGCTTGCCTGACGCTCCGGTGATCAACATTGCCCGTAAGCAGCCGCAACCTGCCGCTGACGACGAAACGACCTTTGCACCGGAAGATCCGGCGGCTCTGTCTGCGTCTGACCGGATTTCGCGGATGGGCGAGATCTGGGCCGACGTGCTTGATGTCGAAAAAGTCGAGCCGGACGGAAATTTCTTTGCACTGGGCGGCCATTCCCTGCTTGCCTTGCGCATGCTTTCCACCGTCAGAGACAAATTCGGGATCAAGCCCGAGCTTGCTCTGCTGTTCAAGGAGCCGACCCTGAAGGGCTTCACGCAAACCCTGTTCGGCGGCATCACTGTCGAACCGTCGCCTCCGGCATCGTCACCCGGCATTTCCTGGGAGATCAATACCTACAAGACCGGAACCGGACCCTGCACGGTCTATACCTTGAACCATCCGTTCCTCTACTATCGGCTGGCCAATGCGCTCGACGATGCGATCTCGGTGCATAACGTCAACATGTTCGGTGCGTCTGACGAAGAGACTGCATTAGACGCATCACTCGAAGAGATTGCGGCACAGGCTATCGCGGCCATGCAGATCGACAAACGTCATGGTCCGGTTGCGATTGTCGGATTGTGCGTCAATGGCGTTTTGGCTGTTGAAGTTGCACGGCAATTGCGCAAAGCCGGTGTCGACGTTGCTTTCACCGCCATTATCGATGCCTGGGCGCCCGGCTACTTCCGCGCACAACCGAAGTTGCGCCAGCGTCTGTGGAACCTGGAAAGACGCTACAAGCGGGTCGGCTATTTCGTGAGCAAACTGCTGTCGGGCCGCATCAAACCTGTCGTTTTCCTGAAAGAGTTCAACGCGACGCTCTGGCTGATGGAAAAACTCGGCATCGGGGCTGCTCAGCCGACGGCAGAAGAAAACGCAAACTCGCGGGTGACCGACTTCCTGGTTCGCGCCGCACGCGCCTATCGCGCCCGGCCCAGCGGGGAGCTTATGCT
>NZ_AHZC01000070.1 GCF_000247475.1 Rhizobium sp. PDO1-076 | reverse complement strand
ATCAAGCCGCTGCAACTGAAAAATCAATGGGGCGTGGACGCCGCATACGGTTCAGGTTCGGGAGCTGGGAGAGCAGCTCTTGGCTCGATTGCGCGAGCATTTAGAGGCTGACGCAAAGTGGGAAGCGGTCGAATGCTGTGTTGGTTTCTGATGCCTTAATTGTGGTAACGCTATCGCGCCGCATTGCGCGCGATGGGAAGCTCCCACCCGAAGAAAGGTCCAAGCCTTCGACATTTCGGCCAAATCGCGTAGTCTCGCTATGCCGTTGAAAAAACGCGCTTCAACTCCGGGCTATCGGTATGAACAACGAGCTTTTCGGCACGAGACGACGGTGCTGGTTAGGACTGACCGCGGATCAGTGCTACGATGGCGCAAGAAAGATTTTCGTTGCAACCGGGTATTATTGGAGGAGTTCAATCTACCTTAGTGAGCCTGGTGCCTCTGCGAGGCGCGAGGTCGTACAATAAATTAAAGATGTGTGAGACATAATCTGGTCTTCACAACTTGAGATACTATTTGTAAGGCTTACCACTACTAACTGGAGGATGCCCCACTGATTCTAGCGCAATCCACGCCCGCAAAACTTGAACGAGAGCTCCGCACTGAGCTATCGGGGCTTGGTCTTGAGTGGAAGTCCCTCAAGGGTATGTTGCCAGACTGGGCCGACACTGCCTTCGACAGCAATTCTGGCGTTCTCGAACTTAAAACTTTCCTGTCTCGAAATGCAGGTCTTGAGGTTAGAGAAAACGGTCAACTCGCGAACCGAAACCTTCCTGCTGCATGCTTCAAAACAACCGTCGGGACTGCTCTCGATCAAGTCATAGCAGCGCGCGGTGTTGCGACCGCTTGTGCTCGTCTGGTCGCCAAGGCCACTACGGCCAAGTGGATGGGTATCCCAGAGAATCCAAGCGATTTTCGCGCGGCCGTTCTAAAGACGACGAACAAAACGTGGGTCGATCTACCTGTATTGCTCAACGCCTGCTGGTCGTTTGGGATTCCTGTCATTTACCTTCCCAACATGCCTGTCCAAGGCCGGAAGATGGAAGGGATGGTGACTTTCGTTGCTGGTCGTCCGGTCATCATTCTGACCAAGCGGGTACCTCATCCTGATTGGCTGCTTTTTGTTCTCGCTCACGAACTCGGTCACATCGCCAAAGGACATCTTCCTGAGCATGATGGCGAGGCCATCGTTGACGACACCGTTGATGTTGATGGCGGTGGACGTGACCAACAGGAAGAAGAAGCCAACGGATACTCGACGCATGTTCTTGCACCGGGAGGCAAGGAAGTCCGCCTGGGACAACCGCTTCCGAGAGCGCCCGAGTTGGCCGAGATCGCACTCGCCTATGCTCGTGCTCATGGTATGAGCCCTGGCTATGTGATCCTCAATGCCGTTCACAACTCTCTCGTCGGCGGAAAGAAGCCGTACGGACTGGGACAAGCTGCTTTGAAAGCACTCCCAGCGGAGAGCACCGCTGCAGAAACGTGCCGGCTTGCCCTGCAGAAGCACATCGATGTCGATGCCCTCAGAGACGACAGTATCGAGTATCTCGAGAAACTGTCACTGCTGTAGGACATCGCTGTGATTGGATTGTTTGACAGGGACGTATTTCTCAAGCTTTGTTGCTGCAATCTATGGTTTGAAGCCGTGGACGCACTGGGCATTACACAGCCCTATCGGTTGCAGTCGACTAGCAGCGAGCGGGCAAACCGCCGAAAAATCACACAGATGTTGAAAGAGGTCGATCCAGACGCGGCGGTGACTCGAGCGCAAGCCGTTGTCGCAGTAGTGCCTGCTTTGACTGATGATCTCATTGAGGCCATTTACGCGTCCGAGGGTTACAAGGTGCTGGCGGATGTCGACGGCATCGACGGTGGTGAACATGTCCTTGCGGCTATCCTCATCAACGAGCCGGAAGGGCGGGTTCTGCTTTCAGGGGACAAGCGTTTCGTCGACGCATTCCGTACACAGCGTCCTGAGCAGTGGGAAGCCGTATCGAACGCAGTCATCTCTTTTGAGATGTGCATGCTGGCAATCGAGATCATATATGGATTCGATTACATTCTTGAGCGTGCCATGCCGGTGAAACACTGCGACGGAACCCTGAAGCTCGCAATAAGCAATCAGCCGAGTGCTGAGGCGTTCCGCGAAGCTCTGACATCCTTCAATCCATGTCGGACGATGGCAGCGGCGGTCGTTCACTCGTCCACTATCGCTTAAGAATGATGGAGTGACCCGGTGGCTTCCAAGCTTAAGGTCATCGGCCGAGTGGGCTCTGCTCCGTGCTCAAGAGTGATTTGATATTCCTCCGCGAGCTTGCGCATACCCGCGAGCAAGCACATTCTCCCCACCGCCAGCTCCCGCATTTGGATGCCGAGCGCTCTATTGGACTGTTCATCGAACAGGGGAATGCCGGGATTTGTAATAAGGCCGAAAATTCGCATTGCCTCAGGTAGTGCAGTCTGAATTTGCACCAAGGCTGCCGCTGCAGTTCCATCCAACATGTACTCGCCTGCTAAAAACTGGGAGCGAGTGACAACTTGTCCCGTCCGGTTGAGGATGTACTCCATAGCATCTCGCTCAATTCTAAAATCACCCCTTATTTGCGGGACAAGGAGATTGGCCCATTTGTCGACAGCATCAAGCTCCGTGTAGCTCGGATTCAGGAAGCGCTCGGCCCGAACGGTTGCTTCTCGATCCTGCCGAGAAAGTAACTGCATGTGGCGCCGATTGACATTTCGATCGGTGAGCAACATCACACGAATGGTAATGACGGCAGCCAGCGCTGCGGCCCAACCACTCAAGGCGCCGAGCCAATTGCGGATCTGATCCGACTGAAGGCACGTTATCCAGTCGATGATTACTTTGTGATAGACAATGAGATTGATCGCCAGCGCAAAGAACAGCGCCGCAACGACAAATAGCTTACCTTGTCGGCTCATAAACTCCCCGCCTCAGCTTCAGGCCTTCTTCGCGCGGTCGCTTTTCGGCTTTTGAACCGGCGTTGGCGGGTCCGCCTGGTCCACGTTCCAATCCCAACCAGGTTTGGAGCTTTCCGCCGTGCCCCTCATTTGCGCACTTTCAAGTTCGCGGTCGAGCTGATCGAGCATCGCTTCAACACCCTCGGCACTTAGATCGACGCTCGCGAACGGGTCTGTTTCGATGGTCGCAGCTTCTTTCGAATTTCGTTTTTCCAGGTCGCGTCTTTCAACCCAGAACAGGCCTTCTTCATATCGGCGGCGTAGCATTGTAAGTTCCGAGCTTGTTAGCATCTCCAGCTCGGTTGCGGCTGATCGGATGAACTCAGGAACGGCATTGCTGTTCGTCACCATTTTTGCAAATTGGTTGAGCTGAACCGCTTTGCCATAGTAGAGCACAAAGTCGCGCTCCAGCCTTTCCCTTGTTTCCGCGACTTGGTCTCTCAGGTCAGCGTTTCTTAGAATCTCTTCCTGAAGACGATCAAGCGTGCGGACGTGGTCACTACCCGGTGCGTATTTCGCACTCAGAATTTCCGCAACTAGATCCGATTCCGTCATGTCGCGGGCGATTGCATCGATTTCGACTGATCGTTGCACCTCATCCGGAAGGGCAATGACCAGTTTATCCGGGCTCGGCATTTGGTAGGATTGCCTGAGGCGCTGGACAATTTCAGCGTTCATCGACCTTCCATTGAGATCCGCGGAAATCTTAATTTCGTCACGCAGGCCGTCAGGCATGCGGATCTGAAAGCGTTCAGCAAGTTGGCTCGGATACTTCGTTTCTTCGCTCATATCGCAGTGATGGCAAGTTGCACCTAAAAATGCAATGAGTGCTACTTGCACCCATGTGCCACTTGTGTCAAAAATCCAATGGATGCAACTCGCACTCATGGAGGTGAAGATGACAGAACGAAAAACGGAACGGGTTCCCGTCATGTTTGAACCGTCGCTCCTGCAGCAGATTGATGATTATCGTTTCGACAACCGAATTGGCTCGCGCGCAAAGGCATTGCGGCGGCTGATCGAGGTAGGGCTGATGGAGATGAAGGAAACGAAAAAGGGCGAAGTCACGGCCTGAGAACCGACTTCGCCCTTTTCCTAAATACCCAGAAAGGTATCCAAATGCATAAAGACCATATTACACCATCTGTCATTTTGGCAATGGTCTGCCCTCAGCTTCATGAAACACGGGCGCTGGACCACGTCGACATGGCAATTGACCTTCTTCGGGTTCTTCACCTGGCAATGAGGGCCGGCGACTACCACCAGGAAGGCGACGTGACGTCAATGGCCGACGTCACCTCAAGCACTCTGCAAATCCTGCTCAATGCCCGCGAGACGCTGAATGATGCGGAGGCTCGCCATGACCGGTAGCCATATACTCTCTCGCCGCGCATTCATAGCCATCGCTGCCGCCGGCTCCGCTGCAACTTTGCCTGCCGTGGCATTCGTCGAGGCGGGACATTCCATTGCCCCGCCTCGACAGCCTCAAGCCGTCGATGTTGACGACAGTCTGAGCCTCGATGCGCAGTTGTCGGTCTGTGTCGCGCAGCTCAGGGCCATACTTCTGAAAATGAACGAGAGTTGCAAAATCGAAGTGACGCGTGTGACGAGCGAGGACACCGGCGACCGCACAATCATCTTCACCACCCGGTATCCGCGAGGCGAATGGTCAGGCAATGGGCTCTATCTCTTGAGGCAAGGGCACGGCGAACACCCTTTTTGGGTCGATCTCATATGGTCGGATATGGACGGCTGCTGGATTTATGCAGCGGCCTGGTGGAACGGCGAAAACAAGGTTGGTCCGCGCCAGATCTACAGCGCCGAAACGCTGCCGATCATTCGCAAACTCGGCGAAGGGGCAGGGATATGATGGACGTTCAAGACAATTTGAGTGTTGCCTTTGACGCGTTGCGCGAAGCTGAAGCACTGTCGCGCCTCATGCAGATAAGCTTCGAATACTTTGCCGAGGAGGCGAGCGACAGCAAACAAATCCAGGAGTTCCTGGACCTTGGCTGTTCAATCGCCGTGATCCGAGAGCGTCTCGACCTGGTGCAAACAAAGATCGACTTGGCTCAAGGTGAGTTGAGAAATCGGTGGAGGGGATGAGGATGGCGAAGGCAATCAACGGTTCCCGCCCGCCATCCTTCGTCTCCATCGCCACGCTTGCCCGCGAACTGGACATGTCGGAAAGCAACGTCCGTTCAATGGTGAAACGCGGCACGCTACCTCCTCCGATACAACTGTCGACCGGCACAGTGCGTTGGAAGTGGAGCGACATTCAGGGCCTTATGGGAGGTGAGGGCAGCAGTTCTCAGGTTCCGAAAGCGGACCCATACATGCTGGGGGCACTCAATGCGACGAAAGCGTAGAGCTGGTTCTATAGAGCTTCCGGATTATGTCTGGGCGCAAGTGTCGCGCGGCAAGCCCTACTATTATTTCCAGAAGGGCCGGGGGACGAAAAACCCCGGCCCTCGCCATCGGCTTCCGGACATCCGGGCGCCTGAATTTTGGCCGGCATACAGAGCTTTGCTCGGCGAAGACAACGCGCTGCCGCCGCTCACCGTCGATTCAGCCATTGATAAATGGCTGATCGATGTTCGCGCAAAGAAGGGCATCCAACCCAGTTCGGCACTTTTCTATGAGCAATCGGTAAGGCCGGCGCGGAAGGCTTGGGGAGCGCTCTCGCCTGCAGGCCTGAAGGCGCGGCACGTCGAGGCGCTTTTCCATAGCATGGATGCCATACCAGGTGCCGCGAACAACTTTCTGTCGGCCATGCGTTCGTTCGGGAAGTGGCTCAGAAAGCATGAATACTCTGCCGTGATGATCACCGAGGGCTTGACTGCGCACAAGGCAGAGGCTGGCCATATGCCCTGGACGGCGGAGCAACTGGCGATCGCCGAGGCGAAGCTGACAGGCGCTGTTCGTCGTGGGTTCTTTCTCTACCGCTACAGCGGAATGCGCGGGAGCGATGTGGTTCGGCTCTGCCCGCACCATATCGATGACGGCGGGTTTGAGATCATCACCCAGAAGCGGAAGGTTCCCATTTTCTGCCCCATCTTGCCGGAGCTGGAGACGGAAATGGCTGGCTGGACAACGGTTGATGGTCCCCTTTTGCGACAGCAAGGGGGGCGGGCCGATGGCAAGCCATACACCCGCAAGCTCTTTTCCAAGCACTTCGCCGCGCAGCGCGACAAGATCGCCGGTCTGGCAGGCCTGACACTCCATGGCCTCCGGGCTACCGCCGTAGGGCGCTATCGAGCGGGCGGCATGACCGTTCCCCAGATCTGCGACATCGTCGGCATGTCGCCCGCCATGGTCGAGCGCTACAGCCGCAACGTGGATAGGAAAGCTTCGGCGAAAGCCGGCGTCCGGCAGATGCTCCAGACCGAGCAAGAAGCGCGAATTGCAAAACAATCTAAAAATGCAAAACAAGACGGTAGCAAAAACAATAAGTTAGGTAACAGAAGATGAAATGTGCGATTTCGGCCCGGATGGCCTGAGCAGCGGCCGTTCGCCCGACCGGCTCGACGCACTCGTCTGGGCGCTGACGGCGCTTCTGCTGGAGGGCGTCGGCGAGCCGCGCATCCGGGGGATCTGAGCGGGAGGCTTTGGTTTCGGTGTTCGTGTGGGTGTCTGCCCCTCATCTGCCTGCCGGCATCTTTTCCCCATCTTGACGGGGAGAAGAGCGGGTGGGGCTGGCGGCGCGGGCAAAACAAAACAGGGCAAAACAAAACCGGCGTCTTTCGGCGCCGGTCTGGGACTTGATGTGAAACTTGAGCGGTGGATCGCTTATTTCGAAGCGGTAGACGGCTGGGACGAGCTTGCGCGCATCTGGCGCCATTCGTTTTCCAGGCGTTCCAGCACATGGGCCGGAATAGGCGCCGATGACGTGGCTGATACGGCCGGGGCCTTGGTCTGGGAAGCGGTATTCGTCTGCATGTCTATCCTCCTCGCGTTGGAAGTCTGTGCCTCAAACGTCCTTGTGAGCGGAAGGTTCCACAGTGTTAAATCTTTGTAAATATGGGCCGATGCCCCTTTAAACGATTGAATTTTCTTCAATCGGTTTAAATCCGCAGATTTTTTCAGGCCCACCTGCGCGCCCTTGACCTTCGCCATTTTTTCACCCGCCAGAAGTGAGGGATCGCCATGCCGATCGCCAGAAAGACGTTCTTTGCCGGCGTCCGCGCTGCCGTGTTCGGCGGCCGGCTGACGGCTGATCAGGTGGCGGGCATGGAGGCGATTCTCACCCGGTTCGAGCGGCGCGGCTGGGGCGATCCGCGCTGCCTTGCCTATATGCTGGCCACCGCCCATCACGAGACGGCGGCAAGGATGCAGCCGGTGCGCGAGACGCTGGCGGCAACAGACGACGAAGCGATCGCCATCCTGGAACGCGCCTGGCGCGGCGGCCGGCTGCCCTGGGTGGCGACGCCCTACTGGCGGCGCGATGCGGACGCAAAGAGCTGGCTGGGACGGGGGCTGGTGCAACTGACGCACAAGGCCAATTATGCGGCGATGAGCCGGGTGACGGGTGTCGATCTCGTCGCCGATCCCGATCTGGCGCTGCGGCCTGACGTGGCGGTGGCGATCATGTTGGCCGGCATGACCGAGGGCACATTCACGGGCCATCGGCTGAAAGACTATTTCGACGGCCAGAAGGCCGACTGGACCGGCGCACGCCGGATCATCAACGGGCTGGAGCGGGCCGGCAAGGTGGCCGCGACGGCGAGGCTGTTCGACGCGGCGATCCGGGCGGGGCTGTGAGGCTGCTGTCGACCCGGTGCGGCATTGAGCGGGCGCGGCATTGAGCGGGCGCGCCGGCCATGCTATCGCGCCGCAGCATTGATCTGTTGCCGGGAGCTCGCCATGATCCGCCATATCGTCTTCTTCACCGTGCGGCCGGAAAATCTCGAGGCGGTGCAGGCGGGGCTGTCGATCCTGACCGGCATTCCGCATGCAAACCGGCTGGAAATCGGCACCAATGTGAAGACCGACCAGTTCGACCAAGGCATCGACCTCGTCGTCTACGGCGAATTCGACGATGCCGCAGCCTTGGCCGCCTACAAGGCGCATCCCCTCTATCAGGACAGCATCGACCGGGTGAAGCCGCTGCGCGAGGAGCGGTATGCGGCGGATTACGAGATTGGCGCGGCGGTGACGGCGGCGATGTAGGCGGCGAACGGCGCGCTGGCGGCTTGGGACTGCGCTTTGGGGCACCCCCCTCTGTCGGCTACGCCGACATCTCCCCCTCAAGGGGGGAGATTGCCCGCCAGACTTGTGCTCGACCCGTTTATTCGACGCATAGTGCCTCAGACATTTGCCGCACCGCCTTTGTGATGTTGTAGCGATACTGCCGATCGTTTGGCTGAGAGCCGTGCCGCACAT